>CALXHB010000139.1 GCA_944387995.1 uncultured Clostridia bacterium | reverse complement strand
CTCCACCAACATGAGCAAGGAGGATATTGATAAGGCAGTCCGCGAAGCAGAAGCTTTCGCTGCCGAGGATAAGAAGGCCAGAGAGGCCGTCGATATCCGCAACAACGCCGACCAGATGGTCTTCCAGACCGAGAAGACCTTAACGGAGATTGGCGACAAGGTTTCCGCCGCTGAAAAGAACGACGTCGAAGCGAAAGTCAACGACCTGAAGGAAGCCCTCAAGGGCGACGACATCGAGCTCATCAAGGCTAAACAGGAAGAGGTCCAGAAGGCCTTCTACTCCCTTTCCGAGAAACTCTATCAGGCTCAGCAGAGCGCCCAGGGCGGTAACCCCGGCCCCGATATGGGCAACATGGGCAATATGGGCGGCAACCCCACGGGCGGCAACAACACCCAGGGCAGCGACCCCAACGTTGTGGACGCTGATTTCCACGAGGTTGACGACAACAAATAATCTTTCCCGGCGGCTGGTCCGCCGTGGCAGCCGGGTAAGCGGGTTTTCCGCTTACCCTTCTGCTGTGATAAGGGGATTTTCCCTTTAAGCCCCGTTTTCAGGGGCGTATGGATCGTTCCGCGGCGGTGTTACGCTGCGGGTAGGAGGAGTAACGAGTGGCTGATAAACGAGATTATTATGAAGTCCTCGGCGTCCAGAAAGGGTGCAGCGAGGATGAGCTGAAAAAGGCATACCGCCGGATGGCAAAAAAATACCATCCTGACCTCAACCCCGGCGATAAACCCGCTGAGGAAAAGTTTAAAGAGGTCAACGAGGCCTACGAAGTGCTATCCGATCCCCAGAAACGTCAGCGCTACGATCAGTTCGGCTTTGCCGGCGTCGACCCGAGCTATGGCGGCGGGGAAGCAGGAGCCAGCGGCTTCGGCGGCTTTGGCGATATGGGCGATATCGGCTCGATTTTTGAAGACTTTTTTGGCGGCGGTTTCGGCGGCGGCGGACGCCGTCGGGGCAGCCCGAACGCCCCCCGGCGGGGAAGCGACATCCATGTGCAGATTTCCATTTCGTTTATGGAAGCCTGCAAGGGTGTGAATAAGAAGATTTCCGTCACCCGCACCGACAGCTGCAAGGAGTGCGGCGGCACCGGCGCTGAACACGGCACCGCCATGAAGACCTGCCCCACCTGCGGCGGGTCGGGCACCGTTCGGGTACAGCAGCGGACCCCCTTCGGGGTCATCGCCACCCAGCGGACCTGCGACGCCTGCGGCGGCACCGGCCGGGTCATCGAAAAGACCTGTCCGAAATGCGGCGGCCGGGGTACCACCAGCTCTACATCCACCATTGAGGTTGTCGTGCCGGCGGGCATCGACGATGGGCAGACCCTTTCCCTGCGGGGCAAGGGCAACGCCGGCGCCAACGGAGGCCCCGCGGGGGATCTGCTGGTGACCGTATCGGTGGCGCCCCATCCCACCTTCCGCCGGGAAGGGTACGACATCCGCTGCGAGATTCCGGTCAGCTTCTATCAGGCTGTAACCGGCGACGAGCTGACGGTGCCGACCATCGACGGTACGGTGGCCTATACCATGCCGGAGGGCACCCAGCCGGGGACGGTATTCCGTCTGCGGGGCAAGGGCGTCCAGCGGCTCAACAGCCGCAGCCGAGGCGACCAGTATGTGACGGTGGTGGTCGAGGTTCCGCGGGGGCTTACCCGTGAGCAGAAGGCTAAGCTGCGGGAGTTTGAAGATTCGCTGACCGATCGTCAAAACCCCCGAAAAAAGTCCTTCGCAGATAAGCTGAAGGACATGTTTAACAAATAATGAAAAGGCGTCCTGTTTGGTTTCCCCAGACAGGACGCCTTTTTGCGTCTTGATGATTTAATCAGACGTGGCGGGCGCTTCGGCGTCTTCCGTCTCCACGATGCCGGCCTCGGTTAACAGGTCGGACGGGATGGCACTGACCTTCAGCTGTTCTTCCGCGGGGAGGCTGTTGTACCAGTCCAACCATTCCAGCGTCTCTTCCGAAAGGCCGGATGCGTCCACCATTCGGTCCCCGAAGCGGACCTGACTGCCGGTGCCCTCCCGCTGCTCAAAGACCATCCACCGGCCGTTTAGCTGGACTTCGATGGTATCCCCGTCGCCGAACTGATAGGGATAACCGGTGCCAAAATTGGATTGGTCGTCCTCGGTGGGGATTTCCGTTCCTTCCACCGACGCCGTGATCTCTCCGTCGGGGGTATCGGAGCGGCTGGCGGCGGGGCTTTCCTCGCCGGTATCGTAATAGAGTTTCCCCTCCACCCGTACCATCGGAATTTTATCCTGGAGGGTCTCCGCCTTTTCGGCACAGCCGGTCAGCAGAAGCCCCAGACAGAGGGTGAATAACCACAAAGGGCGGCGTTTTCTCATCCTGTATCTTCCTTTCCGGAAAACGTTTTCTCAGCTTTTGTCCGGGTCCGTTTTGGTGTCCGGCTTTTCCTCCGGAACGGGAGGCTGTTCCGGTTTTTCCGCCGGTGTTTTCCATCCGGTCCACTGTCCAGGGGCGGGGGAAGCGGGTTTGCGGGCCCTTTCCTTCCGCTTATGGCGGATCACCAGGGGAATGACCACCGCGAGGATGACCGCTAGAACCACCAGCCCCGGCAGCAGGTAGATCAGCGCAATGATGAGCCCCTGCACCGCCGCCACAAAGGTGTCCCAGCTGCCGCCAAACGCGGCCTTGACCCGGGTGCCGAAGGCTGTCCCTTCCGAAACGTTAGCGACTTCGCTTAGGTCAATGTCGACGGTGGAGTAGCTGACCTGGTTCTGGAGGGTCCGCATCTGGGCGGTGTAGCTCTCCAGCTGGTACTGGACCTCCCCCAGCTGGGTCTCGATCGAGAGGAGGGTGTCGATGTCCTCCGCTTCCGACGCCAGCTCCTCCAGCCGCTTTCGCTGGTTTTCCAGGGTGGACAGCCGCGCTTCGACGTCCACATACTGGGTGGTGATGTCGTCGGTGTACTGGTTCACCCGGTAGACGTTGCCGGTGCCGGACAGGCTCTCCAGAAAGCTTTTGTAGTGCTCCGCTGGGATTTTGCAGCTGTAACTGACCGACCGGCTGTTGCCACCGGTGTTGCCCCAGAGGCTGCTGGAAGCGATGTACCCTCCGGCCTCATCCACCAGCTGCTGGATGGTGTCGGAGGAATCCTCAAAGGTCTCGGTTTCTATCGACACCGAGGCGGTGTAAACGATCTTCCGTTCGGTATCTTCCAGGGTGTTGGCGTCGATTTCCCCGGTCTCGAGGCCGTTGGCGGCGTCCATGGTGATTTCCATCTCATCCGTTGCAGACATCGCCATCGACGAAGTAGCGCTGTTGTCCGATCCCGCGCCGCACCCCGCCAGCAGCAGGGCGGCGGTCATGGCGGCTGCCAGGAGCCGCAGCGGTTTCCATTTCCGTTTCATTTTCATCATCCTTTCAAAAGGGGGTTGCTCCCTTATCCTTTCACCCATAATGGTTATGGGGATGGGGAAAAGTTGCGGATTTCGGGCAATTTTGGTAAACTACCCAAACAAAACGTTCCCGGTTTAGGGCATTTGCCTGGGAAAGGTGGGGTTGACGGGGAAAAAAAGCCGTGGTATACTTTATGAAGTAAAAGCACGAAAGCGAAAGGATGGACGGAATATGAAAATTGCAGTTGTGGGGATGGGACTCATCGGCGGCTCCTTCTGCCGGGCGATCAAGGCGAAAACGGGGCATGTGGTCTACGGTTGGAACCGTTCCCGGCAGGTGATTCGGGAGGCCTTTGCCGAAGAGGCCATCGACGGAGAGATCACCGACCTGTCGGAATTGCGGCAGTTCGACCTAGTGATCCTGGGGTTCCACCCTGAGCTGACCCTCTCCTTTGCCCGGGAGTATCTGGACTGTTTCCCGGAGCAGGGGCTGACCGTCGACACCTGCGGGGTGAAGGAGTCGATTGTGGAGGTTTTGCAGCCGATGTTTGATGCGGCCCATCGACCCTTTATCGGCACCCATCCGATGGCTGGCCGGGAGTTTTCCGGCTTTGCCTATTCTTTGGCGAGCCTCTACGAAGGGGCCAGCTGGATTATCACTCCGCCGGAAAATGTCAACCCCCTGCATATGGAGCTGCTGCGGGATTTGGCCCGGCAGCTGGGTTTCTCCCGGGTGGTGGAAACCGACCCCCGTACCCACGACGCCACCATCGCCTACACCTCCCAGGTGGCTCACGTCCTCTCCAACGCCTACGTCAAAAGCCCGACCCTCAAAAACGAGAGTGGATTTTCGGCGGGTTCCTTTAAGGACCTCTCCCGGGTGGCAAAATTAAACGCCGGGATGTGGACCGAGCTGTTTATGATGAACCGGGAGGCCCTGACCTTTGAGGTGGAGACGCTGATCGAGAATCTGCGGGCCTACGACGAGGCGCTCAAGTCCGGGGACCGGGAGCAGCTGTACCAGCTGCTGAAAGAGGGCAACGACCTCAAGGAGTGGTCGATTGATCGGGAGGCCCGGCTGCATCCGAAGAAATAACCGGGTCGGACAGTTCCAACAGGGTCCAGCAGCGGGTCTTTCCGTCTTGGTCGATCCAGCGAAGGATGCCGGCGGTGTCACCCTTTGCCGCCCCCTCGGAGGCGGAAGCTCTGACCGATACCACCGGGTAGAGGATTTCTCCGGGGGCCAGGGCGGCGGTGAGAGAATCCCGGGGCTGGACTGAATAGGAGAGGGAGATTTCCTCGGTTTGCAGCGGCACCTCAACCCCGCTGAGGTCGGTTTCCAGGGTCACCGGCGTCAGGGAGGAGAATCCCCAGTCCAACAGCGCTTTGGAGTCCTCCCAGTCCTGGGGAGCGGAGAGCACCACCGAAATGACCACCGCTCCGTTCCGTTCCGCCGCCGACACCAGACACCGTCCCGCCTCGTCGGTATAGCCGGTTTTGATTCCGATACAGTCCTCGTACTCCTTCAGAAGGCGGTTGTGGTTGCTCATCCAGTATTCTACCCCGCCGACGGTCATATGGCCGTTTTGCTGCCCGCAGATCTCCCGGAAGGTGGGGTTTTGAAGGGCGGCGCAGGCGAGAATCGCCAGGTCCTTGGCGGTGCTGCCCTGTCCTTCGGCGTCCAGGCCGGAGGGGGTAACGTAGTGGGTATTCTCCATCCCCAGCTCCTGGGCTTTCTGGTTCATCAGCTGGGCAAACCCATCAAAGTTCCCGCCCAGGTGGATGGCTGCTGCCGCGGCAGCGTCGTTGCCGGAGGAGAGGAGCATCCCCCAGACCAGCAGCCGCAGGGTCACCTCCGCCCCCGGTTTGATGCCAAGAGCGGACCCTTCTACCTTGACCTCGTCCCCGACGGTGAAAGGCTCGTCGAGCCGGTCCGCCCCCAGTTCAAGGGTCAACAGGGCGGTCATGATTTTGGTGGTGCTGGCGATCGAGCGGAAGGCGTCCCCCTCCTTTTCCATCAGCAGCTCCCCGCTGCCGGTCATGACGCAGGCTGACCCCGCGGAGACCTGGGGAGGGGTGGAAAGTGCCTTTTCCGGCGCCGTTACCGCCATTAGTCCCGGGGGAGCCGGTTCCGCCGCCGAGACCGACGGCTCTTCCGGTCCTGCCGCTTCCCACCATCCATACAGCAGCATACTCCCCACCATCACGAGGGCGAGAAAACCGCCTGCCGCTGCCGTTAAAACCCGTTTATCCCCCATTATGCTGACCATTCCTTTCCGACAAGGGTGTAGCTGTCCCGGATGCCGATAGCCCGGCCTCCGGTTTTTTTAATCTTACGCGGACCCAGGGCCCGGTATGCAGCTGTTTCCAGCTGGGAAGGTAAAAATACATGGGAAATTAACAGAAATTTGACATGATTACCCCGGGATTTATGATATAATAACCTTGTAGAGTGGACAGCATAAGGAGTGATTTGGCGTGAATATTCTGCACTTCCTGACGCCTAAAAGTGAAGTTGCATATTTGTATGACGATTTTTCCCTCCGGCAGGCGCTGGAGAAGATGGAGTACCATCAATATTCCTCCATCCCGATTATCACCCGGGAGGGACGCTATGTGGGGGTTATCACCGAAGGGGACCTGCTCTGGCATATCAAGAGCCAGGATTTTATGAACCTGCGGATGGCGGAGGAAGAGCCGTTGTCGGAGGTCCACCGCCGGACCAATGCCCAGGCGGTGAAGGTCGGCACCAGCATCGAGGACCTGGTCATTTCGGCGATGAACCAGAACTTTGTGCCGGTGGTGGATGACCGGGATATGTTTATCGGCATTGTCAAGCGCAAGGAGATTATCCGCTACTGTTATGAGCTGGCCTTCCCCGGTCGGACGGTGGATGAAGGCGGGCTCTGGTCGGTCATCAACCGCAAGCGCCAGCCGGTACAGGAACAGGAAGGATAATTGTACCCTCCGTGGGATCGCGGATACGGGGAAGCAGAACAGATAAAACCGGAAACCATCCCTTTTATGAAGAAGGCGGTTTCCGGTTTTTTATCCGATGCTTCAATATTCCTTAAACAGCAAAACGGTATCTTTCGTTGATTTAATTGTCTATGTCCCTTGCATATGGAGCGGGAATATGATACACTAGAGGCAATATAAGCATATTCTGGAGGCGGCCGGAGGGGTCGCCGGATTTTTAGGAAGGTATGTTATGATGAAAAAGGGTAGCAAGATCATGGTAGGGGCTGTACTGTCCGCCCTGCTGCTGGCGGGATGCAGCCTGAAGATCAATCTCGGCGGTTCGGGCGATGGTTCCGGCAACAGTTCTGCCGTAACGGACACTTCTGGCAGTGGGGTGGAAACTTCCCAGGCTTCCGTTTCGTCCGGGACTCCTGTGGCCCCGCCGGTGACCTCTTCTTCCTCTGTGCCGGCTGAAAGCAGCGCCGCTTCCACTTCCGATGGGGAGATCACCGAAGAAAAAGCCCTCTCCATCGCCTATGAGCATGCCGGAGTCGCGGCGGATGAGGTGTATAACGTCCAGGTGGAGCGGGAGCAGGAAAACGGCAATCCGGTCTATAAAACAGAGTTTGAAACCGAGGCGGGGGAATACGAGTATGAGATTCTCCGGGCGGATGGACGAATCTATGAAACCAATTATGAGCTGAAAAAGGAATGGGTCTATGCCCAGCCGGAGACCTCGGTCACCATTGACCAGGCGGCCCAGAAGATCGCCGACCTGACCGGTGCCGCGGCGGAGGATGTCAACATCTGGCAGGAAGGGGGAGACGGCCGCGCCCATTATGAAGGGAATGTCTCCTACGACGGGGTTTACTACGAGTTTGAGCTGGACCCCGAAACCAACATCATCTATGAATGGAGCGCCCAGGTGCGGTCCTGATAAAGCAAGAAATTCCAATAAAAATCCCGTTTCGGACGGTCAACACCGCCCGAAACGGGATTTTCTCATTCATACAGTCCGTCGTCCGCAAAGACCGACCCCAGGCCGATGATTGACCCGCCCATCAGGCAGGAATCGTTTTCGTCCAGCTTAGACAGCCGGATATCCGGAATGACGTCCACGGCCGGAGCGACGTAGGACTGGACATACTGCCGCAGGGTGTCCAGAAAATACTGTCCGGCTCCCACGTAGTCCCCTTGGATGATGATGATATCCGGGTCGGCTAGGAAGAGGAGCTGCCGCAGCGATACCGCAAACCACCGGGCCGCATACCGCACCACCGCCTGGGCCAGTTTGTCCCCCATGCCGGCGGCGGTGAAGATATCGTTTAAGGTGGGCTGCCGTCCCAGATGGGAGAGTTCCGAGGTCTGGAAGAGGGCAGGCTGGGAAGCCATTTCCTCCAGCAGCTTTTTCCGGCAGACTAGGTCCCCCAGGCTGTCGCCTCCCAGGGCGGTGTCCGAGGCGGGGTGGGCACTGAAGCCCAGCGGGATGCCGGTGATCTCCCCCAGGACGCAGCGCTTGCCTTGCACCACGACCCCGTGGCGGATGATGGCCGCCATGGCCCCGGTGCCGTTGGTGTAGACAATCGCGGAGTTGTCCTTAACGGTTTTGTCCTTTTCCGCTTCCCATAAAAGCATCGTCCGCACCGGGTTGCAGCAGGAAACCGGCGCCCCCAGGGCTTCCCGCAGCATATCTCCCAGGGGTACCCGCCCGTTCCAGGCGTTTTGGCGGTTGGAGAGGACGGTGCCGGTGTGGATGTCGGCGATACCGTGGATGGAACAGGTCACCCATCTCAGCGGCCCCGGATGTTCCCGGCTTTCCGCCATCATGCGGTCTAACAGCCGCTTGCAGCCTGCCACCACCTCTTCCGGCGTATAGACAGGCAGTGCCTCACCGGTCTGACAGAGGCACTGCTGGGAAACGGTGTAGAGAGCGCCGGTCAGTTCGGTCCCGCAGCAGTAAAAGCTGGCGATGCTCCCCCAGCGGCCGTCCAGGGTAAACATATCCGGCTTTTTGCCGCCTTCGCTGGTGGAACTGCCCTTGCCGGCGTCGGCTACGATCCCTTTGGCAAGGAAAAAGTCGATGCACTTTTTGACGGTGTTGCGGGAGAGGGCGCTTTCCGCCGCCAACTCTCCCAAGGTGACCTTTTCCTTCTGGGAAAGGAGCTTTAAAACGATCCGGCGGTTATTCAGCTTGATGTCGCGGGGCTTTTCCCCTGACTGCGGGAGGGACGAAGCTGCCATATCTCTGCTCCTTTCCATTAAACGGTGGTAACGAGGATGTTTCCCCGACCCCGCAGGGTGTAAACGCCTGCGCCGGCAGGGATGAGGAAGCTGTCACCTTTTTTGCCTTCCACCCGCTGGCCTTCGTTTTCGATGAGGATGCTGCCTTCCGCCACCGTCAGGCAGTGGAAGGAAAGGGGCGTCGCCAGCCCCATATACTCTCCAGTCAGCTCGATTTCCGAAACGGTGAAGTAGTGGCAGCTGCCCAGCAGCGTCCGGGTATACCCCTGGTGGATTTCCTTCCGGCCGATGGGGCCTCTCCGGACCGGACGCTCGTATTTGAGGACGTCCAGGGCCTTTTCCAGGTGAAGCTCACGGGGTTTGCCGTCCGTCCCCAGCCGCCCGTAGTCGTAAAGACGGTAGGTGAGGGAGGAGTTTTGCTGGATTTCCGCCAGGGTGATGCCCCCGCCGATGGCGTGAAGGGTGCCGGCGTTGATCCAGAAGACGTCCCCTTTGTGGACCGGGACCCGATTGCAGATCCTTTCCAGCGTCCCGTCCAGGGCAGCTTTTCGCACCTCCTCCCGGGTGACCAGGTGGTCAAAGCCCCAGAGTATGGAAGCTCCCTCTTCGGCGTCGATGACATACCACATTTCGGTCTTGCCGGAGGTTCCTTCCTGCTTCATCGCGTACCGGTCGTCGGGGTGAACCTGGATGGAGAGGTCGCTGGCGGCGTCGATCAGCTTAATCAGCACCGGAAAAGAGGAGAAGGCCGCCGGGCGGGTGCCCAGCACCTCCGCTTTGCCGCGGATGCGGATAAATTCGGTCAGCGGCACCGGGTTGGAGGCGTCGATGCCGGCGACGCCGATGGAGGAAATCCCGTCCGGATGGCAGGAAAGTTCCCAGCTTTCAGCGATGCGGGGAAGGGTGCTTACCTTGCCGTATTCCTTTTTCAGCTTTTCCCCGCCCCAGATGGCGTCTTTATATACCGGGTAAAGAGAATAGATCATAGGTTTCCTTTCTGCCCATGGCGGCGTTTAAGGGGTGACTTTTTCCAGGGTTTTGGCGTTTTCCACATTCTGGGCGGTGACGTCTTTGAGGGTCCGTTTGACCAGACCGGTCAGCGTCTTACCCGGCCCCAGTTCCATAAACCAGTCGTAACCCGCCGCCTGCATGGCGTGGAGCTCGTCGGTAAACCGGACGGGGGAGACGATATGCCGGGCCAGATACCGGGGCATATCCGAGAAGTCGGTCAAAAGCCCGCCGGTTAAGTTGGAGTAAAATTCCAGGGTGGGGGCGTTAAAGGTAAAGCCTTTCGCCGCCTCGTAAAATTCGTCCGAAGCCGGCTGCATCAGCTTGGAGTGGAAGGCGGCGGCAACCTTTAACGGCACCGCTTTTTTGCCCATCTCGACAAACTTGGCGCAGGCGGCCTGCACAGCGTCGGTGTCCCCGGCGATGACCGTCTGGGCGGTGGAGTTATAGTTGACCGGGAGGACATACCCGTCCACCATCTCGCAGACGGCGGCAATTTCTTCGGCCGAGAGGCCCATGATGGCCGCCATCGACCCGGCGCCTTTTTCCGCCACCTTGCCCATGGCCGCCGCCCGGTGGGCGATCAGCTTAAAGCCGTCCTCCATCGACAGCATCCCCGAAGCGACCATCGCCGCGTATTCCCCGAGGGAATGGCCGGCGACGCCGGAGGCTTCCACCCCTTTTTCCTTGACACAGCACAGGGCCGCCAGGGAGGTGGCCATAATCGCCGGCTGGGCAACGGTAGTAGCTGCCAGCTCTTCGGCGGTGCCGTTTAGGCATTTATCTAAAAGATCAAAATGGAGGATGTCAGAGGCACAGGTAAAGACCTCTTTCGCCGCCGGGGAGGCCGCTACCAGTTCACCGGCCATGCCGGGGGTCTGGGAACCCTGTCCTGCGAATAAAAATACCGTTTTCATATTCAAAATCCTTCCTTTCGATATCCGGAGTCCGCTGCTCCGCCCCGTCCCTCCGGCGGGGGAAAATGACCGGCGGTCAACTAAAAAGAAGCTGTGAAGGAACTGTAAAAAGTTTGCAGGATGGGCTATATCGGACCCAAAAAATCCGCAAAAATTCCCTTCCAGTCGCCAGCTTTCGGTTGACAATCCGGCCATTAGAATATACAATAAAGTAGTACAATTTCACTATACCAAAATTCCCGGCAATTTTCAAGTTTTTTTCGTGGCCCGGCGGTGAATCTTTTCCCACCTCCGGCGTCCTGCGCCCGGGAAGAGCGGCGGATGTCCGCCGGAGCAGCAAAGGGGCCTTTGGAGGCCCAGAATGGAAGGGAAATATGGGACTGAAAATTTTAGGAACCGGCTACTATCTGCCGGAAACCGTGGTGACCAACGAGGATTTCACCCGGATCGTGGATACTTCGGACGAATGGATTGTCAAACGGACCGGGATGCGGGAGCGCCGGATTGCCAGCGAACCGACCCATGTGATGGCGGAAGAGGCGGCCCGGCGGGCGATTGAAAACGCCGGCATGAGCCCTGAGGACATCGACCTCATCCTCTGCACCACCGTTACCAGCGATTACATTACCCCCTCTTTAGCCTGCATCATCCAGGGAAACATCGGGGCCAAAAACGCGGTGGCGTTTGACATCAACGCCGCCTGTGCCGCCTTTGTCTACGCGCTGGATATGGCGCATATGTACCTGCAAAACGGGTACAAGCATATCCTGATTGTCTCGGCCGAGGGTCTTTCCAAGATCACCGACTACACCGACCGTTCCACCTGCGTCCTCTTTGGCGACGCGGCAGGGGCCTGCATCGTCGGCTGGGGAGACGGGGAGTTTAAGTCGGTGCTGGGGTCCGATGGTACCGGGGCACATACCCTCTTCGCCAGACGGCCATTAAACGACGTCCCCTTCGTCACCCAGGTCGATCCCCAGTCGGTGGACCATTTTCCCGATGTGAACCGCCCTGGCGTCCTTTATATGGACGGGCGGGAGGTCTATAAGTTCGCGGTCGGGGCGATGAGTAAAGCCCTGTTGGGCGCCTGTGAAAAAGCGGGACTTCAGCCTAAAGATCTCGACCTGATTATCCCCCACCAGGCTAACCTGCGGATTATCCAGTCGGCGGCAAAAGAACTGGGCCTTCCGCTGGAACGGTTCTACGTCAACATTGACCGGTACGGCAACACCTCTTCCGCCTGCATCCCGGTGGCGCTGGCGGAACTGAACGCCCAAGGTGCCCTCGTCCCCGGCAAGAAGGTCGGGATGGTCGGCTTTGGGGCCGGGCTGGTGTACGGCGGCTGCGTCTTTACCCTGTAAATGCGGGGCCGGGGGAATCCTCCGGAGAAAAAATAAACTGTATTTGGTGTTTTTCGTCTGTCCCTTTCCGGTGGGAGAGGGGTGGACGGTTAAAAAAGGCATGGGGCCCTGAGGGTGAAGTGCCTTTTTCATATGGAAAGGAATGTGTCAAGGATGAAAACGAGAATTACTGAACTCTTCGGCATCCAGTATCCGATTTTTCAGGGCGGTATGGCTTGGGTCGCGGAATCGACCTTGGCGGCGGCCGTCTCCAACGCAGGCGGCCTCGGCATCATCGCCGGCGGCAGCGCTCCCGGGGAAGTAATCCGGGAGGAAATCCGTAAATGCAAAGCTCTGACCGATAAGCCCTTTGGGGTCAACATCATGCTGATGAGCCCCAACACCGAAGACCTCGCCCGCATTGTCGTGGAAGAGGGGGTCCCGGTGGTCACCACCGGTGCCGGCAACCCCGGTAAGTACATGGAATCCTGGAAAGCGGCCGGCATTAAGGTCGTGCCGGTGGTGCCTTCTGTGGCACTGGCCAAGCGGATGGAGCGGGCTGGAGCCGATGCGGTTATCGCCGAAGGAATGGAGTCCGGCGGTCATATCGGCCAGATTACCACCATGTGCCTGGTTCCGCAGGTGGTCGACGCGGTCAGCATCCCGGTGCTGGCAGCGGGCGGGATCGCCGACGGCCGGGGACTGGCGGCGGCCATGATGCTGGGAGCCGAAGGGGTCCAGTGCGGGACCATCTTCCTGGCGACCCCCGAATGCCAGATTCACGAGAATTATAAGGAAATGGTCTTAAAGGCTAAGGACACCGACTCGGCCATTACCGGCGGCATCTGCGTCGGCGGCGCTCCCTGCCGCCAGGTCAAGAACCGTTATACCCGCAAGGTCATCGAAGCGGAACGGGCGGGCAAGCCCTTTGCCGAGATTGAGGAACTGACCATCGGTTCCCTCCGCCGGGCGGTTCAGCAGGGCGATAAGGAGAACGGCTCCTTCATGTGCGGCCAGATCGGTGGCATGGTCAACGAAATCCGTCCCTGCAAAGAGGTCATCGAGAAGATGTTCAGCGAGGCGGACCAGCTGCTTCACCACAGATACGAGTCTCTGTATTAAAATAGATTGTCCCTTTTGGGGCAAAAACGGGATGGAATTCATCCACAACCTCAATCAGAAAGGAATCTTTCAACATGGCTAAAACTGCACTCATTACCGGCGCATCCCAGGGCATCGGCGCCTGCATCGCCAAGACCCTGGCTGCTGATGGATTTAATATTGCCATCGACTGCTACTCCCAGCGGGAGGTGGAAAACGGCGGGGAAGCGGTTGCCGCGGCCTGCCGGGAACAGGGGGTCGAGGCGGAATGCTTCATCGCCGACGTCTCCGATTTCGCCGCCTGCGAGGCGATGGTCAAGGCCGTCAAGGCCCGCTTTGGCACCATCGACGCCCTGGTCAACAACGCCGGCATCACCAAAGATGGTCTGCTGGTCCGGATGACCCCCGAACAGTTTGACGCGGTCATAAACGTAAACCTCAAAGGTACCTTCAACATGATCCGCCACGTGGGTACCGTCATGATGCGGCAGAGAAGCGGCCGGATCGTCAACATCTCGTCGGTGGCGGGCGTCTATGGCAACGCCGGTCAGATCAACTACTCCGCCTCCAAGGCCGGTGTCATCGGCATGACCAAGACCACCGCCAAGGAACTGGGTTCCCGCGGGGTCACCTGCAACGCCGTCGCCCCTGGGTTCATCCGTTCGGCTATGACCGACGTGCTGGGCGATGATTACAAAGAGCAGATCAAAAAGATGATCGCACTGGGCCGGCTGGGCGAACAGCAGGACATCGCCAATGCGGTTTCCTTCCTGGTATCCGATAAGGCGTCCTATATCACTGGCCAGGTGCTGGTGGTTTCCGGCGGCCTTGCAATGTAAGCGTGTTTATTTAAACTCCGTCATAATTGGTCCATCATGGGATATGGATGAAATGGAATAATCGGCGCTGACTCCAAAGTCACCAAGTCACGGGGGTGGATTAGGAGTTTAGGGTTGCCCCCTTTTTAAAGGGATTTCGGTATTACTTCCAATGGTGCCATCACCTGCGAAAAAATATGGTTTCCTGCTTCAGCAGGATATGCGGGCCATTCTGGCCGGCCCGCAAATATTTTTTCTGGCATAACAGCTTTAGCTGGTATGCCTAGCCCCTTTGCCGGGCGCGAATCTTGAATGAAAGCAAACTTTTCACGGCTGCTTATTTCAAAGGTTAGGCGTTGCGCAGCAACCATCCAATCTGCAAGGATTTATTTTGACAGTTTTGAACACATCTCTGTTTTGTATCCGGCAGAGCCTACCGCCCTGCCCCTCATTTTCACTTTGAAAGGAACTTCAATATGAGAAGAGTCGTCATTACCGGCGCCGGGGTTATCAGCCCCATCGGCAACACGGTGGAGTCCTTCTGGGACAGCCTCAGCTCCGGCCGCCATGGCATCTCCCCCATCACCGGCATTGATAACCTTACCCCCGTCCAGGTGGCGGCCCAGATCAAGGACTTCGACCCCACCGGCTGGATGGACCGCAAAGAGGCCAAGCGGATGGACCGCTACTGCCAGTTCGCCGTCGCGGCGGCGCTGGACGCCTTAAAGGACTGCGGCAGCGATCTGAAGGACCTCGACCCCTACCGGGTCGGCGTCATCGTCGGCAGCGGCATCGGCGGCATGGAGAGCTTTGAGTCTTCCTGCCGGACCTATGACACCAAAGGCCCCAAACGGGTTTCGGTTTTCTTTATCCCGATGATGATTGCCAACATGGCCGCCGGGAATATCTCGATCAAGACCGGCTTTAAAGGGGTCAACTTTGCCCCCGTCACCGCCTGCGCCACCTCCTCCCACGCGGTGGGCGAGGCCTTCCGGAATATCAAATACGGCGTGCTGGACGCCTGCCTGACCGGCGGTTCGGAAGCAGCCATCACCCCTCTGGCCATCACCGGCTTTAACAACATGGGTGCTCTCACCACCTCCGGAGACCCTGACCGGGCGTCGATCCCCTTTGATAAGGAGCGGTCCGGTTTTGTCATGGGCGAGGGAAGCGCGATTCTGGTTCTCGAGGAACTGGAACACGCCCGCGCCCGGGGTGCCCATATCTACGCCGAGATTGTGGGCTACGGCGCCACTGGCGACGCCTACCACATCACCTCCCCCGCCCCCGATGGGGAAGCGGCGGCCAAGGCTATGCAGCTGGCCATGGAAGAGGGCGGCGTTAAGCCGGAAGAGCTGGGTTACATCAATGCCCACGGCACATCCACCCCCTTAAACGAAAAGTACGAAACCATCGCCATCAAAAAGGCGGTCGGCGAAGAGAACGCCAAACACCTCCCCGTTTCCTCCACCAAGTCGATGACCGGCCATATGCTGGGCGCCGCCGGTGCGGTTGAGGCGCTGGCCTGCGCGCTGGCCCTGGAAAACGGGGTCATTCCGCCCACCGTGGGTTATCAGGTTCCGGACGAGGAGTGCGACCTGGACTGCGTGCCCAACACCGCCCGGGAAGTTCCGATTACCTCCGCCCTTTCCAACTCTCTCGGTTTCGGCGGTCACAACGCCGCGCTCTGCTTAAAAAAATACGAGGGGTAAGCCCCGGGATAAAAGGATGAAAATCTGATGAGTGAACTGAAACTGTCTTTGGACGAGCTCTGCCAGCTGATGAAATCGTTTTCCGACGCCGGCCTCACCTCCTTCACCCTGCGGGAGGGAGACTTTGTCTTAAAACTGGGGGCTGAAAAGCCGGCGGCTCCGATGTATATGGTCCCCCCGGCGGCGGGCGTTGCCGCGCCGGCGGCTGTACCGGCCATGCCGGCGGCGGTTCCCCAGGCGGCCGCTCCGGCGGCTTCCCAGCCGGAAGCCCCTGCGGTTCCGGAAGGGAACGTCGTTAAATCCCCGATTGTCGGTACCTTTTACTCGGCCGCTTCCCCCGATAAGCCTCCCTATGTGACGGTGGGCAGCGAGGTGAAAGAGGGGGACGTCCTCTTCATCATCGAGTCGATGAAGCTGATGAATGAGGTGACCAGCGAATTGTCCGGCAAGGTGGAAAAAATCCTCGTCGAAAACGGCCAGGCAGTGGAATACGGCCAGCCGATTATGGTCATCGGGTAAGAAACTTTAGGGACGGGGGTCTTTAGCCTGCCGCCCCTCCTTTTCCCGATGGGAAAGGAATTGGAAAAATGAAATCCGTCAATATGTTGGAGGGGCCGATTATCCGGACGCTGGCCAAGCTGGCCCTGCCGATTATGGCCTCTTCGGTGATTCAGATGGGCTATAACCTCGTCGATATGTTCTGGGTCGGAAAGCTCGGTTCCGGGGCGGTGGCTGCGGTCGGCGCCGCCGGGATGTATATGTGGCTGGGCTCAGGGCTTGCGACCATCCCCAAGATGGGCGGCCAGGTGCTTACCGGCCAGAAGCTGGGGGAGGACGACCCCGAGGGAGCCGCGAACTTTGCGGCGGCGGCCCTGCGGATGGCGGTGCTGTTCGGGGTGGTCTACGGGCTTTTAAGCGTCCTGCTGGACAAGCCGTTGATCGGCTTTTACGGCTTAAACGAGCCGTCCACCATCGCCCAGGCCAGCGCCTACCATATGATTACCAGCGGCCTTGTGGTCTTCTCCTTTTTGGGCCAGGTGCTGGGGGGCCTTTTCACCGCCATGGGCCATACGATGATTAACCTGCGGGTGACGGCCATCGGGATGGTGCTGAACATGATTCTCGACCCGCTTTGCGTCTTCGGGCTGGGACCGATTCCCGGCTTCGGAGCGGCGGGGGCGGCGTCGGCCACCGTCTTTTCCCAGCTGTGCGTCTTCCTCCTTTACCTCTACTCCGCCCGAAAGGACGAACGGCTGTTTAAGCGCATCCGCTTTTTCTCCCGGACGAAAAAGGGGAGTGTAAGGCGGATTGTCCACATCGGCCTGCCGTCGGCGGCCCAGGACTGCATCTTCTCCCTGATCTCGATGATCATTGCCCGGATTGTGGCCGGGTGGGGAGACGGCGCGGTGGCGGCCCAGAAGGTCGGCACCCAGATCGAGTCGATCTCCTTTATGATCTCCGGCGGCTTTGCCACCGCCATCAACGCCTTTACCGCCCAAAACTACGGCGCCGGCCGGCTCCAGCGGATTCAGCGGGGATTTTCTACCGGCTCAATTCTGATGATTGCCTGGGGGGCGATTGCCAGCTTCGTGCTGATCGTCTTCCCGGAGCCGCTGATGCGGCTGTTCATCCAGGAGGACGAGGTGGTGGCCATTGGGGCCAACTATCTGCGGATTATGGGGATGGCGGAGATCTTCAGCTGCCTGGAGGGGCTTGCTGCCGGCATGTTCCAGGGGATGGGCCATACCGTTCCCCCGGCGGTGTCGGGTATGACCTTTAACCTGCTGCGGATTCCCGCAGCCCTGGGGCTGTCGGCCACCGTGCTGGGGTTAAACGGCGTCTGGACCGCAATGAGCCTGTCGATGTTCTTTAAGGGCACGGTGCTGCCGGTATGGTTTTTCTTCTTCCTGCGGCGGTTTATTAAAACCCACCAGCAGGGGACCGAAGCGGCTGCCCAAACCACGATACATCCTCCCGTTTCATCAAACGGAAATTGATTTGCGAAAGGAGCTTATCCCATGCATCTGAATAAAGAAGAGATTATGCAGATTATCCCCCACCGGGACCCATTTTTGCTGATCGACGAGATTGTCGAGCTGGAACCCGGCGTCCGGGCGGTGGGCAAGAAATACTTAAAGCCCGATGAATTCTGGTTTAAGGGCCATTTCCCCCAGGAACCGGTGCAGCCGGGCGTCCTGACCATCGAGATGCTGGCCCAGACCGGGGCGGTCTGCTCGCTGTCGATGCCGGAAAACAAAGGGAAAATCGCCTACTTCGGCGGGATTGACAAGGCAAAATTCCGCTCCAAGGCGGTCCCCGGCGATACCCTGACGCTGGAGGTCGAAGTGATTAAATCCCGCGGCCCGGTGGCAGTCTGCAAGGCGGTCGCCACGGTGGACGGCCGGAAGGTGGTCACCGCCGAGCTCACCTCGATGCTGGGCGACGCCCCTAAACAGGAATAATCCACGGGGAAGGGAAAGTTATGTTTAAAAAAGTCCTGATTGCCAACCGCGGGGAGATCGCGGTTCGGATTATCCGCGCCTGCCGGGAGCTGGGGGTGCGGACGGTGGCGGTCTTTTCCGAGCCGGACCGGGAATCCCTCCACGCGATGATTGCCGACGAGGCAATCTGCATCGGCCCGGCTAAAAGCGCCGACAGCTATCTGAACATCAAGGCCATCCTCGCCGCCTGCGAACTGACCGGCGCCGAGGCGGTTCATCCGGGCTTCGGGTTTTTGTCCGAAAACGCCGGTTTTGCCCGGATGTGCGCCCGCTGCGGGGTGACTTTTATCGGCCCCAGTCCCGAGGCGATGACCCTGATGGGGGACAAAGCCACCGCCAAACAGACGATGAAAAAGGCCGGCGTACCGGTTGTGCCGGGGTCGGATGGGCTGATTGAGTCGGTGGAAGAGGCGAAAGAGCTGGCGGAAAAGATCGGCTACCCGGTGATGGTGAAAGCCTCCGCCGGCGGCGGCGGAAGAGGCATCCGCCGGGTGGACCGGCCGGAGGAGCTGGAGGACGCCATCGTCAACGCCAAACAGGAGGCCCAGTCCTTCTTTGGGGACGACGGGGTTTACCTGGAAAAATTCATCGTCGACCCCCGCCATGTGGAAATCCAGCTGCTGGCCGACCGCTACGGCAACACCGTCTATCTGGGGGAACGGGACTGCTCGCTGCAGCGCCGCAACCAGAAGATGGTGGAGGAGTGCCCCTGCCCGATTATGACCCCCTCTCTCCGGGCACGGATGGGCGAAGCTGCGGTCCGGGCGGCCAAGGCCTGCGGCTATGAAAACGCCGGCACGGTGGAATTTCTCCTGTCGGGAGACCAGTTCTACTTTATGGAGATGAACACCCGGATTCAGGTGGAGCACCCGGTCACCGAGTTTGTCACCGGTGTCGACCTGGTCAAGATGCAGCTGCGGATTGCGGCCGGGGAGCCCCTCCCCTTTAAACAGGAGGACATCCACCTGACCGGCCACGCCATTGAGTGCCGCATCAACGCCGAAAACCCCGCTGCTGGTTTCCGCCCCTCTCCCGGGGTGGTCACCGCCCTTCATATGCCCGGAGGACCGGGCATCCGGATTGATACGGCGGTTTATTCCGGCTATGAAATCACCCCTTACTACGATTCGATGATCGCCAAGCTGATCGCCTATGCCCCCACCAGGGAAGAGGCGATG
>CALXHB010000138.1 GCA_944387995.1 uncultured Clostridia bacterium | reverse complement strand
GCCGATGACCCCAGTGGCAATGGCTTTCAGTTCATCCGCCGCATTGGCCACAGCGTACCCTTCTCCGGCGGCTTTAAAAAGGGGAATGTCATTTTTCATGTCCCCGAAGACGACAGCTTTTTCTGCCCCGGTGAGGGTCAAAAGCTGCCGAACAGCATTGGCTTTGGTGGCGGTGGCGGGCATGATTTCCAGCCACTGTTCCCCCGAGTAGATGTCCTTCTGAGCAACCCAACTGGCGATGCCTTGCAAGTGGGGCAGAGCTTCCAGCGCCTTTTCCACCTTCTCAGGGTCGTCGATGCAGGTGAAGTAAAAGACCTCACCGTCCAGCAGCCCTTCTTCCGACGGAAGGGGGCGAATCCGTTCATCATGCCGGGTGGCGACAAAGTCTTTTTCCGGCGGTGGCAGGGTGGATGAGTCGAAGGAAAACTTTTCCCGGCCGTTGATCAGGCTATACACAATCGGCCGCAGCCCAGCCTCCCGCAGCAGGGTGAAAAGGCTGTCGGTTTCGGTGGGGGAAAAGGTATTTTTTTGGAGGATTTTCCCGGTGTGCTGGTCGATAATCATGGAGCCGTTATAGGCTGCAATCGGGATAGGGGCGGTGAGCCCTGCGGTGCAGACCCGGGCGGTGTAGAAGGAACGGGCGGTGGCGTAAGAAAACAGCAGCCCTTCCGATACTAGGCGGTTCAGTGTCTCGACGGCGTAAGAGGAGAGCTTCTGATCAGGCCCTAAAAGGGTTCCGTCCAGGTCAGACAGATACAGCACCCTGCTCATAGCTCGTACCGAACCGGCGTGCAGTTGGCCGGGGAGAAGTGGTAGAATTCGTCCAGCGGCATATCCCGGAAGTAGGTTTCAATGATCCGCATGACCGCTCCATGACAAACCAGCAGCACGGTTTCTCCGCTGTTTTCCGCCTTCAGTTCGTCCAGCAGGCTGTATACCCGGGCGGCAGTCTGGAAAGAGGATTCCCCACCGGGGAAATGGCAGGCAGGCTCCTTTTTGGCCGCGATAAAGGCTGGAGTGCCCCGGTCCATTCCCTCAAAACTGCCGAAGTTCTGCTCAATTAAGCGGGGCTCGATCTGGATTTCCAGTCCCGTTCCTTTGGTCAGGATTTCCGCCGTCTCCCGGGCCCGGGAGAGGGGGGAACACAGCACTCGGTCGACCTTTGGCATTTTGGGAGCCAGAGCCGCAGCCTGGGCGCGGCCCTTGCCGGTTAAGGGAGAGTCGGTGCGGCCACAGATTTTATTTTGGGTGTTCCAGACCGCTTCGCCGTGGCGGACAACGTATAAAATCATTGTGAAAACTCCTTTGTGGGAAATGATGGGGGGACAAAAGGCCGTCTGCGAGAAATTCTCCAGCAGGTGGCCTTTTGCGGCAGCCGTCAGATTGTCGCAATACCGAGGGTGTCCAGTATCGACGAAACCAGGATGAGTGCGATGCAGATGGGTGCAATATATTTGATGACAACGACGAAAATCTTTTCCCGCTTAAAGGCGGAGGAGCGCTTGACCTCTTCGGTGACATACTTGGGTCCGACAACCCAGCCGATCAGCAGGCAGGTGAAGAATGCGACAATCGGCATCATCACGCTGTTGGTGATAAAGTCGAAGAAATCGAGGATTGCAAGACCCAGTGGGTGGATAAAGTCCAAAGCTCCATAGCCGAGGGAGGAGGGCGCCGCCATAATCAGACAGAGAATGAGTACCACCGTGCAGGTCATCTTGCGGGTCCAGTGGAACTTGTCCTGGAAGATCGAAACCACCGTCTCCATCAGCGAAACCGACGAGGTGAGGGCCGCGAACAGCACCAGCAGGAAGAAAACGCCGCCAAAGATCTGACCCAGCGTCCCGGCGTCAGCAAAGACTTTGGGGAGGGTGACAAACATCAGTCCCGCCCCTTTATTGAGGGCGCTTTCGTCCCCGCCCGAGTAGGAGAAGACAGCCGGAATGATCATCATGCCGGCGAGGAAGGCGATTGCCGTATCAAAGACCTCGATCTGGGCGACCGATTTTTCCAGGTCGTCCTCCTGCTTCATATAGGAACCATAGGTCACCATGATGCCCATAGCCAGCGACAGGGAGTAGAACATCTGTCCCATTGCCCCCAGTACGGTATTGGCCGAGAAGCGGCTGAAGTCGGGAATCAGGAAGTAGGCCACCCCGGCAAGAGCACCGGGACGGGTTACCGAGTAGATTGCCACGCCGATGGATAGAATGATGAGGGCTGGCATCATGAAGCGGCTGGCTTTTTCCACCCCTTTTTGCACCCCGAAGTAGACGATGATTGCCGTCAGCCCGGCGTAGATAGCCAGCCAAAGAAGCGGTTCTCCAGTCTGGGCAATGTAGTTGGAAAAGTAGGTGTCTTGGGCGGCCGCTATCCCTTGCCCCGACAGATAAACGGTCAAATATTTGATGACCCATCCGCCGATGACACAGTAGTAGGGAAAGATTAAAATGGGAACCAGACAGGTCAAATACCCCAGAAAGCGGAATTTATGGTTTAACTTTTCAAAAGCCCCGATGGCACTTAATCCCGTCCGGCGCCCGATGGCGGTTTCCGCCACCATCAGGGTAAACCCTAAAGTCAGCACCAGAATCAAATAGACTAGAAGAAAGATACCGCCGCCGTATTTGGCCGCCAGGTAGGGGAAACGCCAGATGTTTCCAAGTCCGACGGCTGATCCGGCCGCCGCCAGCACAAACCCGAGTTTGCTGGAGAATTTGCCACGTGAATGTTCCATGTTGTTTACTCCTCACCCAAATTTTACCTATACTACGCCTTTCCCCCTGCGAAGCCTGGGGTAGGCGATGTACCGAAAGGAATGACCCGGAAGGCCATCCAGTTCTTTTATTATACAGCATATACGGAGATTTTCCAATATATTTTGTCTCTTTTATAAGAAAAAGAAGGTTTTGTGCCAAAATTGGGGGAAAGGAAGCATCCAACGGGGAAAAATCGGCCGAAAAAATCTCCGGAGAAGAAATTTCTTCTCCGGAGATTAGCGGATTCATTAGAACGCGATTTTTTCCTGGATGTAGGAAACGAGCTGGTCAATCGGCAGCCGGACCTGTTCCATCGTGTCGCGGTCGCGGACGGTGACACAGTTGTCCGCCGGGGTTTTGTCGTCGCCCACGGTCTGGAAGTCGACGGTGATGCAGTAGGGGGTTCCGATTTCATCTTCACGGCGGTAACGTTTGCCGATAGAGCCAGCATCGTCGTAGTCAACCATGAAGTATTTGGACAGCTCCCGCTGAATCTCCTGGGCTTTTTCTCCCAGCTTCTTGGACAGAGGCAGCACCGCGCACTTGAAGGGCGCCAGAGCCGGATGGAGATGGAGGACGGTGCGGATGTCTTCCTTACCCTTCGAGTCCACCAGATGCTCTTCGTCATAGGCTTCGCAGAGGAAGGCCAGGGCTACACGGTCGCAGCCGAGGGAGGGTTCAATTACATAAGGAATATACTTTTCGCCCGATTCCTGGTCGAAGTAGGTGAGGTCCTTTTTGCTGGCTTCCATATGGCGGCGGAGGTCATAGTCGGTCCGGTCAGCAATACCCCACAGTTCGCCCCAGTCGGTGAAGGGGAAGGCGTATTCGATATCGGTGGTCGCCCGGGAGTAGAAGGCCAGCTCAGCCGGCTCGTGATCCCGCAGCCGCAGGTTCTCTTCCTTAATGCCCAGAGAGAGCAGCCAGTTTTTGCAGAAGTCTTTCCAGTAGGCAAACCATTCCAGGTCGGTGCCCGGCTTGCAGAAGAACTCACATTCCATCTGCTCAAACTCCCGGGTACGGAAGGTGAAGTTGCCAGGGGTGATCTCGTTGCGGAACGCCTTGCCCACCTGGCAGATACCGAAGGGGAGTTTGCGGCGGGTGGTCCGCTGGACGTTTGCAAAGTTTAAGAAGATGCCCTGGGCGGTTTCCGGACGGAGGTAGCAGGTGCTGGAAGAGTCCTCGGTGACGCCGATGAAGGTCTTGAACATCAGGTTGAACTTGCGGATAGAGGTGAAGTCGTGCTTGCCGCAGACGGGGCAAACCACGTCCTCGTGGCTCTGGATAAACGCGTCCATCTCCTCAAAGCTCATGGCGTCGGCGTTGACTTCCGGATGGACGTCGGCGATCAGCTTGTCGGCCCGGTGACGGGCATGGCAGCTGCGGCAGTCGATCAGCGGGTCGGAAAAGTTGCCGACGTGGCCGGTGGTCACCCAGGTCTGGGGGTTCATCAGGATGGCGGCGTCGAGGCCGACGTTTAATCCGCTTTCCTGGACAAATTTTTTCATCCAGGCTTTTTTGACGTTGTTTTTCAGTTCAACGCCCAGAGGGCCGTAGTCCCAGCTGTTGGCCAGGCCGCCGTAGATTTCGCTGCCGGGGTAGACAAAACCGCGGGCTTTGCAGAGGTTGACGATCATATCAAGCGTTTTTTCGCTGTTTTTCATCTTTTGGCCCATACCTTTCCGGAGTCGTTATATTCTTTTCAGGAGCCTGTATCCGCCGGGAGGACCCGGCAGACGGCCTGATCTACGTAAAACACCTTTACTTATTATAAACAGAAAAGCCTGGCAGGTCAAGGGTTTTTCGGCTTCTGGGGGTATAGAAACCAGGCTTTGGAAGAGAAGGGGGACAAGAATTTGGCAATAAAAGGCTATTTTGTAAAATCTCGATGGGGATGCAACATTTTGCCCCCTTTTTTTGTACTAATATTATAGTGAAATCAAAGGGGAAAACTTTACCCCTCTTGCTTTTTGTGATATACTAAAAGATGTAATTTCCATGACAAATGCCCCTGCGGTTCTATTTTGGCCGGGTGGGGCATACAATGGGGATATTCCCCTCAAAAGGCTATCCCATGGAAAGGAAGGACAAGCCATGCAATCAATTTTTTCGTTTAACTGGAAACAATTTCTTCGCCCGGCGGCTGCCGGCGCAGCTTTGGTACTGGGGATGACGGCTTTTGGTTCGGTGACGCCCGCTTTTGCCGCTTCGACGGACCGAACGGTCAGCTCGGATGAATTTGCAGCGCCCCTTTACCGGGTTTTGAAGAGCAATTATGATCTCAATGGAGACGGAAAGCTGACTGTGGGAGAACTGCAGTCAATTACCTCGCTGGATCTGTCGGATTCGGGCCTTTCCAGCCTGGACGGCATTGAATACTTAACGGGGCTTACCTATCTTGATCTGTCAGAGAATAATCTGACCACCCTGAAGGACCTGGAGAATAACATCAATTTACAGTATCTTGATGTCTCCGATAACCGGCTGGCCGATCTTTACAGCCTTTCGGATAATAATGACGCTTTTGTCAATCTGAAAGAGCTGGACGTCTCCAACAACCGGCTCACCGATATGACTGGGGTCATCGTCTGCACCAAACTAACCTCCCTCGACCTTTCCGGCAACCGGATTTCGTCGGTGGGTTCGGGTATGAACCTGATGCGGAATCTCACCTCGCTGGATCTGTCGGACAACAGCCTGACGACGATTTCGACCTCTCTGCCTTCGTCCCTCACCTCCCTCAGCCTTTCCGGCAATACCCTCAGCGACCTTTCGTTCCTGTCGGGGCTGAAGAGCTTAAATTATCTGGATCTTTCCAACAACGGCATTACCTCTGTTTCGTCGATTCCCACCGGGATTCCGCTGAAAAACCTCTATCTCAACAACAACAAGCTGACCACCTTGGGTGACCTGGTAGGGCTTTCCGGCTGCCGGATTGACGTTTCCCGCAACAACATCGACACCTACAGCACCTTGGAGCAGCAGTACAGCGAAGACCTGCGGCTGGCCGGCTGTGCGGTGACGGCAGTTCCTCAGAGCCGTTCCGGCTGGCAGTATCAGAACGGCGCCGTTTACTACTTTACCGATGCCGAGGGGCATTATGTGACCGGTACCACCACCATTGGCGGCGCTTCCTACACCTTCAGCAGCCTCGGCGTCCTGGACGGCACCGAGGAGCGTTCTCCGGTAACCGAAGAGGATAAGGAAGACGAGGAAGAAACCACTCCCATCACTCCTTCTGGGGATAGCAGCAACCCGCTTCCCGGCACCTGGCAGCTGTCCGGCGGCCAATATTACCTGGTGGACGATACCGGGCGGATGTTGACCGGATGGCAGAAGTATGATACCGCTTGGTATTATATGGACGAGTCGGGGGTCATGCAGACCGGTTGGCTCAATCTGGATGGACATTACTACTATCTCTACGATTGGGGCGGAATGGCGACCGGCTGGTATAAGGTTGGCGGCACTTGGTATTACTCCGGCTCCGACGGAATTATGCTGGACAGCCGGTGGCTGGAACTGAATGACACCTGGTATTATCTCAACCAGTATGGCTCGATGGTGACTGGATGGCTCCAGCTCTCCGGACGGTGGTATTACATGGACGCCAGCGGCGCAATGCTGACCGGCTGGCAGGATATTGGCGGCCAGACTTACTACATGTCCACCAAGACCGGCGCCTGCGCCACCGGTTGGAACCTGATCGACGACGTCACCTACTATTTTGACCCTGTTTCCTGCGCGATGGCCCGGAATACGACCATCAACGGCTACTATGTCGATGAAAACGGCGTCTATAAAGCTCAGTAAGTGTAACCTGCAATAAAAGAAAAACCGGTGTCTTTAGCGTTTCAACCGCTTAAAAGGCACCGGTTTTCTGTTGTTCACAGGAGATTAAAGGCCCTTACCTCTAAATAGGGGAAAAAAACAGGACGGTTTCAAAAGAAACCGTCCTGACTGTTGATATGGTGGAGACGAAGAGGATCGAACTCTCGACCTTACGGATGCGAACCGTACGCTCTCCCAGCTGAGCTACGCCCCCAAGGAACGTTTCTATTATATCACTCGGAGGCAGGTTTGTACAGAGAGAAGTTTAATTTTAAAGAAAGAAGATTTTAGGCGAAAAAACCAATTTTTTAGGCATTTTGCCTACTCTGCCTTGTGGAACTGGATGGGGTCGGTGGCAGGGGTCAGGGTTTTGAACTGGTATCCCTTTTCTTTATAGTAGGGAATGATGATTTTTAAGCAGTCTACCGCTGTGGTGCGGATGGAGTTGTCGTGCATCAGGACGATAATCCGCTCCTTGTCGCCGCCGGTGGAGATAATATTTTCCGCCATCTCCCCTGGAGGGGCGGCGGTGGAGCCACTGTCTTCCGCCACCGAGTTCCAGTCAAACCAGACCAGACCCTTTGCCTTTGCCCGGGTGCAGATCTCATCCAAGACCCACTCTTCGGCGGTGTAGTTGTTGCTGCCGCCGGGAAAACGAAAGATAGACGGCACGTATCCGATGACCTCTTTGAGATAATCCTGTAACTTTTCCTGGTCCTGGAAGAAGGCGTCTGGAGAGGCGTATATTTCGCTGTAAACGTGGCTGTAGGTGTGCATGCCAATTCCGTGACCCTCAGCGACCATCCGCCGCAGCATCGCCTTTCCCCGGTCGGTGTCGACGCCAATTACAAAAAAGGTGGCGGGCACCTGCTCTTCGGCCAGATAGTCCAAGATGTCGCCGGTCACCTGGGACGGGCCATCGTCAAAGGTCAGGTAGACGGTGGGCTGTCCGCCGGTTTCGGCTCCGGTGGGGACCGCGACAGGCGTTTGGGCTGAAATGACGCCGATGCACATACAAATAAGCAGGAGTCCGCAGAGGAAAATGCTGGCCTGCTGTAAGTGCTGTTTTCTCAATGGTGCCCCTCCCTTTGATGGCTTTGTGGTACCATATGCGGCGGAAAGGCCGGATATGAGCGGCCGGTTTGACAGAAAGGGGGAGGGACGTTATAATGGAGGGAGCGTAAACCATCAAAGGGAAAGGAGGGATTGGGTGCGATATCGGGCGTCGTTTCGAACCAAAGAGGGCCGGCGGATTCTCCTGCGGATGGGGATTGTGGCAGCCGGCGGGATTTTGCTGGCGGCGGTGGCGGTTCTGGTGATCTGGGGGGTATACTGGCTGTTTGGCCAGATGCAGTTCCGACATCAGGAAGATGTGGAGCATTGGACGTATGCCCACGAGGTAGAAAGTTATGCCGAAACTTATCAGGTGCCGCTGGATGTGGTATATGCGGTGATTGAGACCGAGAGCCACTTTGACCAGGATGCCCAGTCCAGCGCCGGGGCCTGTGGGCTGATGCAGCTGATGCCGGACACCTATAACTGGATTCGCGGCCGGCTGAAAGAGGAGGCCACCCCCGAACCAGAGGGAGGTATTTTTGACCCGGAGACCAATCTCCGGTATGGGATTTACTACCTGTCCTATCTGTATGAGACCTTTGGGGTTTGGGAAACCGCCTGGGCGGGGTACAACGCGGGGCCGAATATCGTCAAAAAATGGTTGCAGGACTCCCGCTATTCTGAGGACGGCATTACCCTCCAGACCATTCCCTACACCGAAACGGCCAATTATGTGGTAAAGGTGGGAAATGCCAGAGAATATTATCAAAAACTACTGGCTGAATAGTACTTAGGGGTTTCCCGGCGAAGAAATTTTCGCCGGGATTTTCCATTTTCTTCCGTCCCCTTGACAAAAGGGAAAAAATCGGGTATATTATAGTTAGCAAAAGCTAACTATAAATTTTATATAACAGGAGGTATCCCTATGGAAATGGTATCCGCCACCTTTTTTGCTCTCATTGTCTTCACCCTGACCGCCTGCATCAAACGGGTGGCGGTCCGCTTTTCCGGCTGCCGGTTGAAAAGCCGGTCCTCCTCCAGACAGACCGAGCAGGCTGGGGAGGTCCACGATGGATAAAGGCTTTTCCCCCAGCGGCCGGCAGGTCGCCCTTATGCGGAAGATCGGCCGGTATCTGAAAGGCCATCCGGATGAGTCGATTACCCTTTCCCAGCTGTCCCAGCGGTTTGGACTGCCGGTGACCACCCTCAAGCGGTACTTCCGGGCGGTTTACGGGATGCCCGTGTCCGACTATCTTCGACAGGTTCGGATGCAAAAGGCCGCCCGTCTGCTGCGGTCAACCGATCAAACGGTTCTTTGGGTGGCCGGACAGGTGGGGTATCTAAACGGCAGCAAGTTTGCCGCCGCCTTTAAGGCGGCCACCGGTTTTTCCCCCTCCGGTTATCGGCGGGAAGAAAAGGTGAGTTGGGAGATCAAATAGACATTTTGTCGGTTTTATGGTAAGATGGTGGCAGTGGGCCGGGCTCACTGCCGCTTTTTTGTGAGCTATCAAGCATCATCTGGTTATTTTTCAGAAAGAAGGTCATCTATGCAGCTTTCCTACCGTCTCCCCCTTCCGGCTGGTTTTTCGCTCCGGGACACCTTAAACTGTGGACAGTGTTTTCGTTGGAAAGAAGACTCGGACGGGGTATTTTCCGGCTTTGCCGGTAGCCGGAAGGCTTTTTTGCAGCAGACGGAAGATCTTCTTTTGCTTTCCGACCCGGATGTGGGTTTCTGGCAGTCCTATTTGGATTTGGATGAGGAATATCCCACCTGGAATGATTCTTTCGGGGCGGATGAGACCCTCCGGGCGGCAGTGCAGTTCTGCGGCGGCATTCGGATTCTCCGTCAGGAGCCTTGGGAGGCGCTTGTATCTTTCATCATCAGCGCCAACAACAACATTCCTCGGATTCAGGGGATTATCCAGCGGCTGTGCGGTTACTTTGGGGAGGAGGAAGGCTTTCCGTCGGCTGAACGTTTGGCTGGGGAGAGCGTCGAAAGCCTTGGGGTGCTGCGGGCGGGATTCCGGGCCCGGTATATTCTCGATGCGGCAGAGAAGGTGGCCTCCGGACAGGTGGATTTGGGGGAGATTGCCGCTCTGCCCCTGCCGGAAGCGGAAGCTGCCCTGCGGCAGATCAACGGCGTCGGTCCCAAGGTGGCCCAATGTGCGTTGCTCTACGGGTTCCACCGGCTGGAAGCCTTTCCGGTGGACACCTGGATGAAAAAGGTCCTTTTCCGTTATTATCCGGAAGGCTTCCCCGACTGGGTCAGTCCCAGAGGGGTGGCCCAGCAGTATCTGTTCCACTACATCCGTCATCTGGATAGCCAGAAGGAGGGCTAAAAATGGACACTGTTTATCTTCTTTCGGAAGCGGGGCTTAAAAAGGCGGCCCAGTTGTTTGCCGGCAGCCATGAAACCCTCATCCGTTCGGCTCTGGAAGGGGCCATGGGGGAGAAAAGCCAGGTCTATGGAAATCATCGGGACTGTCCCACCGCTGTCCGGGCCGATACCGGGGACTTTGCCATCTTCGCGGGGGACCCTGCGGCGGCCGGGGAGCTGATTGCAGGAACCAAAGTCCCCCTTTTCTGTCCCGCTTTTCCAGAGCAGGAGAAGGTATGGGAAGCGGCTTTTCGGGACAAATTTCCGGAGCTTGAGACCTTTAACCGCTATGCCTTCTACCACGACGACCCGACGGCCTTTGACCGGAAGAAGCTGCAAGAATTTCGGGCCGCTCTGCCTGCGGGGTTTACCCTGCGGGAGATCGACCGGGAGCTGTATGAAAGATGTCGGGCGGAAAGCTGGAGTCAGGACCTGGTAGGCAACTTCCCGGATGCCGAGATCTTTTGTCGGGACGGACTGGGGATTGTAGCGGTGGCACCGGATGGGGAACTTGCCGCCGGAGCTTCCAGTTATTCGATTTACCGGGGCGGAATTGAGATCGAGGTGGACACTCGGAAAAGTTACCGGCAGATGGGGCTGGGAAGGGCGGTCAGCGCAGCGCTGATTCTCCGCTGCCTAGAGCGGGGGCTTTATCCCAGCTGGGACGCGGCTAATTTGATCAGCGTCCGGCTGGCCCAGTCGCTGGGGTACCGGGAGAAGGGAGAGTACCACGTCTGGTACGAAAAAAGCCTGGACCCCGCAGGGACGGCGGCATCAGAATAAACAAAAGCCGGTGGATTCAGCGTCCACCGGCTTTTCGGTATAGGGGAAATCGAAAGGTTATCCTACCAGGGCCCTGCCCAGCGCTTCACAGCTGGCCACTGCGGCCTCGTCGGGAGCGTCGTTGCAGATGACACTGTCGCAGATTAGGACGGCTCCGTCCCCTTTGCAGGTCTCCTCCCAGCTGCGCATCCACTCGCCATCGCCCCAGCCATAGGAACCGAAGAGGGCGATCTTCCGGCCCTTGAGGTCCCCTTCGCAGGACGCAAACATCGGCTCAAATTCTGCCTCTTCCAACTGTTCTGACCCCATGGAGGGGCAGCCGAAGGCTACCGCCTGATATTCCGACAGGGTCGAAGGGTCAAACTCTACGGCGGTAAAGAGAGAAACTTCTCCGCCGGCGGCTTTGGCGCCGTTACAAACCGCTTCCGCCATCGCCTGGGTGTTGCCGGTACCGCTCCAATATACGACTGCTACTTTTGCCATAAATATGCCTGCCTTTCTGGGTGGTGGTGTGACGCTAAGTTAGCTATTGCTAACAGCGTCTATTATACCGGGTTTTTATCCCTTCTTCCACTCCAAAAGGACCAATTGCAATCCATCGGGACCAATTTCCAAATTTTCCCCATAAACAAAACCGGCAGGCTATCCAAACGGATAGTCTGCCGGGTCATAATCGCCCGCCGCTCAGCGTGCGACATAGTTTAACGGGTCATGGGTGCGGTTGTTGATATGCACCTCAAAGTGGAGATGATTGCCGGTGGCATAACCGGTCATGCCTACGTAGCCCACCACATCACCCTGGGTCACTTCATCCCCCACCGAGACGTTCAGCGAGCTGCAATGGGCGTACAAGGTGCGGACCCCGTTGCCGTGGTCGATGACCACACAGTTGCCATAGGTGTAGAAGACTCCGGCCACCACGACTTTGCCCGAAGCGGCGGCGTAAATTTCGGTCCCTGCATCGATGGCAAGGTCAATCCCCTGATGGCCGTCCTCGGAATACTGGCAGGTTTCCACCCCGCCTCCATCGGGCAGCGGCCAGATCAGCGCCTCCTCCAGCTCACCGCTGCCGGTGTCGCCGTAATAGCTGGCGCTATAAGTTACTTCGTTCATCGTTCCTTCGGTCATCACCTGATCGACAGGTTCGCTGAGGACCTCTTCCGAGAGGACCACTCGGTCGGTTTCCTGGCCGTTGACCGTGACCACCACTGCGGTCACCTGTTTGCTGCCGTTCTGGCCTTTGGAGACAATTTCCGCCCGTCCGGAGGAAGAAGTCCCTTCCACTACCGTCGAGAAGGGAATCGAGACCGTTTCGGTCACCTGGCGGGTGCAGGACACCTGAATCAGGGGCTGTTTAACCTTAAAGGTCATCACGTCCCCGGCGTAGATCGTCCCAGGAAAATCAGGGTTTAAGGCGGAGAACTCGTCCACCGTCATACCGTAGTACCGGGCAATCGCCGAAAGGGTATCCCCAGTATGTACCAGGTAGTCCACCTCTTCGGTCACCGTGGAGGACAGTACTGCTTCCAGGCCGGAGTAGGTCAGCATGTCCGCCGCCGGATAGGTCCCTTCCACCAGCTGGATATCCCGGGTGAAGGTGACCTCTTCCCCTTCAGCGCCGGTGGCGTAAAGGGCCTTGATGCTGTCCAGGATGCTCCGCAGGCTGTCGGTGGAGGCATAGGCTCCGTAAAACTGCCCGTCGATATAAAGACCGCAGCCGGTTACAGTGGCCTTGTCCGAAATTCCCGTGGAGAGCAGTTCCACGCTTCCATTCGGGGTCATAATCCGGGCGTCAGCCGTTCCGGTGGCGGCGGTAGGCGAAATGGCGGGGAGGCTTTCATCGCTCTCCACCAGCGTGCTTTCCGGGAAGATTCCCACCGAAAGCATTCCGGCCCAGCTGCCGCAGACGCTGCGGATACAGCCGCCCAGAGCAATAATGCCCACCGCGGGCAGAATGACCGCCAGGCTGCTGCCCAGACGATGGATACGGTTTTTTAGATTTTTCTGATTCAAATTTGGTAGTCTCCTTTCCGTTACGGGCCAGCTCCAATACCCAAACGCCCAATTTCCCAAAGGCACTCCCACCTGTTTCCCGTTCAGGGGAGGGGTGATGTTACCGGAAAGCGGCCTATACCCGCCGCACTGCTGAAAGATGAAATTTTACAAACCGGTAACGGCTGAACCATCTCCAATTATACCATATTTCTGCCGGATTGCAACCGCTAACGGCCTGTTTATGCAATCATTCAGGAAAAATTGTACAACCGCACAAGGTTTTAAGGAGGGCTTTGCTGATAATATGCGCAAAAAACAGAAATTTCTGACAGGAATCGGTCCTTTGGATAAAAGGAATAACCTTCTTGACGGCGGAAAAAATGGAGGGGAAAAGGGGAAAAGCTGCATTTTTTGCGGCTTTTTGTTACAATCTGCGGATCAAAAATTGGGCAGCGGAGGAATATTTTTTGTAGTTAGAAAAGACGGCCGTCTGTCGGAAACAGATGCCCGCATCAAAACGGTTATAAGAGGCCCTCTTCAATTTTCATCAGGAGAATCCGCACAACCGAATCCTCGATCTGTTCCTCGTCAATCTCTCCACTCTCAACCGCGTCGAGTACTGCGGGAATCTGGGTCTCAAAATCGGTGCAGCAGAGCAAGTCGTTTCCGGCCTTGACTGCCAGTACCGCCGCCTCTTTGTCGCCGGTAAAATCGCGGATTCCGTCCATTGCCAGGTCGTCGGTTACAATGACGCCAGAAAAGGAAAGGGTATCTCTGAGAATCTGGTGGACGGCGGGGGAGAGGGAGGCCGGCAGGTCCGGGTCGATGCAGTTTACAATGTTGTGGGAAACCAGCACCATCTCCGCCCCAGCCTTGATGCCCGCCTCAAAGGGAAGAAAGTCGGAATCTAGGAAGGTTTCGTAAGGGCGGTTGTCATAAGCAATGCCGGTGTGGGTATCGGCGTTGTTTCCATAGCCCGGGAAATGTTTGAGGACGCTCATCATTCCGCTGCTGTTCATTGCCTGCACCACCGTCTGTACATATTGTGCGGTGAGGAAAGCGTCTGCCCCAAAACTGCGGCGATAGATAAAATCTGCCGGGTCCTGGGACACATCACAAACCGGGGCAAAGTTTACGTTGATGCCGAGGCTTTGCAGCAGCTCACATTTTTCCTTTGTATCTGCTTCAATGGCTTCAAACCCGCCCTCTGTGTAAAGGGCCTGGGGGGACTGAAAGGGGGAGGAGCGGTAGGCCGGGTATAAACTGACCCGATTGACCGTCCCGCCCTCTTCGTCGACCCCAATCAGCAGCGGAATGTCCGCCGCGTCCTGATAGGACTGGGTGGTGGCTGCGGCCGTTTCGGGGTTGCGGTTTTCAAAATCCCGGGCAAAGAGAATATACCCTCCCAGGTGATACTGGGCGACTTTTTCAGCGGTATCTTCTTCCGGACAGCGGGCAATGAACATCTGTCCGACCTTTTCTTCCAAGGTCATTTCTTCCATCAATTGGATGGCCCTTTGGAGGGGTGTTTGCTCCGCTGTTTCTTTCGGAACCGCATCCACCGTGATCTTTTCCACCTTTACCGGCTGCATCTCCGCCTCAGGGTCCAGGGGCCCTCGGTAGTAGACGGTAACCGTTTCGCCGATCAGAAGGCCGTTTCCGCCGTCATCCACCGTGGCGCTGCTCCTGTCAAATTGGTAAACTATCCCATCTTCCCCCTTTACCGCCAGGGTGCTCATGGTGCCTTCGGTGACGGTACCCGTCAGGGTTTGAAGGGACTGGGAATCAGTGGAGGTATCCTCTTCCGATAGAGAAGCGGGCTCAGAGGAGGGGTCCGAAGCCAGATTATCCTCCGAAAGCTCCGTCCCGCTGTATTCATTTTGCTCACTCAACTTCTGCCCCAGCAGGTACCCGCCGCCAAAAATTGCGGCTAGAACCACTAGGCAGAGTACCACTAGAATAAGCACCTTCCTCCGCGAAATATTCCCCATAATGATTCCCTCCGTTCCCTCCATTTTGCTGGAATTTTAGATTGTTTTACTTGTTCCCTGCCAGTATAACACAACGAGACAGGAAAAACACCCCTTCGGCAAAATATTTTCTCCCAATGCTATCCTGACAGCGGCTATTTTACAAATAGCCCTCTTTTTTCCCTTTTGGACGGAAAATTTTTGGTTTCCTCTATCCCTCTGGCAAAAAATGTGGTATAGTAATAAAAAAAGTCAGGATGTCTGCCCGGCGTTTTCTGGCACTTTTTCCAGAAAATTGCAAAAAGGCTCTCGGAACTAAGGGCGGAAAACACCTGATCGTAAAAAGGAGTCATATATATGAGCATTCGCATTGGCATCATGGGGTATGGAAACCTCGGTCGCGGGGTCGAATACGCGGTCACCAGCAGCCCGGATATGGAACTGGTGGGGGTATTTACCCGCCGGGCTCCCGAAAGTCTCCAGACGGTTACCGGCGCTAAGGTTTACGCTGCAGAAGAAGCGATTTCGATGCAGGACAAAATCGACGTGATGATTCTCTGCGGCGGCAGCGCCACCGATCTGCCGGAGCAGACCCCCTACTACGCCCAGTATTTTAACGTCGTCGATAGCTTTGACACCCACGCCAACATCCCCGAGCACTTTGCCGACACCGACAAAAGCGCCAAAGAAGCGGGCAAAGTTGCGCTGATCTCCGCCGGCTGGGACCCCGGCATGTTCTCCCTCAACCGCCTGTACGCCGAAGCCATCCTTCCCCAGGGCCAGAGCTATACCTTCTGGGGCAAAGGGGTCAGCCAGGGCCATTCGGACGCCATCCGCCGGATTCCCGGGGTATTGGACGCCAGACAGTACACCATTCCGGTTCCGGAAGCGTTGGAAGCGGTCCGCAGCGGGTCCTGCCCAGTCTTGACCACCCGCCAGAAACACACCCGTGACTGCTATGTGGTAGCCGAGGAAGGGGCCGACAAGGACAAAATCCGGGAAGCCATCGTCACGATGCCCAACTACTTTGCCGATTACGACACCACCGTCCACTTTATCTCAATGGAAGAGATGCGCCGGGATCACTCGGGCATTCCCCACGGCGGTCTGGTCATCCACACCGGCCGCACCGGCAAGGATGGCGAGCACAAACACATCATCGAGTACCAGCTGAAACTGGACTCCAACCCTGAATTTACCGCTTCGGTCCTGACAGCCTGCGCCAGAGCCGTCTGCCGGATGGCCAAAGAGGGCCAGACCGGCTGCAAGACCCTCTTCGACGTACCGCCGGCTTATCTCTCGCCCAAGAGCGGAGAAGAGCTGCGGGCCAGCATGCTGTAAGTTCGGAAGATCAAGCTACATCAAAAAAGACCGGCCTTTCTGAGCGTTTTTGGCTCAAAGAGGCCGGCTTTTCTCTTTACCGCACAGCCTTTATCCCATCAATGGGAGACGGTGTATCCCGTTGAGCGGTCCACCATCGATTCCAGCGGCCGGCCCTGGTTAAAGGCCGCCAGGTTGCGGATGCAGCGGACCACCAGTTTTTCGTAGACGTCCCGCATATGGAATCCGCCGGAGATGTGGGGGGTAATCACCGCCCGGGGCTCGTGCCAGAGGGGATGACCCGCCGGCAGCGGTTCTGGGTCGGTGACGTCCAGGGCAGCGCCCCGCAAATGCCCGGCAGCAAGGGCCCGGGTGAGGGCCTCGGTGTCGATGGCGGTACCCCGGCCGACATTCAGCAGGAGGGCGCCTTCCTTCATCAGGCCCAGCCGGTTTTCATTGAGAATCCCCTTGGTTCCGTCGCCGCCCGGCAGCGACAGCGCCACAATGTCGGCTTCGGGGAGCAGCTCGTCCAGTTCGCTGGTGACCGCCATCTTCTGGACAAAGGGCGGGCCCTCCTTCCGGGTGCGGGTGACGCCGATGATGTCAGCCCCCAAGGTGTACATCCGCAGGGCGTATTCGGTGCCGATGTCCCCCAGACCGAGGACCAGGACCTTGCTGCCCTGAATCGGCATGACCGGTCCCAAATCCCGCCAGACCCCAGCGAACTGCTGGTCCCGGTAGAGGTGGAGGTTTTTGGCCATCATCAGGGTGACCCCGACCATATACTCTGCGATGGCAACCCCGTAGCTGCCGGTGGCGTTGCAGAGGGCTACATTTTCCGGCAGAACGCCGGGTTTGCAGTAGTTGTCCGCTCCGGCGCTTTGCAGCTGGAGGAGTTTTAAGGAGGTACATTCTTTTAACTGGGCCGGGGTGGGATTCCCCAGAATCACCACCGCCTGTTCCCAGATTTCCGGGGGGATTTCCCCATCAAAGTCTTTCCGGGTGAGGAGTTTCCGCTCCCCGGCCACCAGTCGCATCTGCTCGAGGTCCTTTTCCTCAAAGTCGATGAGGGATAAAATGAGTTCAGTTGCCATTTCACTCCGTCCTTTCCTCGTATGGTCTGTTTATCGGCCGACCCGGCCGTCCAGCAGCTCGATTACATCGGCGAGACTTTCGGCCTCTCCGGACAGAATCTCATGGAGAGCTTCGTCCGGCGGGGTTAGGTCGGGCACCATCACCGCTGCACAGCCCGCCCGCCAGGCCGACAGGATGCCATTGGGGGAATCCTCCAGGGCGACGCAGTCGCCGGGCGCTTCTCCCAGTTCCTTGCAAGCGTAGAGATAAACGTCCGGCATCGGTTTTCCGTTTTCGACCATGGTCGCGCTCAAAAGCCGCCCAATATAGGGGTAAAGCCCTACCTGCCGCAGATACCCTTCCGCCCGGACCGGGTCGGTGGCGGTGGCCACAGCGGTGGGAACGCCCATCTCCTGTAACCACCGGAGCAGCTGGGCCGCACCCTTTTTCGGCTGCAACCCCTCTTTCTCGATCTTTTCCGCCACCAGCTGTTTCCGCCGCTCCCGGACTTTAAAATAGTCAAAATCCGCCCCCAGTTCCGACTGGAGATAGGGGGCCGCAAACTTTCCCGACAGGGAACGGATGTGGAGAGCGTGGCGCCGTTCCATCGGGTATCCCAGCTCCCGGGCCGCCTGGCACCAGCAGGGAACCAGGTACTTTTCGGTGTCGATGAGCAGTCCGTCCATATCAAAAATCACCGCCCGAACCCGTTCCGGCAGCGGATGCGCTTTCGTTCCTTCCATCAGCTGTTCCCTCCATCTTCTTTTGCCAGGTCAATTGCCAGCACCACCATCAGCGCCATCAGGGCGTTGCGGGGGTCGGGAATTTCCAGCGTATAGGTGTCCATCCAGGAGAGGAACTTCTTGTGGGCGGTCATCACACACCGTCCTCCGTCGTCCAGCAGCTGGTAATCAAACTCCCAGATATTCCCCTCGACCCGCCAGCCGTTCATCGTCAGGTCAAAGGCCGGTTTAAAGAAGGTAATCCGCTTGCGGATTTCTCCGACCGCCTGGCCGCCGAGATAGATGGTAAAGGTGGGGGCGAAAAGGCTAAATTCCTTCTTGATCTGGCCCAGTTCCCGGCCGGCCGCGTCATAGACGGTGAGGCGGGGCAGCAGCGCCAGTTCTCCCTCTACCTGAAAGACCGTTTCGTCGTTTTCGTCCGTGACTTCGTATCGTCCAAACAGCGACAACCGTTCTTTAAATGTCAAAATCATTCTGCATTCCCTTTCTCAACCGTTTTCTCACCAGTATCCGTCTTCTTCCCGTTTCCGGCCAGCAGCACCAGCACCACCGCCCCCAGCACCAGCAGACACCCCAGCAGTTTCCGGACCGAAAACACCTCCCCTAGGAAGACGACTCCCGACAACACGCTGGTCAGCGGCTCCAGCAGGCAGAAGATCGACGCCGTCGTCGCCCCCAGCTCCCGGATTCCCAGCTGCAATAGGGCAAAGGCCACAAAGGAGGTGCAGATGGAGATGATGAAGGTGTAGAGGAGCGCCTTTGGGGGAAGGGCAAAGTGAATCTGCCGGACCGGGATGTTGATGAGCAGCACCGCCGCGGCGTTGGAAAGCCCCATGTAGCAGGAGACTTTGGTGGCGTTCATATCCCGCAGGGCGGTGTGCTCCATGCCGGTCAGATAACCGGAATAGGTGATGGAGGAACTGAGGGCCAGAATCAGCCCCGGCAGCATCGCCGCGAGCCCTCCGCCGCTTCCTCCGGCAAAACAGGCTACCCCGCCTGCCGCCGCTGCAAGGGCACAGCACTTTTTGACCCCCATCCGCTCTTTGAAGAGGAAAAAGGCAATCAACGCCGTAAAAATGGGGTATAGAAAATGCAGAGTGGTCGCCGTCCCGATGCCGATATAATCATAGGAGGCGTAGAGCATAAAGGTGGTGGTTGCCCGGAATCCGGCTCCGACCCCGACAATCAGCCAGAATTCCTTCCGGCTCAGCTTAAACGGGATTTTCCGCACCGCCATCAGAATCAGCAGCACTGGCACCGCCATCAGGTTGCGGTAAAAGGTCAGGGTAAGGGCGTTGCTCCCCATCTCATAGGTGTCACTGGCCAGAACCGGCGTAACGCCAAACAGCGCCGCCGATATACAGGTCATCAGCACCCCTTTTAGATATTTTCCAGAAATTTTGCTCCCCATCTTACCGTTTATCCCTTCCGCTTTTTCTTTTTTGGCTCCGGCAGTTCCGGCACCATCCCCGCCAGCAATTCCCGCATCAGATCGACGTTTTCAAATTCATCCACCCGATAGAGAAACGCCTTTGCCCCTTCGTGAGGGTGTTCCAGCGGACAGTCCGCCAGCAACCGCTTGGAAGTCTCGGTCACCTTTAAAAATAACTGTCCGTCGCAAATTTCGCCGATCAGCTTTCCTTCGCAGTAGACGCAGTATTCTCCCATCATCCGGCGGGTGGTCACATCTCCCGCCCGGCAGAGGCAGTCCAGCAGGTAATCGTGGGTCTCCTTTGAGGTCGACATGTTGCCCCCTCCTTCGCCTAATTTTGCCCTTCCATTATAGCATGGGAGGGGTGCGGATGCAATGGTGGCGGGTCGAAAAGGAAGGGAGAAATGGGCGTGAAGTTTACATTCCCGAAACCACTCTTTTTCAGGATTGTGGTATAATATAAAGGAATAATTGGGTGCCTTTTGCGGCTCTTTCGGCAAAAGTCCCAAACAGTGCGGCAAAGGAGGGACCGGCGATGGGATTGCCGGCGGCTAAACGGCGGGAAGAGATTTGCAGACTGCTCCGGGAAAACGGGGATAAGGTTCTGAGTGCGGGGGAACTGGCGGCGCATTTTGCGGTTTCCCGCCAGATTATTGTCGGAGATATTGCTTTGTTGCGGGCCAG
>CALXHB010000137.1 GCA_944387995.1 uncultured Clostridia bacterium | reverse complement strand
GAAGAAACCGATCTTCTGCTTACCTTTACGCCTGAACTTGCTCCTTATAAGGAAAAAGCGGAGGGAGATTTGGATTTTGACGACGGAACGATTGTGGATACAGCCCTTCTTTCGGAACGAAGCGGGTTGATTGTCTTTTACTCCCCGATACCGGAAGAAGATCCGACCATTGATGGATATGCTTTATCTATCTCTCCCTGTGATGTCACATGCACCGTTCAGGGGGAAAATGGTGAAATCCTGTGGGAAGGCAGCAGCAGCGCCAACGGCTTTAGAGGTGACCGGTCGGGTTATATCCGATATGCCTATCATACCTTTTTCTTTGATGACCCGCTGCCGGTGGACGAGGTTTCCACCCTGGTCCTCAATGGGAACGAAATCCCGCTGACCGAATCCGCAGAATGATTAAAAAGGGGTGAATACCATGACAGAACGGTTAAAGGGTTGGAAAAGCGTTATCCTGGGCCTGATGGCCGCAGGCGTTATGGTATCTTTGGCCGGGTGCGGGGAAACACCCCAAACGCCGGCAGAGACAGACACAACTAAACTTTCGCAGCCGTCCGAGACTTTGCAGCCGTCGGAAAGCTCTGAAATGCCGGAATCGGACGGCAGTTCCAGCGAATTGGAGACTTCCCAGTCCCTGCCGCCGGAGTCTTCATCTTCCCAGCTCTCCCCGCCGGCAGAGAACGCGCCGGACGTTCTCGAGACAGACGACGGGACCTTTTACGCGGTCATAGACGACTATTACAGCGACACCCATCTGTCGGAAGTGACGGTGCGGATTGGGCGGCTGGACGGGACGCCGCTGAACCAAGAGCGAGAGGTATACGGGGAAATGACCGAGCCCAATAACGACAGCAGGATGTTTTACGAATTTGCCAATATGGGTGGGGATAAGTGGTATCAGGACGGCGCCTATTTTGCCCGTTACCGGATTTACAGCAATCCGGCCCATACCCGGCTATCCTTTTCCTATACCAATGTAGACCTGACGCCCACCGAATTGGACCTTTCTTTTACGCCGGAATCTGTCCCCCGCAAGGTGGCCGGAGAGATGGAATTTCCAGACGGGATGATTCTGCAATCGGCGATGGTTGCCGAACGCAGCGGGCTTATGATCTTCTATCTGCCGGAGGAGCAGGCCGTTTCCTATGAAACGGATGAAGCCGGGGTTGTCATCGGCCGCAGCGTCCAGCCGGCTTCGGTCAACTTTTCCGCTCTGGACGGGGACGGCGGGGTTCTCTGGGAAAAAGAAGGTTTTGCGAACACCACCGGGAACGACCGGCAGGGATACGTCAAATTTGCCTATCATTTCTTCTTCGACGAAGATGACCCGCTGCCGCTGGACGAAGCTGCAACCATTGTCCTCAATGGGAACGAAATTCCGCTGACCGAATCCGCAGAATGATTAAAAAGGGGTGAATGCCATGACAGAACGGTTAAAGGGTTGGAAAACCGTTATCCTGGGCCTGATGGCCGCAGGTGTTATGGTATCTTTGGTCGGGTGCGGGGAAACACCCCAAACGCCGGAGTCTGTGGATACTTCCATCCATTCGGAAAGTGCATCATCCCAAGAATCTTCTGTGTCTTCCCAGACCGCTGACACCTTAGAAGAGTCCTATGCCGCCGCAGTGGACGACGGCACCTTTTACGCTGCCATTGACGATTATTACAGCGACACCCATTATACTGAGGTGACGGTGCGGCTTGGCCGATTGGACGGGGAACCGGTCGACGACGACTATAAACCGGTGGGAGGATTGATCGAACCCGCCTTTGACAGCGGCTTGTTCGACGAAGTTTCTACGGCTAAAAATGGGGACAGCCATTGGTATGAAGATGGCGCTTATTTTATCCACTACTTCGTGTATACCACGCCGGCGCATGCTCAGCTTTCTTTTTGTTATACAGATGTCGACTGGACGCCCACCGAACTCAATCTCTCCTTTACTCCGCAGCCTGTCCCGTGTAAAACCGCCGGGGAGATGAAATTTGACGGCGGGATGATTTTGGATTCGGTGATGACCGCTGAGCGGAGCGGGATTGCGATCTTCTACCTGCCGGAGGAGCAGGCCGTTACCTATGAAACGGATGAAAACGGCGAGGTAACCGGTTCCCATCTGGGGGCAGTTTCCGTCCAATTGTCCATCCTGGATGGGGACGGCGGGGTCCTCTGCGAAAAGGAAGGCCGCGTGGGTTCCAGCGGAAACGACAGAGAAGGCTATTGCAGATATGCCTATCATTTCTTCTTTGACGAAAACGACCCGCTGCCGGTGGACGAGGTTTCCACCCTGGTCCTCAACGGGAACGAAATCCCGCTGACGGAATATCCAGAATAACCGTTTTAAGAGGGGATAACCGCCCCTCTTTTTCTTTTGCCCCGGATGATGTATAATAAGAAAAAACAAAAGTCACTTGCGCTACGGAGGTAACGATGAATATACAGATTTTTGGCAGCCGCAAAAGCTTCGATTCCAAAAAGGCCGAGCGGTATTTTAAGGAGCGGAAGATTCCCTACCAGTTTATCGACATGAAGGAAAAGGGGATGAGCCGGGGCGAGCTGGACAGCATCAAAAAGGCGGTCGGCGGGTTGGATGCCCTCCTGGACCCAGGGTGCAAGGATAAAGAGCTGATGACCCTGATGGAGTACCTTTCCCCTGCGGACAGAGAAGAAAAGGCACTGGAAAACCCGAAGGTCTTTAAAACCCCGGTGGTCCGCAACGGCAAACAGGCCACCGTCGGTTACTGCCCGGAGGTTTGGGCAAGCTGGAAATAAGGAGGGGCAGTATGGCAGCAAAGTGGACCCAGCAGCAACAGACGGCCATCGACGCCAGAGGCGGGGGGCTTCTCGTCTCGGCCGCCGCCGGCAGCGGCAAGACGGCCGTTTTGACCGAACGGATTATCAGCCGGATTCTCGACCGGGAACACCCGGTGGACGCCAGCCGGTTTCTGGTGGTCACCTTTACCCGGGCGGCGGCCGCCGAGATGCGGGGACGGATTCGCGCCCGTTTGCAGGAGGAGCTGGCCAAAGCCCCCAGCGACGCCTTTTTGCAGCGGCAGTCGATGCTGCTGCCCCAGGCTAAAATCTGTACGATGGACGCCTTCTTCCACAGCCTCGTCCGGGAAAATTTTCTCTCCCTCGGCCTTTCCCCCAACCTGCGGGGGGTAGACGACGCCATGCTGACCCGGATGACCGGGGACACCCTCCGGGCGCTGCTGGAGGAACATTACCTGATGGCGGGGAAGGGGGAAGATCCCGATTTCCAGGCCCTCACCAGCTTTTTCGGGGTGCTGGGCGACCAAGCCCTCTCCCGGGAAATTCTCTCCCTTTATGAAAAACTCCGCTCGATTCCCTTCCCGAAACAGTGGCTTGACCGGCAGCTGGAACTCTACCGCCGGGACGATGTCTCCCCTGAAGAGACCCTTTGGGGGGCTTCTCTGCTGGCGGAGGCTCGGGAACTGGTTCGGACCGCCGCCCAGATGCTGGAAGAGGCGGTGGCCCGGGCGGAGATGGGGAACGTCTACAACGAAAAGGGGCTTGGCTATCTGCGGGAAGAGCGGGACGCCCTCCAAAGTTTTCCGGACTTTAACTGGGATGGGGCACGGATGCTGCTGGGAATGGTGTTTGATGGCCATCTGATGCGGGGGCTTAAAAATGCTGACCCCGCCGACAAGGAGTTTGTCAAAGCCCGGCGGGATGGGGCCAAGGACCTGGTCAAGCGGGCCCAGGGGCTTTTCCCCTCCACGGCGGCGGAGTTTTCCGGGGACTTACGGGCCCTTTATCCGGTGGTCCGCTGCTTCTTTCAACTGACCACCGACTTTGCCCAACGGATGGCCGCGGCTAAAGAAGCCGCCGGGGTGGCGGATTTTTCCGACTTTGCGGCCTTTGCCCTGCGGCTGGTGGCGAACGAGGACGGCAGTCCCACCGCCCTGGCCCGCACCCTGTCGGAACAGTTTGAGGAGAT
>CALXHB010000136.1 GCA_944387995.1 uncultured Clostridia bacterium | reverse complement strand
GGAAATGGCCCGGTAGCTCAGTTGGTTAGAGCGCCAGCCTGTCACGCTGGAGGTCGTGGGTTCGAGCCCCATTCGGGTCGCCATTTTTTCTTCTCCCTTCGTTCTACGCCTCTGTAGCTCAGTCGGTAGAGCAGGGGACTGAAAATCCCCGTGTCGTTGGTTCGATTCCGACCGGAGGCACCATATATGCGGATTTAGCTCATCTGGTAGAGCGCCACCTTGCCAAGGTGGAGGTAGCGAGTTCGAGCCTCGTAATCCGCTCCACTACAAAGCGCTGCTGAAATATCGGCAGTGCTTTTTCCATTTTTATAAGTTTTCTCCAGCCGAGGGTATCCACTCCCCCGGCTGGAGTTTTTTATTTAGTCTTTTGCCTGTTCCCGCAGCCAAACCTGCTCATTTTCATGGCGGCTGGGTCGACCCATCAGATCTCCCACTGCACTATGGATATCCTTTCCTTCATAGAGCACCTGATTAAGCTCCTCCACAATGGGCATTTCCACCCCTTTGTCCCGAGCCAGCTGGCGGGCGGTCTTGGCCACAATACAGCCTTCTACCGTCATCCCGACCCTTTTAATGGCCTCTTCCGGCGGGATTCCCTGGCCGATCATCAAACCGGTGCGATAGTTGCGAGAATGAAGGCTGGTACAGGTAACAATCAAATCTCCGATACCAGTCAGCCCCGCAAAGGTTGCGGGGTCAGCCCCCATGGCGATTCCCAGGCGGGCAATTTCCGCCAGGCCCCGGGTCATCAGCGCCGCCTTAGCGTTGTCGCCGAGTCCCATTCCATCGCACATACCAGCACAGACCGCGATGATATTTTTGAGCGCGCCGCCCAGCTGAACCCCCACCAGGTCGTCGCAGACATAAATCCGCAGCCGTTCATTGGACAGGGTGTCCTGGACGTACTCTGCATTCTGTCGGCTGCGGCTGGCGGCGTCAATCGTCGTGGGAACACCTCGGGCAATCTCCTCCGCGTGGGAAGGTCCCGAGAGAATAACCACCTTAACCGGCAGTTCCTCCTCAATTACGTCGGAGAGCAGCTTGCCGGTGCCCGGCTCCAATCCTTTGGCGACGCTGGCAACCACTGTTTCCGGGCCGAGGATAGGTTTTGCCCGGGCGGCCGTTTCCCGGATTGCAAAAGACGGCACTGCAAGAATCAGAAGGTCCGCTCCAGCAGCCTCCTCCAGATTTGCCGTCACCCGAATGCCGGGGTTGACCGGCACCCCGGGCAGCAGCTTTTTGTGCTCGCCGTCCCGGACAATCGCTGCTACCTCCTCGGGAAACAACCCCCAAAGGGTCACCTTATGTCCATATTTATAACAGGTCGCCGCGAGGGATACGCCAAATCCCCCGGTACCCAAAATCGAAATCTTTGCCAAATTTCGCACATCCTTTCATTTTTGTCTCTTTCCGATCCCGCTTATCCCGAGACCGTTGCAACTTTCCTTTTTCTTTCACTATACCACATTCTCTCCTGTCCGGCAACCGAAATCCAGTCGACGGGCATAAAAATCCCCCGCCGGATACAATCCGACGGGGGAATAGACAGAGAATAGACCTTACTTTTTACTGAACTTGCTCTCTGTCCCATTTAACAGCCGCTTGATATTCGCCCGGTGGAGGAAGATAACCATTCCGCCCCAGAAAATGCCCACCAAGGTATCCGCCCAAACCGTCCCAGTGTGCCGCACCAATCCGTCCACCAAGATCAGAATCGGATAAAGAGCCGCCACCGTAATCGAACCCAGCGACACCATTCGGCTACACAGAAAGACGATCAGGAACACGGCCAAAAGGACCAACAGCACCCGGTAATTGAGCACCAGTATCACCCCAGCGGAAACCAGGATGCCTTTACCGCCTCGGAAGCCGTAAAAGGCCGGGAAACAGTGACCCAGCATGACCCCCAGCGCCACCAGGTAGTTGCCATAAAAAGGAAAGGCGTCAAAGCCGGTCCCCACCCCCAGGATAACCACAAACAGATGCCCCAACAGGGCCGCCAGCGTTCCCTTTAAAAAGTCGCCGATGGTGACAGCGATAGCCGGCCATTTGCCAAACGTTCGGGCAATGTTGGTCATGCCAGCGTTGCCGGAGCCATAGTTTCGGATATCCTTATGATAGACCAGATGACTGATGATAATTGCAAAATTCGCGCAGCCAATCAAATACGACGCCACCAGTGTCAGTACCATTGACAGCACCAGCCGAACCGTTTCCATAGTCAAAACCCCTTCCTGTCTGTTTACGACCTATTAGGCGTCGTTCCGGTCCCGCTCCCGAATAATAAACCGGATCGGCGTCCCATCCAGGTTAAAGGTACTGCGAATCTGGTTTTCCAGGTATCGCTGATAAGAGAAATGGAACAGATCCCGCCGGTTTACAAAGGCGACAAATGTCGGCGGACGGGTGGAAGCCTGGGTCATATAGTAGATTTTAAGCCGTTTGCCCTTATCGGACGGGGGTTCTACCCGGGCCACTGCAACGCTCAACAGGTCGTTCAGCTGACCAGTGGTCGCTCTAAAGCAGTTATGCTCATAGACCGACTGAATCATTTCATACAGCTTTCCGACCCGCTGGCCGGTTTTAGCCGAAATAAAGATAAAGGGGACATAACTCATAAAGCTGAAGTCGATTTTCAGCTTATCAGTAAACTCCTTCATAGTCTTGTCGGTCTTATCTTCGACTGCGTCCCATTTGTTGACCGCCACAATGCAGGCCTTGCCCTGTTCATGGGCATATCCCGCTACCTTGGAGTCCTGCTCGGTAAATCCAGCGGTGGCGTCCAGCATAATGACCGCCACATCTGCCCGGTCCACTGCCATAAAAGCCCGCAGGACACTGTACCGTTCGATATTATCCAGCACCTTAGACTTGCGGCGGATACCGGCGGTGTCGATGAAGGTGAATTTCCCGTACTCATTTTCCACTTCGGTGTCGACGGCGTCCCGGGTGGTGCCGGCAATGTCCGAAACAATCACCCGTTCCTCCCCTGCCATCCGGTTGATGAGGGAGGATTTACCGGCATTCGGCTTGCCGATGACGGCGACCTTGATATGGTCGTCAGAAGCATCCTCTTCCTTCTCTTCCGGCAGATACCGGAGCACCTCGTCCAGCAGGTCGCCGGTGCCGTGACCATGGACCGACGAAACAGCGATGGGGTCCCCGAGACCGAGGTTATAAAACTCATAAAATTCCGGCGGCGGCGCACCTACGCTGTCGCACTTATTGACGCAGAGGATAACCGGCTTGCCGCTTTTCATCAGCATCTGTCCAACGTCGTGGTCGGTGGCAGTGACCCCGTCCCGGAGGCTGACCACGAGGATGACCACGTCCGCCCGTTCAATCGCCACTTCCGCCTGGCGGCGCATCTGGGCCAGGATTACATCGTCTGACTGGGGCTCGATACCGCCGGTGTCCACCAGCATGAAAGTCTTTCCCAGCCATTCACACTCGGCGTAGATGCGGTCACGGGTGACGCCGGGGGTATCCTCGACAATCGAAAGCCGTTTTCCGACCAATTTATTAAAGAGGGTCGACTTGCCGACGTTAGGCCGTCCAACAATCGCCACAATGGGTTTTGCCATTCTCATCATCCTTTCCCCGGGGTGAACCGGTTCAAAAGTCATTCTATCTTTTATTGTACCATACCGGGAAAGGACGGGCAACCGGATTCCCGTTAGAAATTCGTAAGGATATTTTGAACAGAGGCTGTGCAGAATGCGTCCTCTCCTGCCGTTTCTCCTAAAATCCCGCCGTTTCCCGGTCCATCCCTCAAACCGTTTCCCCGATTATCGCTTCCAGCAGCGCCCCGCCGTCGTCCGCCATAACCGACGTCATCGGTACGCCAAGGGCCTCTTCAATCTGGTGCTGGGAGATATCGTCCAGGAAAACGTCGGTATGGAACCGCAGCATCGTATCCGGGAAGAGGAGGGTCTCCCCCAGGTCCTTACCCTTTAACTGGGCGATGATATCCTGTCCGGTCACCAGCCCTGCCACGGTGATATTATGGCCGAAAAAGTCGTTGATAATGGGATACACGTCACAATGGACCCCCGGCCATTTTTCCTCGGCCATGGCCACTAACTCCCGCAGTTGCGGAGCCGCCAGCAGCCCGGTCACCATCGAAACCTTCCGCTGGCGGTCGTCCCCGTCGTAAAGGGGAAGGGTCTCAAGGAACTGCTGCCGCTGGAGGGCCAGCATCCCGACCCCGTTTTCCAGCTGGTTAAAATCGCCGTAAAAGGCGGCGTCGGGGATCTTCCGGCCGGCCAGCAGATAAAACTCATCCGATGCGTAGCAGATCCGGTCTCCCCAGATTTTCAACTGGGTCTCCCCAACCCGTTCGAGGATATCCACCACCCCGGCCGCCTCTTCAGCGGTATAGGGCCGCAAGGGGTAAAGCCCCTCCCGATAACGGGTCAGCCCCACCGGCACGCAGGAGATGGTCTTGAGGGCCGGCGTCAGCTTGAGCAGGTCGGTCAGGGTCCGTTCCAGCTCCGCCCCGTCGTTGATACCGGGACAGAGAACCAGCTGAGCGTTCATCGCAATCCCCGCTTCAGCGAACCGGTCCATGATTTTCAGTGCCTCTCCGGCGAAACGGTTGTGCATCATCCGGCAGCGAAGCTCGGGGTTGGTGGTATGAACCGAGATGTTGATGGGGGAAATCTTCATCTTGATCGTCCGCTCGATATCGTGTTCCGAAAGGTTGGTCAAGGTGATATAGTTGCCGTAAAGGAAACTGAGCCGGGCGTCGTCGTCCTTAAAATAGAGGGTCGGACGCATTCCGGGGGGCATCTGATCGATGAAGCAAAAGATGCACTGGTTGCGGCAGCTGCGCTGCTCGTCCATCAGATCGTTGCCGAACTCCAGCCCCAAATCCTCATATTCTCCCTTGCGGATATGGACCTTGCGGTCCTCCCCCTTATCAGAACGGATCAGGAGATTGACATTTTCCGACGCCATAAAAAACCGGTAGTCCAAAAAATCCTCGATGATGTTGCCGTCGATCTCCTCGAGAATCTCCCCCGGACGGATACCCGCCCGTGCTGCGGGGGAATGGGCCTGCACACTCTTGATTTTTACGCTCATAAATACCTCCCGGGACTAAAAACCACAGCTTCTTCAAAAGGGGCCTTGCCCCTCATAAACAAAAAAGCGCCCGGTAAGCCGTAAAGCCTTACCGGGCGCCTGCTCGCTGTAACAAAGCCGTCGATCAGGCTTCCTTATGGATGACTTCGACGCCGTTGTAGTAACCGCAGCTACCGCAAACTTTGTGGGGAGCCTTCAGCTCACCGCAGTTGGGGCATCTGGAAAAAGCGGGAACATTTAATTTCCAAACTGCGCTGCGTCTTTTATCTCTTCTTGCTTTAGATACTTTTCTCTTCGGGACTGCCATTGTCAAGAACCTCCTCAGGAAATTATAACATGGGGAACCGGGGCACGGCAAAAGCCCTCCCCTAAAAGTTAAAAGAAATCAGGAAAACAGATCGGACAGCGCCTGCCATCTCGGATCGATATCCTTTTTGCATTCACAGGGGCCGAAATTGAGGTCTTTGCCACACTTGGGACAGAGTCCTTTACAGTCCTCGCTGCACAGAACTTTGGTAGGCAATTCCAGCAGGAGGTCGGCCCGGGCCAACTCGCCCAAGTCCAACTGCCCGTCCGCGCAGACAACAAACTCTGTGTCATCGTCTTCCCCGGACAGCTCTCTGACCAAAATGTGTGAGAAGGTGTATGCCACCGGCTTCTCAAACGCCTTTAAGCAGCGGTCGCACCGAAGCGACAGGTCCGATTTCACACTGAAAACGAGCCTTACCACACCAGCTCTGTTTTCAATCTTTCCTGTAACCCGCACGGGCTGCTGAAAGGGTGCATAGCCATAAAGGCTTTCCTTTGAAAAATCGAGGGAGCAGTCAATCGGCTCACTCGCCCCGACCGTATCAAATAACTTTTTTAAATCCATTTTCATTTCGACACCTCATAATGCCACGAATTTTATTATAATATTCGTACCCCTCCTTTGTCAACCCCCATTTGACCTGTATACGTAGAAATTTTACGGAATTTTTTCCGGTGAAAATGGGCGTTTCGCCGAAGCCGCAAACCCCGCTGCCACGGGAAAATCCGGGTTTTTCACTGTTATCCCCATTGTATAAACATATCAAAACTATACATTTTGCAGAATAGGCAGGGATTTGGTCGAAAAAAGATGAATTTCCTGGGGAGTTTTCCACCTAACAGCCTGGTTTTCCACATTCTTAACCGAGTTTTCCACAGAGTATAACGCTCTGTAATGATATTCCAAAATGTAGAATTCTGGGTTTTTTGGCTTTTTTCCAGTTCATCTGCCGTTCATTGCTACTTAGCCCAGTTGTATCCCCTTTCATCATTTATTATGCACAAAATGGGGCACAAAGTTTTAATCAAATTGCTTAAATTCATGAATTGTTTACAGAATTATTTTGACAAGAGCGCCTTTTCATGCTACACTATAAAATATACGAACAAGCGCGAGACAGGGGTTTCCCCCGTCTCGAATATCTTCAAAGGGGTAGTATGACTTATGAAAATGAAGGTTCTGTATACGCAGAAAAAAGAAGGCAAAAAAGACAATCCTGAACTGATCGGCGATATCCTCTCCCGTGCTTACAAGGTAAAGGGCGACAAGGTCCCTCCCGCATATCCCTGCGAGAACGAAATCCTCGTTATCCTCTGCTTTGAGAACTACGGTAAGATCGACCAGAAGCTGGTCAAATTCTGCCAGGATCTGTCCACTTCCCGCGCATCCAACGTTGCACTGGTTATCCTGTCCAAAGATGGCAACGCCGATGCAGGTGAACTGACTGGTATCTTCCAGAAGAACGGCGTTAAGATCGCCGGCACCTGCGGCATCGCGGTTCCGAAGGGCCTCTTCGGTGCCAAGACTGTCACCGACGCTGACACCCAGAAAGCGAAAGCCTTCTGCGATAAGATGATTGGCCAGCTGTTTGATCCTTCTGCGCTGAACTAAACCGACAAAATCAAAAGTCGCAAAAAGCGGTGCCAATAGGCGCCGCTTTTTTAGATATATCCCCTCGCTCTCTCCGGCGCTCACAGCCCGGCAGAGGGCTTTTTCTTTTCAACGGGGAAAAACCTGTTTCAAGGCAAAAATTGTCTCTTACAGGCGTCTGTTGGCTAGCAATGCTCGATATAACCTAAAGGAGCTGTCATATAGCTATTTAGACAGCAAAAAGCCCCTGTGCCGGATGGGCACAGGGGCAAAAGCGTTTACGCCAGAAACTTATTTGGTTTCGTCGTATTTGTCCGCTTCATCGTTCCAGGAGTAGAGTTTACGCAGTTCAGCGCCAACCTTCTCCAGTTCATGGTCAGCCGCTTTCGCACGGGCAGCCAGGAAGTGAGCGCGGCCGCCAGCCTTGTTCTCGGTGATCCACTTGGAAGCAAAGGTGCCGTCCTGGATCTCTGCGAGCTCTTTGTTCATCTCGGCCGTGGTGGCGTCGGTGATCAGCCGTGTGCCGGCCTCGTTATTGCCGGGCGCGGGGGTGTCGGAGATGGAGTAACGCATCGTCGAGAAGCCGCCT
>CALXHB010000135.1 GCA_944387995.1 uncultured Clostridia bacterium | reverse complement strand
GGGATTCTACCATTGAACTACACCCGCGCACCTGACTTATCAAGATACATGTTGTCGTCAATCACGACGGTATTTATTATAACACATCGAAAGGAGTTTGTCAAGACTTTTTTTCTTTGTGTTTTTTGTTTCGATCGCTTTCGTTCGGCAACGTATTAGATTATAACAGACAAAGCTCCGTTTGTCAATGCATTTCACGAAAAAAAAGGCAAAAAATACCGATTTGAAACTTATGCATAAAAGTTATTCTATTTTAATTTCTCTTTCGACGAATATCTGCAAAAATGCCCACTGTATTTTCCATACAGTGGGCACCAGCAGGCAATTATTATTGCATCGACGCAATAGACTCGAGAATTTTCTTCATCCGATCCTGCGCACGGGCAAGTTTTGCTTTTTCGTTGTTGACAACCTTTTCAGGTGCTTTGTTGACAAAATCGGGGTTGTCCAGTTTATGAGAAATCATATCGAGATCCTTCTGGCAGGACTCCTGCTCTTTGCGCAGTCTGGCCAGTTCCTTTTCCTTATCGATCAATTCACCCATCGGCAGGAAGAGTTTCGCCGATTCGGTGACGCCGATAGCGGCGTTTTCAATCGAGATGGATTCTGCAATCGTCACGTCGGAAGCCGAGCAGAGCCGTTCAAAGAAGGCTTTCCCCTTCTCGAAGGTAGCGGTATAGGCGGTCTCAATATACAGATGTGCCTTGCGGGACGGCGGGACATTCTTCTCAGTACGAATATTGCGGACAGCCTTGATGGCGTTCATAATCCGTTCGAATTCCTGCTCTTCCTCAGCAAAGTTGAGGTTTTCGTCATATGCCGGATAAGGAGCCAGCATAATGGTCTCGCAGTCATTGGGCAGCGCCTGCCAGATTTCCTCGGTGATAAACGGCATAAAGGGATGCAGCAGCCGCAGGATGCCGCTCATGACATAAACAAGCACCTTCTGCGCGTTCAGAGCGGTCTCCCCGCCTGCGTTTAGTCTAGACTTGGAGATCTCGATATACCAGTCGCAGAAAACGTCCCAGATAAAGTCGTAGACGTTCTGAGAGGCAACGCCCAGCTCATAGTTGGTCAGGTTGTCGTTGACCGTCTTGACGGTGGCGTTATATTTGCTCAACACCCACTTGTCTTCCATCAGGAGGGTTTCCGGCAGTTCCGGCTTCACGATTTCATCCGACAGGTTCATCAGGATAAAGCGAGAGGCGTTCCACAGCTTATTGGCGAAGTTGCGGGCAGCCTTGACCTTATCGTCCGAATACCGCATATCGTTTCCGGGGCTGGTGCCGTTGGCCAGCATAAACCGCAGGGCGTCGGCGCCGTACTGGTCGATGACCTGCAGCGGGTCGATGCCGTTGCCGAGAGATTTACTCATCTTGCGGCCCTGGCTGTCGCGGACGAGGCCATGGATGAAGATATCGGAGAAGGGCTTTTTACCGGTGTATTCCAGGCCGGAGAAGATCATCCGGGAGACCCAGAAGGTGATGATGTCGTAACCGGTAACCAGGGTGCTGGTGGGATAGAAATACTTCAGATCCGAGGTTTCATCCGGCCAGCCGAGGGTCGAGAAAGGCCAGAGGGCCGAGCTGAACCAGGTGTCCAGGGTGTCCGGGTCCTGGCGCATAGGCTTGCCGCATTTCGGGCAGACCGGGTTCTTCTCCTGGGTGACGACGGTTTCGCCGCAGTCATCGCAGTAGAAGGCCGGGATTCTGTGACCCCACCAAAGCTGACGGGAGATACACCAGTCGCGGATGTTTTCCATCCAGTGGAAGTAGTTTTTATTAAACCGTTCGGGGATAAAGCGGATGTCCCCGCTGCGGACCGCTTCAATCGCGGGACCGGCCAGTTCTTTCATCGAGACAAACCACTGGAGCGAGACTCTGGGCTCAACGGTGGTGTGGCAGCGCTGGCAGGTGCCGACCGAGTGGGTATAAGGCTCCACCCGCACCAGGAAGCCCTGTTCTTCCAGGTCTTTGACAATGGCTTTACGGGCCTCATACCGGTCCATACCGGCATATTTGGGATAATCGTCGACGATATGGGCGTCGTCGGTCATGACGTTGATGACTTCCAGGTTGTGCCGCAGACCGACCTCGTAGTCGTTCGGGTCATGGGCAGGGGTAATTTTAACCACACCGGTCCCAAAGTCCTTTTCGACGTATTCGTCGGCAATGACCGGGATTTCACGGCCCACCAGCGGCAGGATCAGTGTCTTGCCGACCACGTCTTTGTACCGTTCATCCTCGGGGTTAACCGCAACGGCGGTATCGCCCAGCAGGGTTTCCGGACGGGTGGTCGCCAGTTCCAGATAGCCAGACCCATCCTTAAAGGGGTAACGGAGATGCCAGAAAGAGCCCGGCTGGTCCTCATAGACCACCTCAACGTCGGAAATGGAGGTGAGGCAGTGGGGGCACCAGTTAATCATCCGCTTGCCGCGGTAGATGAGGCCCTTTTTGTACAGCCGCATGAAGACTTCCTGAACCGCTTTGGAGCAGCCTTCGTCCAGGGTAAAGCGTTCTCTGGTCCAGTCGCAGGAGGAGCCCAGCTTTTTCAGCTGTTTGACAATCCGGCCGCCGTACTGCTTTTTCCAGTCCCAAGCCCGTTCCAGGAAGCCGTCCCGACCGACGTCGTCTTTGGTAAGGCCTTCCTGCCGCATCGACTCAACGATCTTGGCCTCGGTAGCAATCGAAGCGTGGTCGGTGCCGGGAACCCAAAGGGTGCAGTAGCCCTGCATCCGTTTCCAGCGGATGAGAATATCCTGAAGGGTATTGTCAACCGCATGGCCCATATGCAGCTGGCCGGTGATGTTTGGCGGCGGAATCACGATGGTATAGGGGGTTTTGTTTTCGTCGATCTGGGGAGTAAAATAACCTTTTTCTTCCCAGTTCTGATAGATGCGATCCTCAAAATCCTTGGGATTGTACATCTTTGCAAGCTCTTTGCGAGGCATTTTATACTTCCTTTCGTTTGATTTATAGGATAGCGGCTGGGCCGCTGAAACCTTGACAAAATAGGGTTTATTTATCCAGCATCGATTCGACCTTCTCCTCGTCCGGCGTAATATATAGGACGAAGTAGTGGTCAAAAATGACCATTCCGGGCTTGGCTGCAACCGGTTTACGGACCTGGCGGGCCTCAATATATTGGACCGGCACCAGAGCGGCCGAACGGGCCCGAGAGTTATAGGCTGCAATCATGGCGGCCTCCTCGATGGTCCGGTCGGGAATATCGTTCATCGGAGTTCCATGGGTCTCCAAAATGACATGAGACCCGGGAAAGCCCTGGGTGTGAAACCAGATATCATCCGGCCGCGCCTGTTTTAGGGTCAATTTGTCGTTTTGTTTATTGTTCCGCCCGCACCAGATGGTGTACCCGTCAGAAGAACGGTACTTAAGGGGCGGCAGTGCCTTGACAAACTTGCTGTTTTTGGCGGTGTAGTGCTTGAGATACCCCTGTTCGGAAAGCTCCTGTCGGATTTCTAACAGTTCGCTCTCCCCTGCTGTCCGGGAAACCGCGTCGTATACGCTCTCAATGTAAGTCAGCTCTTCCTTTGCCTGTTCGATAAAACCGGTCAGCAGCTTTTCAGCCGTGGCGGCTTTACGGTACTCCTTATAGTACTTTTGGGCATTCTGGACCGGAGTTAAAGCGGGATCTAAAAGGATTTTGCGGGGGGTACCGTCGTGATAAAAGTCTTCAACGGTGACCTCTTTGTCCCCTTTTTTCATCATATAGAAGTAGGAGGAAAGCAGATCTCCCTGTTCCTTGAGGTTTTCCCGTTCGGAGCAGGTTTTCAGCTCCTCGGTTTGGAGGGCGATTTTCCGGTTTAAACGGTCGCTGATGTTACCTAACAGTTTTAACAGGTCGCTGCTGCGCTGTTTCATCCGTTCCATCCGGGAACGCTCGGAGTAAAAGGCATCCAGCGTCTCACTGGGGGTATCGAAGGTGCGGGCAGTATATAGGTTCCCGTACTGTCGGAGGGAAATAAAGGAAAATTCCTTGGGCCGTCCGGACTCTTCGCAGAGGATGGTGTACTGGGCGCCGGTATCGTTTAGTTCTTCTTTCAGCGTCTCCAGCCGTACCGTCAGCTTCTGCCAGCCGGATTCGGCCAGTTCCAGTTTACTGACATCCATCTGACTGAAAGCTGAATAAACCAGCTCCCGGGAAAGGACCGGGGAGATTCCCTCATAAGCGGACAAAATCGCTTTGGACAGGTCTGCCCCCTTGGCCGCCAGGATAGCGGCTTTCCCCTCTTCCGGAGAGGCGGTCAGAAGGTTTAATTTGCCCTGTCCGGGAGGCGCTTCGTAGAGGACACCGGGCAACACCGTCCGCACCCGACTCATTTCCGGGTCAACCCGCTTGATCGAATCGAGGACTTTGCCGTTCCCGTCAATGACAATGACATTGGAGTACCGACCCATAATTTCCACCGCTACGGTGATGGTGACCAGGTCCCCTAGTTCATTGCGGGTGTCAAAGTCCAGATAGAGCACCCGGTCCAACCCCAGCTGCCGGACGGATACCAGTTTGGCACCGGAAAGATGTTTGCGCAGAAGCATGCAGAACATCGGGGGAGACTTGGGGTTTTCGATTTCCAAGGTAGTAAAATGAATCCGGGGGGAGTCAGCCCCGGCGGAAAGGAGCAGCTTCCCCGCCCAGCCTCTTGAGCGGAGCAGGAAACAGATCTCCTCCCTGGAGGGCTGGTAGATGCGGTCGATCCGGCTTCCCAGGGCTTTTTGTTCAATCTCATTTTTTATGGTATGGAGAAACGCCCCGTCCAGCGCCATGCAAATCTCTCCTTTCGGTAAAAACAAAAACGCCTCCAAAGAGGTTGTCCCTCTCTGAAGGCGTCAAAACGCGATACCACTTCAGTTCACCAGGTCCTCACGGCACCTGGCCTTTGCCAGTACATTTTCGTATACTGTTCCGCTGTAACAGGCGGACCTGTCGCAGCCTCATGCGTCTCCGCTTCGGTGCGCCGCTCCAGGGCTACCTTCCCGATCCCAGCGCCCGCTTCCTTTTCAGCTGCCGGAAGCTCTCTTTGTGGCCCGCTGGAGAGGGTACTCTCCCCTTCATCGCATTTACTGTGTTTAGTCTAGCACAACCAAACTTCTTTTGTCAAGCCTTTTTTGAGGCTTGCTGCAAAAATGTCCATCTTGAAGGGACATTTTCATCCAACAAAGGAGATTAAGCCTCTTCTTCGTCGGCTCTCTCCCAGTTGTGCCAGACGTTCTGAACGTCATCGTTCTCTTCCAGCTTCTCCAGCAGAAGACCCATCATCTTGATCTGATCGGGATCGGTCAGAGTGACATAGTTATTGGGAACCATCTGGACCTCAGCGGTCTCGAAGGTATAACCCTTGCCCTGAAGAGCTTCCAGGACGCTGCCGAAGGCGTTCGGCTCACAGGTGATTTCAATGGTGCCCTCTTCCATGGTGAAGTCGTCGGCACCGGCGTCCATGACGTCGTCCATGATCTGGTCTTCGGTGTAGGTTTCCTCTTCATTGTCGATGACGAAAACGCCTTTTTCCTGGAACCCGAAGGAGACGCAGCCAGTGGTGCCCATATTGCCGCCGAATTTATCAAACAGGTGGCGGACATCGCCTGCGGTACGGTTCTTGTTGTCGGTCAGGGTCTCGACGATAACCGCGACACCACCGGGGCCATAACCTTCATAGGTGTTGTTCTCGTAGCTGTTTTTGCTTCCCTCACCGGCGGCCTTTTTGATAATCCGATCGATGTTGTCGTTGGGGATATTGTTGGCCTTTGCTTTGGCAATGAGGACTTTTAAGGTCGAGTTGTTGTTGGGGTCGCCGCCGCCCATCTTAACGGCTACGGCAATTTCACGCCCGACTTTGGTAAAGATCTTAGCCTTGGCGCCATCGGTTTTCTCTTTCTTTCTTTTGATGTTGTTCCACTTGGAATGTCCAGACATGAAAATCTCCCTTTCAATGTTTTTATATAGATCGTATATTCTTCCGAATTGCGGCCATACTATCTGGCGTAAACGGAATGTCGTTTACAGATTCTCCAGTACACAAGAAAGGATGGTTTCGCTATGAAGAATAACGAACAGCGTTCGCAGAATTCCCAGGGCCAGAATACCCAGAACAGCCGCGGTCAGAACTGCAAGAACAGCAATTCCAATTCCGGCTCGAACTGCCATAACAATGGTCCCCAGGAATAAGGTTTAAATTACCGGCAAAAGGCGGTCTGTCTGAAAAGGCGGACCGCCTTTTGCCTGTCAATCTTCTTTTTGGATATCTTTGAAGCCCTCTCCCTCTACCTCAAAGGACTCAGCCGCGATAATAAAGGCATTGGGGTCAATACTCCGCACCAACTTCTTCACCTTGTGGTACTCATTTTTGCGCAGGGCACAAAGAATCACCTTTTTCTCCTCACCGGTATAACCACCTTCCCCTTCCAATAGGGTCACACCACGGTCGATGGTTGAAAGGATACCATCGGTAATTTCCCGGTAATGATTGGAGAGAATATACAGCAGCCGTCCACTGTCATTCCCGTAAACGACCACGTTAATCAACTGGGTATTGGCGTAGATGACGATGATAGCGTAAAGAGCGCTTTCAATCGAACGGTAGACGATGATCGACGCGCCAACAATCAGCAGGTCGACAATCAGCAAAATCCGTCCCAGCTGCATGTGGGGGAAACGCCGTTGAACCAGTTTGGTGACAATATCGGTACCACCGGTACTGCCCGCCGCGTAAAAAACAAGACCAAGTCCAATGCCGGTTACGATACCGCCGAATAGACTTGCCATCAGCCTTTCCCCATCGTAATACGGGAAATGAAGAGGGGTCAAAATATAGTCATAGATGACCGTAAAAGACGCCACCGACAAAAGGGTTTTCAGGATGAATTCCTTTCCCAGGAAAATCAGTCCCAAAATCAGCAGCGGGAAATTGATCAGGGCGCTGGTAATACCGACCGGAAAACCAGTGGCATAGTTTACGAGCAATGCAATACCGCTGACCCCTCCGGGAGCTGTATTGCTTGGCTCAACAAAATAATACAGCCCGACGGCATAAATTGCCGTGCCTGCAAGGACGATCAACGAGTCCCACAGCATTTCCAGTGCATAACTTTTCTTTTTCACCCAGCATGACCACCTTTCCGGACTTAATCCATCGCTTCTGTCCCTTCGGCAGAGCCACTCCAGATGAGGGCATAAAGGGTCTGAATTCTTTCCTGCTCCCCTTTTAGATAAAGGTAACCAAACAAAGCCTCCAGGCCGGTGGCTGTACGGTATACTGCAGGACTTGCATTTTTGGGGATGTTGTTGTGGGTATTGCGGCCCCGGCGAAAGATAGACAGTTCTTCCTCGGTCAGCACCGATTCGATCTGCTTAAACCCTTCAGCCTGAGCGGCAGCGCAAACGTGCTGTACCGTTCGGCTGTGCAGCTTCTGGACCGGAGCGTTACCCCTCTCCAGAATACGAATACGGGTTAAAAGCTCGTACACCGCGTCTCCCACATAAGCCAGCACCAACGGGCTCAATTCCCGCGGGTCCTGGATGTTGGCAATCTCCAAACCAAAGCCTCCCCTACGTTAACGGATATACTCAAACCGGAACCCGAAGATGTCGACCGTCTGGCCCTCTTCGATGCCCATCTCGTCCAGCTTGTCGATGATGCCGGTCTCCCGGAGCACCCGCTGGAAATACTGTAAGGAGGAGTAATCGTCCATGTTGACGGTAGCCAGCAGCTGTTCCAGCCAGTCGGCTTCCACATAGAAGACGTCCCCTTCCCGGGTGACTTCGAAGCGGCTGCGGTCGGCGGGAAGCGGTTCGTGATGAACATATTCGCTTTCATAGACCTTAACCGGCGGAAGGGTCTGAAGTTTGGCAGTTACCGCGTCAATCAGTTCCTTAACCCCCTGACGGGAGGCGGCGCTGATGAGGAAGAAGGGAATGCCCTTCTCTTCGATATAACTTTTAAACCGTTCAATCTGTTCTTCTGTCGCAAGGTCGCTTTTGTTTCCAGCCACGATCTGGGGACGGTTGCCCAGCCCCTCGTCGAAATTGCGCAGTTCAAAGTTAATCTTTTCGAAATCCTCAATTGGGTCCCGTCCTTCGATGCCGGATACATCCACTACATGGATAATTAATCGGCAGCGGTCCACATGCCGCAGGAAATCATGACCCAGACCGACCCCTTCACTGGCCCCTTCGACCAGACCGGGAATATCCGCCATGACAAAGCTCTGTCCTTCGTCTCCATAGCGCACAACCCCGAGGATAGGAGAAAGGGTGGTGAAATGGTAGTTAGCAATCTTCGGACGAGCGCCGCTGACCACCGAAATGAGGGTGGATTTTCCCACATTTGGGAAGCCGACCAGTCCCACATCTGCCAAAAGTTTCAGCTCCAATTGGAGGGTGAAGTTTTCCCCCGGGGTGCCGGGTTTGGCAAAACGGGGGATCTGGCGGGTTGCCGTAGCAAAATGCTGGTTACCGGCGCCGCCTTTACCGCCTTTTGCGATGACAACCGGCTGATCTCCGGAAAGGTCTGCCATAATCTGTCCCGTTTCCGCCTCCCGGACAATAGTCCCTTCCGGCACCGGGATGATGAGGTTTTGACCGGAACGGCCGGTACAGTTGCGGCTGGCCCCCGGTGCACCGTCTTCAGCCTGGTATTTCTTTTTGTAACGAAATTTTTCCAGCGTATTGAGGTTGCGGTCAACGACAAAGATAACGTCACCGCCCCGTCCGCCATCGCCGCCATCCGGGCCGCCTGCCGCGACGTACTTTTCCCGGTGGAAGGAAACAGCACCGTTGCCGCCGTTGCCGGCTTTGACAAAGATGGTTGCGCGATCGATAAACATAGGCATCTCCTTTCCCAGCAAAATTCGATCTATCTTATTTACATTTCCCGCGCGGGAGGAATTTATCCTCTTTAGCGGTACAATCCTTTCAATGGAAAACCCCGGGCGTAAAAGCTCGGGGTTTTGGGACTTTTCTTATTGAGCGGGATAAACGCTGACCTTCTTGCGGTCGCGGCCAACACGTTCAAATTTGACTCTTCCGTCAACCAGAGCGAAAAGGGTGTCATCGCTGCCGATGCCGACGTTTTCACCGGGATGGATGTGAGTGCCACGCTGCCGAACCAGAATGTTGCCGGCGAGAACCGCCTGGCCGTCGGCGCGTTTAACGCCCAGCCGTTTGGATTCAGAATCACGGCCGTTCTTGGTCGAACCTACACCTTTTTTATGGGCAAAAAACTGGATGCTGATCTTTAACATAATTACACCTCCGTACAAGTAACTTTCACATTTTGGGGATAGTCTTCCGCCAGAAGCGAGAGCTGAAGCCGCAGCGCCTTTAAAAAGGCCTCTGCACTTCCCTCCCCCTGGCTGTTAGGAGCCAATCGCAGGGAAATGGTGTCGTCCTGAGCCTCCACGGAAGCCGCAAGGCCGAGGATTTCGGTGATACCGTTGGCGGTGAGCTGAACCGCGGAACTAACCGCAGCGCAGACAATATCCTCGCCCGCGTCGGCAAATCCGGCATGTCCAGATACCGAAAACCCGCACAGCCTCCCTGCATCGGTCAAAAACCGTGCCCGAATCATGGCTAATTAGCCGTTGATCGAATCGATTCTGACCTGGGTATAAGGCTGTCTATGACCCATTTTGCGTTTTTCGTTCTTCTTGGACTTGTAGGTGAAGACCGTTACCTTCTTGGACTTGCCGTTTTTCAGCACAGTCGCTTCAACCGAAGCGCCGTCCACGTAAGGAGCACCAACCTTGACACCGTCGTCGCCGGAGACCATCACGATTTTGTCGAGCGTAACCTTAGAATCGGCCTCGCAATCGAGCTTCTCAACAAAAACGACGTCACCAACCTGAACACGGTACTGTTTCCCGCCAGTTTCCATAACTGCGTACATGAATAAGGCACCTGCCTTTGCATTAAACTCGCCATTCCCAAGGCGCGGGGTACATC
>CALXHB010000134.1 GCA_944387995.1 uncultured Clostridia bacterium | reverse complement strand
TTTCAGGACAGAATATTTCTTCTGTCCACTTTGCAGCGGAGGCGTCCCGGGCGGAGCGGCTGTCGAGGATGACGTACGACAAACGAAACGGAGGAAACTTTTGTGACAAAGGGTAAAAATGCCATTTACGGCAGACTACTTTGCGGGGTGGTTGCTGTTTTGATGGCGCTGATGCTGTTCCCGGTGAGGCCAACGACAGCGGCGGGATATGTGGCGCAAATTGGTGACACAAAGTATGAGACATTTGCGGGTGCAGCTGCTGCAGCTCAAGATGGGGATACCATTACACTTTTGCAGGATTGTGAATCAGAATTAACTCGACCATGGGCAATTGATAAGAATATTACAATTACGGGTAACTATACTGTCACCTTTAATGAATATTCTTTCGGAATTCATGGTGATAATACTTTAACCATTGATGGAAGTAAGGTCGTGGTTAAAAATGCTAACCATACGGCATATTCTGATAAAGTGGATAATGCTGCCATTATGCTTGACCAAGGTGCTACTTTAACCTTGGATAATGGAGCGTCTTTGATAATTGATAGTCCGGTAGGGGACGGTATCGCCACTTGGGATGTCGTTGCAAATAATACTGTAGAAACTTTAAATGTTTTAAATGGTTCTACTTATGAGTTAAAGAATGCATCAAATGGTGGTGGTGTAGAAGATTATAACGGGGACTCTTTCAATGTTAATGTTAATGTCATCAATGAATCTAGAATTTTAGTTCAGAGTAGCTATTCTGGGTTTATTGGTACCTTGGATATTACAATTGATAATTCCGTTGTAGATGTTTTTGACAGTCGTGGGAACGGATCAAATGGCTCGAACTATTATATTTCAAATGGATCTACAGTGACATTTAGTGATAATGGTTCTCATGGTATATCAGCTACTGATTTGGTAGTTGAAACTGGTTCTCAAGTTATTGCAAAGGGTAATGCATATTACGGAGCTTATGCGAAAGGACAGTTTAAAGTAGATGGTACTTCCAGCATGGTGGTAACCGGAAATTCTTACGGTGGAGACTATGCTGGCTTAAAGCTTACTTCCGGCGTTACGGATGGCAAGGTCGAATCTGGTGCAGTTGTTACCATTACGGACAACTATTGCAGCGGTCTTTCTAATAACGGTAAGGTCGTTTTTGAGGAAGGCGTAAAGTTGACGATTATGAATAACGTCAATGACAAAGGGTCTTCTAGCTATGGCGGCGGCGTTTATAACTCTGGCTCTGCTGCAAATCTGACCCTTCCCAGTAACGCGATCATTTATAATAACCATGCTGTTACGGCTGGTGATGACATCTTTAACAGTACCACCAGCACCATTTCCTTTGGTTCCGTGGGTAATGATTGGTATCTGGACGGAGTATCTGATTGTACCGACCGTATCGACGGCTGGTACGACGATTCCACCAATGCTCGCTGGGAAGCGCATGGGACCGACTTGACCAATCACGTTGAATCGGTTACAGCTGGCAGCTATACTGAGCCGTTAGCTATTAAAGCCACCCATGATTTGACTCCCGATGTTGTGACCGGTGTAGACAAAACCTCCAATGGTGCCAATTCGATCGGACAGGTTAACGCGGGTTCGGTTGTTCCCTTTGAGGTTACCCTCAGTGTTCCGACGGTAGGTGGTTCGCTGCAGGTTTCCGACCAGATGCTCAATATGACCTTCAATAACGATCTGACTCTGAACGGTCAGTCAGTAAGCTACACTGCACAGGACAGCGGTTTCACGCTGACCATTCCCGAAGGTTATAGAGGACAGACTATCACCCTCCGTTATACGGGCACTGTCATCCAGGATGTGAAGGATGGCGATTCGGTCAGCAACACGGTATATTTTGACAGCAAGTATGATACCGTTACGGGCACGGTCTCGGTCCAGGCCAGCAAACCGGACGATTATAGTCTGACCATTCGTAAACTTTGGGAGAACGACGATGCAACCGTTCGCCCTGACTCGATTACGGTTGACATCTACAACGATGGGGAACTGGTCGATTCTGTCGAACTGTATGAAAAGTACGGCTGGCGGTACAACTATCCCATTGAAGAGTACGAGGTCAATGACGATTGGTGGGTAGAAGAAGCAGACGTTCCGGCTTACTACGACTCTACGGTCCAAGAAGTCCGTGACAATGTCTTCTATATCACCAATACTTACGATGAACCGGTGATTGAGGAGCCGGTTTCCTCCGAACCTGAATCCTCCGAGCCCTCTTCGGAACCCAGTGAAGTTACGCCTTCCGGTCCTTCGGAGGAGCCCTCTTCTCCTTCCTCTGAACCCTCGGCGCCTTCTTCTGAACCGGTTTCTGAGCCTGCCGAATCTGCAGAACCTGCAGAGCCTACCCTTCCTCAGACCGGTCAGCTTTGGTGGCCGGTACCGGCGCTCTTTGCTTGCGGTGCCGTGTTAGTGGCGTTTGGCGCCTTTAAACACAGACGCGGCAACGGCCGTCATGAGCGCTAAAAGGCGCCGAAGACGCCGAAACCACGGCAATTTTCTCCTGACGGTGGGGATGCTGATGGTGTTGGCGGGGGTGATTCTCACCTGCGCCAATTTCGTGGAAGACCAACAGGCCGGAGAGGCTGCGGGCAATGCCCTGGAACAGCTTCTCCTGGCCGAACGGGACGCCCGGGATGCTCAGCGGCGGGCGGCGCAAGAGGCGGGGGAAACGCCGTCGGAGTCCGGCGGTGAAACCATCGACCCGGTCTACCTGGACGATGATTCCACCGTTCCGGAAGGGGATATGCCGGTGGTCGAGATTGAGGGGTATGGGTATATCGGTGTTTTGCAGATTCCCTCCCTGGATTTGACTCTTCCGATTATCTCCGACTGGAGTTATCCCGCCCTAGAAACCGCGCCCTGCCGGTATGAAGGCTCTGCCTATGATAGAGATCTTGTCCTGGCGGGACACAACTTCGCTTCCCACTTCGGGAATCTGGAACAGCTGGAAATCGGCGATGAGATTCGCTTTATCGACACTTCCGGCAATGTCTTTAATTATGCGGTCGCAGAGACCGAGGTCCTTGACGCCACAGCCATTGAAGAAATGGTCGGAGGCGGATGGGACCTTACCCTCTTCACCTGTACCCTCAGCGGCACCACGCGGTTCACCGTCCGCTGTGCACTGATGGGGATCGGGTCATAACACTTTTTCCCAAACAAGACCGGCTGCGTCTGCGACCGGTCTTGTTGCATTTTCTGCCGCAAAACTGTAAAAAAAATTCTTTACAGTTCTGTATTTAATGCTAAAATATTTAGAAATAGATTGAAAATAAGACATGAATGTGCTATGATATGTACAATTGGTAGCTAAAAGAAGATTTTTCAAGACAGAATGTTTCTTCTGTCTGCTTTGTAACGGTAACAAAGTAGGTAAAGGCGAAATTTATGGGGAATGGAGGGTTAGATAAACCAGGTCAGCTGCCAATGAAAAGTAAAAATGCTGTGAAAGAAGTGTTCGTGATGAGAACAGAAATAAAACGAAAACTGGGGCTTTGGCTTGCGCTTCTGTTGTCTTTCTGCCTGGTGGTCTCTGCATTTCCTTTTAAGGTTTTGGCAGTAGATGGGCCGACGATGACTTTTGAAGATTTTCTCAAAGCGGTCGAAGCTGGAAATGGTACCTACGATGGTAATGGTGTTACGGTGGAATGGGAGCCTGTATCTGGATGTGAATATCCTAAGTATCACACTGGTTGCCTATTCAATTCAAATGAATGGGTAGCAGCTTCCGCACAAACTCCTCAAAGGGTCAATCAGCTCCCCAATGCTCAGTACCAACTCTTTAGCCATCTTCAGGATATTCGGATTAGTAACGTAAATTTTAAATTTGTTCCTGCAGATTTTATACTTTGTAAAAATAGTGCCTGGAAAGGCATATGCAAGGCAGAAACCACCAAAAATGCTGAATTCCAGTTTCAGAACACTGGTGATGTTACGCTTGAGAATTGTACCTTTGACCAAGTGATTGCATCTCCTTATGGTGATGGTAATACCAGCGCTGCTTCCCGTTCTTTTACCGTAACAGGTTGTACTTTTAAAAATGTTTATAACGCCTATGCATTGAAAGATATTTACCCGGCTACCGCTACGATTACCGGCAATACCTTTATTGATTGCAGTGGTGCCATCTATTTTGAGGGTAACGTTGAGAAAAAATCCATTTTGATTCAGAATAATACCTTTAATACTATCGATACGAATGCTGCTTCTGGTAAAGAATACACGAGAGGTGTCGTACAATTTAGTGGGGCCTGCAAATTTTCTAATTCTTCCAAGGTAACCCTCTCCGGAAACACGATCACGGGGAATTTAGTTAATAATGGCGCTAACCAGGGAAAATTACCCGTCTTCCGGCAGCTGACCAATATGGGTAGTGTAACGGTAGATGGCTGGACGCCTGGTGCTCCCTTCTCTATTTTGAATAACGGTTCTTCCAGTGTTACCCTTCCCGCCATGCCTAGCGGCAATGGAGATTATATTTTCCAAGGTTGGGCTAAAGAGGCCGACTATAAAGGTCCGACCGATTTAACTAATCAGGCGAACTTCTTACAGGCTGGCGAGGCTGCGGAATCTGGAACGTATTATTATGCGGTTTGGAAAGCAAAAGAAATTCGCTATACCGTCACCGTTGTAGACAGCTACGGGGAAAATGGTTGGACTGGCGCTGGTACCTATCTTCCCGGTGAACGGGTTGTCATCAACGCGGGAACTCCCGATGAGCTGGAATTTACTGGCTGGACAACCGACTCCCCCATCGCGTTGGTAGATGCTGACGAGACGATTACTTCCTTTATTATGCCAAAATGCAATGTGACGGTGGTGGCAAATTGGAAAGGTCTAGATGATGGTCGTAAAGACCCTTACCTCAAAATCAACAAACTTTGGGTTGGAGATGATGAGGATGTCCGTCCGGAATCTGTTGAGATAAATGTTTATCATGAAGATGAACTGTTTAAAACCGTCACCATTTCTGAAAAGTATGAATGGATGGGCGGAACCTTTATCCCGGCTAGATGGGAGGACGACTATTGGTGGGTTGAAGAAAAGGATCTTCCAGAACATTATGATTCCGAAGCAGAAGAGGTTCGGCATTTGGTCTTTGATGTGACCAATACTTACGATAACTGATTTTATCAACCTTTAGATCTCCTGCATCCTTGCATAGATTATACATTGCTTTTTCCCAAACAAGACCGGCTGCGTCTGCGGCCGGTCTTGTTGCATTTTCTGCCGCAAAATGGTAAGATGAAAAAGGAGCGCCCGGTTATCCGAACGCTCCAGAAGGAGGTTTATGATTATGCAGATTATTCCAAATGTTGCCGCTAAGATTATTGAGGATTCCAAAGGCAATCTCCACGACATCAACCACCTGTTAAAGGTTTTCGGTTACGCCCGGCTGATCGGAACCGGTGAAGAGATTTCCCCGGAAACGGAAACCGTTTTAGAGGCAGCAGCCCTGGTCCACGACATCGCCTGCCCCCTCTGCCGGGTCAAATATGGCAACGCCAACGGCAAATATCAGGAGCTGGAAGGGGGCCCTTTGGCCCGTCAGCTGCTGGCTGGGACCGGGCTGACCGATGAGCAGATCGAACGGGTTGCCTTCCTGGTGGCCCATCATCATTCTCCCCAATCGGTGGATGGGATCGACTACCAGATTCTGTTGGAGGCCGATTATCTGGTCAATGCGGACGAGGGCGGCTATTCCAAAGAGAATATCCAAAACACTCTGGCCAATATCTTCCGCACCGAAACCGGCAAGAAGCTCCTGACCAGCATCTATCTGCGGGATTGATTTACCGGTGGAAAGGGCACCGGGAGCCGATGCACTGGCTGTTCTGAGGAGAGTAGCTGCAAATCACCGGTTCGGTTTCCATCTCGATGCCGAACTGTTCCCGGACGTAGTCCACCGCCGTCAGGATGGACAGGAAACTGTCCCGCTTGCAGCAGCGGGGCCCGCCGATGGTGCCGATTTTGTCCAGCGCCCGGCTGGTCATCCGGTTAGCCAGGCCGAAGGGTTCCACCGCCAGTGGGGTAGACTGGGAGATGATCGAGACAAACATCCCGGTGCTGATACCCGCCCCGCAGGCGCCCCAGAATCCGCAGGCCCCGTCGGGCACCGACCGTCCGCGGTTTTGCATCTCAATCAGCGCGGGTTTCAGGTCGACCTTCCCTCCGGCGTTGTGATAGGCGGTCAGCAGGGCAGACCCCACCAGCACATGGTGTTCCGGGCCATGCATATGGCAAAAGGGCATCGCCATCAGCTTTCGGGCAATCTGGATGGGATTTTTAGACGTTTCCTGCAAACAGGCGTTGATGATTTGGTCCATCCCTTTGGTATGACATTCGTTGCAGACATAGTGCCCGTTGACACAGCGGGTCTTGCTCAGCTCCCGCTTGTGGCAGAGGACACATTCCATCATTTCGTCCCGTTCCAGGTACTGGAGGGGTGCTTTGCAGATGAGACATTCTTCTCGTTCCATGGTTTTTTCCTTTCGTTACAGCTTCTTTTCCCGCCGGATACCCCGGTAGCTGTCATCCTGGACTTCTCCGGCCGGCTCATATCCCCGGGATTGGTAGTAGGCGTTCAGCTTAAGGTTCTGGGCGTTGCAGTCGATGCGGAATCGGGTTTTTCCTTCTCCCCGGGCCAGCTCTTCCAGCTTGTCCAGAAGCCTGCCCCCTGCCCCCGGAAACGCCCTGGAGGAGACGAAGTTGTGCAGATACCCGGCTCCCGCCCTTCCGTCGGGGTCATCCCAGTATCGGTCTCCCTTTGGGTAAACACCGGCCGCCGCAATATGACCGCTTAACCGGTCCCGTAGGATGTACAGCCGCCCCTCTTTAACGGCTTTCTGGTAATGGGCGGGGGGATAGGCGGCAAAGTAGTCCCTCCGGTTCCACTGCTGAATACCCACTTCATCCATCCAGTGAATCCGCGCCCGGATGAGGTTGAGGACCTCTTTCACATCCTCCATGGATGCGGCCTCAAAGGCAAAAGCTGCGTCAGGGCGGATGAGCAGATCGACGGTGACGGCAAAGGATTCGTTCCCGGGCATCCGGCCATGGAGGGTCTTTTGGAAGACAAACCCTTCCGATTCATAGAGCTTGCGGGCGGGGAAATTGCCGGCGAGCAGTTCCATATAGTAAAGTTCCGGCTCGTTTTTCAGCGCCTGCCGGACCAGCTGCCGTCCGATTCCCTGCCTTTTTAGAGCCGGGTCCACATAGAGCCATCCCAGCTCCTCGCCGGTATAGGCCGAAAAACCCGCCACCTGGCCGTCCATCACGGCCACGTCAATGTGGGGGTAATCAAAAAATCCCTCTGCCGCAGCGGTTGCGGCAAAGGGAAGAAAGGCGGTGGGAAGGCCCGCCAGCTCCAGTTCGTTTCTCCTTGCCTTGTCGTGGATGGCGGCAACCGCTTCCCGGTCAGCCGGGCGGTAGGGGCGAATCAGAATTTCCATAGGGCCCTCCTCAGTCTTTTGCGTTATGCAGCACCTCCCGCCGGATGTAGCGGAAGGTGTTTTCTTTTCCTTCGTCTTTGAGCATGATGAGCAGCTTTTCGAGCAGCGCTCTCGTCTCCGGGTGAATCAGGTAATGATCCCGGGAACGCATGTAATAATCATAGGCGTCCCGGTCCTGATAGTTTTTGCCGTGGTAGTTTTCACAGGCCGCCAGCCGGTCGCAGAACATCTCGACCACATACCGCACCGGCATTTTGACCCCGTCCATCGGTTTATCCCCTTCGGTGGTGTAGTCGACCCAGTACTCGAGATGGTGGCGGTTGCGGCCCTTGTGGTGGAGCCAGGCGCTGGAATAGCCCTTTTCCATCCGCTCGCCGTTATTGGGGCTGCGGTGGCCGTCATAATAGCGCACCCCGACGAAAAATTCCGTCGGGGAGTACTTGGAAAGGTCATGGGTCAGTCCCTGCCAGTAGAGGCCCACCGCAAAACAGTGTTTTAAAACCAGCCATTTGTGGTGGTTGATGGTGTGCAGGTGGCGCATCCATTTCGGTTTCATCTTAAAGCTCCTTTGTGTAAACCTGGAAGGCCGCGTCCTGAAGGGAGAGGATGCTGCTGAGGGAGTAGCCTGCCTTTTCAAAGGCCTGGCGGACAAACCGGTTTTCATCGGGCAGATAGACCCAGACCGACTTTGCTTTACACTGTTCCCGGGCGATGGTCTCCATGGTGGGAATCAGCTCGGTGAGGAAGCCGTTATGCCATTCCTTTTCGATCAGGGCCACCGAAAGGAGTACCTTTTCCGGGGTTTCCGGGTCGGGCATCAGATAGGCGATGCCGGCAAACTGAGCGTTTTCCCGTTTGAGCACCTTAAATCCCCGGTTGGGGGCGGTGGAAAGGATGTCGATAAACCGGCTGGTTTCCTCGGTCGACTGGTGGGGGGCCAGGTGCAGCCCTTTCATCAGCTTATCCTCCCCGGTGACCGAGAAGACAGGGTCGGCGTCAGCCGGCTCCAGGGGGAGAAGAATCAGCCGCTTCGAGTTGACCGCGTCCGGCCGGGTGGCCATGACGTCCCCTGCCTGGGAGCTGCCGGGGACCCCGTGTTCATAATCCCGGGAGAGGCTCATCAGCTGCTGGAAGAAAATTTTTGCGTAGGGGGCAAACTCCGGACCGGCGGTTTGGGAGGCCCAGTCGAGGATTTTCTGTTCCCGTTCGGGGACATAGACTGGAAGGCCGTGGGCCTTTTTGTAGTCGGCCACTTCGCCGCAGAGGGCGAGCCGTTCTTTTAACAGGCTCAGCATCTCCCGGTTAATCCGGTCGATTTCCACCCGCAGGGTGTCCAGATCACGCGCCATCCTTTTGTTCCTCCTTATCTTCCGTTTCGTCATAAACACCGGCGGCCAGGTCACGCTCAAACTGTTCCTGTTCGGTCACATACTCCTTGCCGCAGCACTTTTTATAGATTTCCCGGGCCCGGTCCACATAGAAGGTCTTCCCGCCGTCGTCGATGACATAGGCGGCGTGTTCCATCGCCGATCGTCCGGCGCCGCAGCGGTATTCCAGCTCCGCCAGCCGGCAGGCCGCTTGAATCCGGGCCAGGGTAAAGGATGCGCTGTCCAGAATCTCCTCCGCCAGTTCCCGGCTGCGGGTAAAGCGGCCCTCTTTCTGGGAGAGCATCTGGGAGAGAATCACCTGAAGCTGGCGGCCGTTGCCGATAAATTTGTTCTTATCTTTCATCGACAGCAGCTGCTTGCCGGTCTTTTCTTTAATCAGCACCAGCTTCTCCACATCCCCCAGCTCGTCGTAGCAGCAGGCGAGGAGGTTATAATACTGGAAGTAGAGGACGCTGGACTCCTTGGGGCGGCCCATCTGCTGGAGCCGTTCCAGCGCCTCCTGGAACCGGCCTTCATAATAATATGCCCGGCAGATGTTGAAGGTGATCGGGTTGGGCCGGTCGGGGTTAACTTCCATCCGGGAGTAGAGCGCCTCGAATTTATAGGGGTCGCAGTCGTTGCGGAGGATTTCCAGATACCGAGCCATCATATACCGGCCGATGTTGTGGGCAATGTAGCAAGCGATTACCGCCGTCAGGATGCAGACCACAAGGCTGAAGACGGTGATCGACTCGACGCTGTACCAGGTCAGGCTCATCAGCGCGAACAGCACCGCCAGCGAATAGAGGGCGTAGCTGAGAAGCCGGGTGCGCTTATACTGGGCGACCACCTTTTCGGTGGACATTCCTTTAAAGGTGATCTTTTTCTTTTTCGGTGCAGCCATTTACTTTTCTCCTTCGCTATCCGGCGTTTTTTTCAGGCCGTCCATCGCGTGGATGATGTGAATCCGCATGGCGCTCCGGGCGCCTTCGGCGTTGCGGCGGGACAGGAATTCAATCAACAGCCGGTTGTCTTCCACCACATTCTGGGTGATGCCGGGGTAGTCGTTGGTCAGCCGCAGCGCCCGGTCGATCGACCGGTAGATCAGCGGCACCAGCTCGCCGATGAAGCTGTTGTGGGTGGCGGTGGCGATGGAGTTGTGGAAGGCCATTTCGATTTCCGCCTGGTCTTCGCCCCGGGCGATCAGCAGCTCTTCCTGTTCGGCATATTTGCGGATTCGTTCCAGTTCGGCGTCGGTGGCCCGCTGGGCGGCGTAGTAGGCCGCTTCCGGCTCAAAGATCAGCCGCATCTCGAAGAGGTCCCGCACGTCGATCAGTTCCGGCGCCATGCTCTTCAAAGTCAGTTTCGCGTCGCTGGGATGGAAGTCCTCCCGGACAAAGGTTCCCCGTCCCCGTTCGGTCACCAGCACCTGGTGGGCCGCCAACAGACGGACCGCTTCCCGAAGGGTGGTGCGGCTGACCTTCAATTCGCTGGCCAGCTCGTTCTCGCTGGGCAGCCGGTCGCCGGCCGAAAACCGCTTTTCGATGTTGAGCATGGATAGGATATCGTCGGCGGTCCGTTCCGCCAGGCTTTGATCCCGTTTCATTGGTATTGTGTCATCCCTTTCTGCTCCGGAGGGGAGCGGGTGGGTTATAAAGGTCATCCGGCGGCCCCGGAACTGGTTGAGAGAGGGGCCGCCGGAAAATTGACTTACGTTAGCTGCACAGGTTGACGATGACTTCGGCAAAAATCTGGGCCGAGAGGATCAGCTCGTCGATGTTGACGAACTCGTCGTTGCCGTGCATGTGGACGTCCTCGCCCCCGGGGAATTCGCAGCCGAAGGCCACGCCGTTTTTCAGATGGTGGGTGTAGGTGCCGCCGCCGATAGCGAGGGGTTCTCCCTTCTCACCGGTGTACTTTTCATAGGCGGCCAGCAGCGTCTGGATAAAGGGGGAGTCCGCCGGGACGTGATGGGGCGGGTTTAACTTGCAGCTTTCGTCGAGAACCAGCCCCGCCGCTTCGGCTCCGGCCTTGAGCACCTCGGTGACGTTTTCGTCGGTGGCGCAGATGGGGCAGCGGCAGTCGGTCTGACCCTCAAAGTGGGTGAGGTCCATCGAGAAGATGTCCAGAGTCGAGGTCATCGCGCCCGACTCCTTGTCCTCCATGGCGATGCCGGCGGCCATACCGCTCCAGTCCCCGTGGGGGTAGAGCTTCTGGAAGGCCCGCAGCTTCTGCACCCCTTCGCAGTCGGCCAGCGGGAGGGCGGTGAGCAGGGTCAGCATCCCGGTGATGGCGTTGTTGCCCTTTTCCGGCATGGCGGCGTGGGCGTCCTGGCCGGTGACCTGGATGGTGATGGTTCCTTCGCCCGAGAGGTCAAACTTTACGCCGGTGTTGGCGGTCACCTCGTCGGCAATCTTCCGCAGGGCTTCCTTGTCCATCCCTTCGACGACCGCTTCGGCCTTGTTGGGGACGACGTTGATCTTGGTGCCGCCCTTAGCGGACAGAATCCGGGGCAGGGCGGTCATTTCGGGGTAGTTTGCATGGTACCAGCCTTTGATCGAACCCTTTTCGATGTTGATGCAGGGGAAGTTGGCGTCGGGAGAGAAGGTGTAGGGGGCCTCCGGCACCTGGTCATAATAATGGGGAATGTCGCCGCTGCCGCACTCCTCGTCGGTGCCGAGAATTAAGCGGCAGTTGCCTTTGAGGGGAATGCCCAGTTCTTTAACTGCCCGCATCGCGTAGAGGGCAGCCACAGCGGGGCCTTTGTCGTCGGCGGCGCCGCGGCCGTAGAGCTTATGGCCGACCAGCTTGGGGGTAAAGGGGGCGGTAACCGTCCAGCCGTCGGAAACCGGCACCACGTCCAGATGGGCGAGGATGTCCAGGCAGGAAGGGCCGTCGTTTAAATCGGCGGTGCCCACATAGCCGTCCCAGTTTTTGGTGGCAAAGCCGTGTCCGCCGCAGATTTCCATCGCCTTTTCCAGGGCCTTTTTGGGGCCTTCGCCGAAGGGGCCGCCGGGCACCGCAGGTCCCCGGTCGCTCTGGATCGAGACGAGGGCGGAAATATCGTCGATCATCTCCTGGCGGTGCGCTTCCATATAATCTTTCAGCTGTTCTTTCAGCATAAATCACACAACCTTTCACGTTGTAGGATGAATATTTTTATAAGGATATTATATCGGTTTTTCTCCCCATTGTCAATAAAACCGGCAGCCTTTCGACCTGAAAAGCTGCCGGTTTAGATATAAAATATTTTAGAGGTAAAGTTCCGGCTCCTTCCGGTCTTCGCAGGCCTTCTGGAGGGCCTTGCCGACGGCGAAAAGCATCACCGGGTTTAACTTGCGGGCACCGGCGGGGCAGACTGCCTCGCAGCGCATACAGCCGATGCATTTTTTCTCATCCACCTGTTTGGGGTCCTCCGGGCTGATGGCGCCGGTGGGGCATTTGGCGGCGCAGAGGCCGCAGCGGGTGCAGGTTTTGTCCGGCTTCGGGGTCATGCCGCCGCCCGCCTTTTTGTAGGGGCGGTTGCCGGGAATAGTGGGGGTGGAGAAGTCCCCTTTGGCCAGCTTCCGGCTGATTTTTTCGGCGAAGGCGGCGAGGGTCTTTTGGTCGCCGGTGTCCGGGCGTCCGGCGGCGAACTGGTGGGCGATGGAGTGTTCGGCGATGGCCGCAGCGGCCCCGATCACCGTCAGTCCCGCGGCTTTGGCGGCGTCTTCCAGCTCGGCCAAGGTGTCCTCATAAGCGCGGTTGCCGTAGACGCAGAGTAAAACCGCTTTGGCGCCGTTTCCGTGGATCTGTTCAATCCGCTCGACGGCCACCGACGGCACCCGCCCTCCGAAGGAGGGAACAGCCAGGAGGACTAGGTCGTCCGGTGCGCAGACAATCCCGTCAAAATTTGTCTCCCTCTCGCAGAGGTCGAGCGAGACCGGTTCCCCCGGCAGGCCGGCCGCCAGCATTTCCGCCGCCTTTAAGGTGCCGCCGGTGGGGCTGAAAGTCAGTTTCCACAGTTTCATGAAAGGTTCCTCCTGTCATCTATCTCTTGTGTTTTTTGGCCATTGGGGATACAATAGGGTCATAACCTTTTGTCCCTTTATCCTCCAATTTATCGTAGCATCTTTTTCTTGTAATGTCAAGAATTACATCTTAAGAAAGGATTTTTCCATGCAGCTCAGTATGAAATGTTCGGTGGCCGTCCACTGTCTCATCTTTATCCATGAATATTCTTCCCAAATCCGGGTGACCAGTTCGCTGCTGGCCCAGAGCACCGGCTGCCATCCGGTGGTGATCCGGGGAATTCTCAGCGGACTCAAAAAAGCGGGCATCCTGTCGGTGGCCCGGGGAACCGGCGGGGCGTCCCTGCGAAAAGACCCGGAAGAGGTGACCCTTCTGGACATCTACTTTGCTCTGGAGCCGGAGGGACTGGGGGAACTGATCGGGGTCCATCCCTGCGGGGAGCGGCCCTGTCCGGTGGCGCAGAATATCGCCGGGGTGTTGCAAGGCCCTTACCACCGGATTGAGGAGGCCATCCGGACTGCGATGGAGTCGGTGACCCTCGCCTCGATGATTGAGGATTACGAAAAGCGGGTGGGGGAACAGCCTGCGCTATTTGAGACGGAACGGTTAAAGGTGCGGGTCCTTTCCCTCACCGACGTCCCAGCCCTTTTTCAGATTTTGTCGGATGGGGAAGTGATGCGGTATCTGGAACCGCCCTTTACCCTGGAGCAGACGGTCGCCTTTGTGCAGAAATACGGCCTTTGCGCCCCGCCCCAGGTGTACGGGGTGGTGGAAAAGGAGAGTGGAAGGCTAATTGGCCACCTGATCTTCCACCCGGATGAGCCAAAGGAGGGCTATGAGCTGGGCTGGGTGCTGCAAGCATCCGCCTGGGGGAAGGGGTACGCCACCGAACTGACCGAAGGGGCGGCCCTCTATGGGGAGAAACAGGGGGTTCGTCAGCTGATGATCGAGTGTCTGCCAGAACAGAAGGCCACCGGGGCAGTGGCCCGTAAGACCGGTTTCCTCTTTAAAGGGGAGAAGGACGGGCTCTTGCGGTACCTTAGGGCCCTTTAAGGGATTATGGATTGCCAACCTTCCCATAAATATGGTATAATATACCGAACAAAACCGGATGAAAGGCGGGAGGAAAATGTCATCACCCTTGGCCGACCGGCTGCGTCCCAAGACGTTGGAAGACGTGGTCGGTCAGAAACATCTATTGGGGCCGGAGGGGGCCCTCTCCCGGATTATCGACGGGGGAATCATCCCCAATATGATCTTTTACGGCCCGTCGGGGGTCGGAAAGACGACGGTCGCCCGGATTATCGCCGAGCGGGCGGGCAAAAAGCTCCACAAGCTCAACGGGACCAACGCCTCGCTGGCCGACATCAAAGGGGTGGTCGAAGACCTGGGGACCATCTCGGGGTACAAAGGAGTCGTCCTCTATCTGGACGAGATCCAGTACCTGAACAAAAAGCAGCAGCAGTCTCTCCTGGAATATATCGAGGACGGGCGGATTACGCTGATTGCCTCCACCACCGAAAACCCCTATTTTTATATCTACGGGGCGGTGCTCTCCCGCTGCACCGTTTTTGAGTTTAAGGCGGTGGAACCGGCAGAGGTGGAAAAAGCGGTGCTGCGGGGCTTTTCGGCCATGGAAGAGGAGCTGGGGGTCAGCCTGACGGTGGACCCGGAGGTTCCGCCCTTTGTGGCCAGGGCCTGCGGCGGGGACGTGCGGAAAGCCTTAAACAGCGTGGAACTGCTGGCCCTGTCGGCCGACCGGACGCCGGAGGGGGGACGGCAGGTGACGATGGACCGGGCAAGGGAACTTTCCCAGCGGAGCGCGATGCGCTACGACCGGGATGGGGACGAGCATTACGACATCCTGTCGGCCTACCAAAAGTCGATGCGGGGGTCGGACCCTGACGCCGCCATCCATTACCTGGCGCGGCTTTTAGAGGCCGGAGACCTCATTTCCGCCTGCCGGCGGCTGATGGTCTGCGCCTGCGAGGACGTGGGGTTGGCCTACCCCCAGATTATCCCGATTGTCAAGGCGGCCTGCGATATCGCGATGCAGGTGGGACTGCCGGAAGCCCAGATTCCGTTGGGAGACGCGGTGATTCTGGTGGCCACCTCTCCCAAGTCCAACACCGGCTGCCGGGCGATTGAAGAGGCAATGGCCGACCTCAAGGCCGGGCGGTCGGGACCGATTCCCCGGCAGCTGCAGAACAAGCACTTCGACGGGGAAGATCAGGCGGTCAAGGGGCAGTTTTACCTCTATCCCCACGATTTCCCGAACCGGTGGGTGGAACAGCAGTACCTGCCGGACGCCCTGAAAAACCGGGTTTATTACCACCCGGCGGACAATAAAAACGAGTCCGCCGCCGCTGCTTACTGGAAAAAAATCAAGGGTCGATAAAAGGATGGATAAAATCCTGGAATCGGCGCTGGCCGTACAGTTACCCTCGAACGGGGGTAGATCTGGAGTTTAGGGTTCAGCCCTTTTTAAAGGGACTTCGGCATTGCTTCGCAAGCCTATTGAAATCGCGTTTACGCGATTTCAAGCGGGTTACTGCATTACTCCAAAGATTACCCGTCGCGCAGCGACCCATCATATTGCAAAAAATTTTTCCAACAGACTGTAAAGTCCCATCTCTCCGGGATAGGCGGCTATTATGAAAACGAAAACTCCCTGCGAAAGGAACGGATATGAACGTAAAAGAAAAGCTGGAGCCGTTGCTCCTCAAGGTGCAGAAACCCGCCCGGTATATCGGCGGCGAGCTGCACAGCGTGGTCAAAGATAAACGGACGGTGGATTTCCGCATCGCCCTATGCTTCCCCGATACCTATGAAATCGGGATGTCCCATCTGGGGCTGAAAATCCTCTATGACATCATCAACCGCGACCCCCACTGCTGGGCGGAGCGGGTGTACGCCCCCTGGATTGACTTTGAAAAGCTGATGCGGCAGAAGGGGCTGCCCCTTTACGGGCTGGAAAGCCTCGATTCCCTGGACGAGTTCCAGGCCATCGGCTTTTCCCTCCAGTATGAGCTCTCTTACACCAACGTCCTCAATATGCTCGACCTGGCGGGGTTGGACCCCCGGGCTTCCCACCGTCGGGAGGAGGACCCCATCGTCTTCGCCGGCGGCCCCTGCGCCAGCAACCCCGAACCATTAGCCGACTTTATGGACCTGTTCCAGATCGGCGAAGGGGAAGAGGTGATGATGGAGATGATCGGCCTCTACCGGAAGATGAAAGAGGAAGGAACTTACACCAAAAAGGCCTTCCTCAAAGCGGCGGCTCAGATTCCCGGGATTTACGTCCCCTCCCTCTCCGACGTCAGCTACCATGAGGACGGCACCATCGCGGCGGTGACCCCGAAGGAGGGCGCCCCCGCCAAGGTCACCAAACGGATTATCCAGGATATGTCCGCCGTCCGTTACCCCGAGACCTTTGTCGTCCCCTATATGGAGACGGTCCATGACCGGGCGGTGCTGGAAGTGATGCGGGGCTGCATCCGGGGATGCCGGTTCTGCCAGGCTGGGTTTATCTACCGGCCGCTGCGGGCGAAAACCCCCGACGTCCTCTGTGCCCAGGCCAAGGTTCTCTGCGACTCCACCGGGTATGACGAACTGTCCCTGTCCAGCCTGTCCACCTCTGACCACCCCCAGGTGGAGGAGATGCTGAACCGGATTATCGACTACACCGACGAGAAGAAGATCGGCCTGTCGCTGCCCTCCCTGCGGGTGGACAACTTCTCCGAATCGCTGATGGAAAAGGTCAGCCGCATCCATAAAAGCGGCCTCACCTTTGCCCCCGAGGCCGGCAACCAGCGGATGCGCAACGTCATCAACAAAAACGTCGACGAGGAAGAGATTATGCGCACCTGCCGGATTGCTTTTAAAGGCGGGTACACCTCGGTTAAGCTCTACTTCATGTCCAGCCTTCCCACCGAAACCGACGAGGACGTCCGGGACATCGGCCGGCTGGCCCAGCGGATTGTGGACCTGTATTTCAGTCTGGAAAAACGTCCCCGCAAGATGGTCAACGTATCCATTTCGGTGGCGGTCTTTGTCCCCAAGTGCGACACCCCCTTCCAGTGGGTCGGGCAGGACACCTTTGAGGTCATCAAACGCAAACAGGCGGCGCTGGTGGATTCGATTCGCTCCCGGAAGATCTCGGTTTCCTGGCACGATGTCCACACCTCGGTCCTCGAGGGGGTCATCGCCCGGGGCGACCGGCGGCTGGGGGACGTCCTCTATCGGGCCTGGAAAAAAGGCTGCGTCTTTGACAGCTGGAGCGAGTGCTTCCACTTCGACCGCTGGATGGAGGCCATCCAGGAAGCCGGTCTGACGCCGGAATTTTACGCCAGCCGCACCCGGGACCTGGACGAGATCCTCCCCTGGGATCATATCGACGTCGGGGTGTCTAAGGCGTTTTTGAAGAAAGAATGGGAAAAGGCCCAGCGGGCCGAAACCACCCGCAACTGCCGGGAACAGTGTGCTGGATGCGGCGCTGTGCGGCTGCTGACCCGAAAGGACGGTGTCTGCGTTGAGTGAGAAGGACTCCAACTTAAAACGGAAAATTGTGGTCGTCCAGGGAAAGGATATTTACGAGTACCGGGCGGTTTACCAGAAATTTGAGCGGGCGAAGTATATCTCCCATCTGGACCTCTACCGGGCGGTACAGCGGACCATCCAGCGGGCGGGGCTGCCGGTCTGGTTCACCGAAGGGTATAACCCCCACATCTACCTCACCTTCCCGATGCCAATCTTCCTCGGCTGCGAAGGGGTGCAGGAGACGTTCGATTTCAGAACCACCATCGACATGGAGCCGGATGAGATTATGGAGCGGTTAAACGCCGCCTTCCCGGAGGGCATCCGGATTAGCGCCATCGCTGCCCCGGTTTATAAGGCCACCGAAATTGCCAAGGCCCGCTATACCGTTCAAGTATCCTCCGAGGGGAAAACGGGGGAAGAGCTGAAAGCGGGCTGGGAAGCCTTCTTGCAGTCTCCCCAGATTCTGGCCGAAAAGCGGACCAAAAAGGGACCGAAGATGGTGGATTTAAAGCCTTTGCTCTTTTCCTCTGAGGCGGAAGCCGCGGGAGAGGTGCTCACCCTGACCCTTGAGACCGCCTGCGGCATCGCTGAGAACTTAAGCCCGGTGCTGCTGATCGACACCTTTGCCGCCGGAGCGGGGATAGAGGCCGATTACCGGCTGATTCGCCGGGATGGTCTGTATCTGGCGTCGGGGGAAGTTTTCCGCTGAGGGATTCGGTTTAAGTAAAATTTTAAATAGGCAAGCGCCCAGGAAGAAACAGCTCTCCTGGGCGTTTTATTTTAACGCCCTAAATTGTTATGATAAAACTTTCCGTTTGGCGTTGGCCCCAAAGTCTCCAACCAACGGGGGTCCATCAAGAGTTTAGGGTCCAGCCCTTTTTAAAGGGCTGGTGGAAGTGCAGAGGGCAAGGCCCTTTGCCAGGCGCTTATTGATAATGAAAGCCTGCTTTTCACAGCTGCTGCAAACCAAAGGTTACTCGTCGCGCAGCGACCATCCATTGCTGCAAGAGCCTGGGAAGAAAGCCTTCCCGGGCTTTTTTCTTTTGTCCCCGCCCCTTCGACCGTTTCTCCCGCCCCGCTGGAGTATACTGGAAGCGTTGGAGGGGATGCTGTGCAGACGGTTTACGTGGATGTGCTCATTGCCTTAAACCTGATTTTGACCTGGGCGATGCTCCGCACCTGCGGGGAACTCTGCCGGCGGCAGGCTTCCCGGGGGCGGATGGCGGCGGCCGCGATGCTGGGGGGACTGAGCTCTTTGGTGATTCTGCTGCCGGCCTTGCCAGAGGGGGTGCTGCTGCTCTGCCGGCTGCTATTGGCCATGGGGCTGATTCGGGTCGCCTTCCGCTGGGAGGGGGTTAAGATGTTCGGGCGGATGACGGGGATTCTCTTTGCGGTCAGCCTGCTCTTTGCCGGAGGGATGGCCGCCTTGTGGAGCTTTCTCACCCCCGGCGGAATGGCGGTACATAACGGGACGGTTTATTTCCATATTCCCGCCTGGATGCTGGCCGGGGCGGCAACGGTGGGGTATCTAACGGCCAGGGGAATGGGCGCGGCGCTGGAAAAGCGTCTGCCCCGGACCCTTTTGGAATCGTACACCGTCCGCGCTCTCGGCCAGGTGGGGGAACTGACCCTTTTAACCGATACCGGCAACCGCCTCACCTTTTCCGGCCGTCCGGTGGCGGTCATCGGGGCCAAAGCGGCCTCCTTTCTGCCGCCGGAGGTGGCGGCAGCGGCGGGAGACTATTCCCTGGCGGCGGCCCTGGGACGGCAGAATCCCCATCGGGTTAAACTCATCCCCTGCCGGACGGCGGCGGGGGAAAAACTGCTGCCGGGGGTGGAGGCGGAGCTGAAACGGCAGCGGGATGGGGCAGTTTTCCCCTGTTTTCTTGCCCTGACGGGGGAAAACTGCTTTTCCGACGCCACCGAAGGGGGCGAATCAGCCGACGGGGTCATCGGGGTTATCAACTGAGACGATATAAGGAGGATACACGATGAAGATTGGGTTTTCGGGGGCGGAAAAACTGAGGTTCATTCTGACCCGGTGGCTGGATATGGGGCGGCTGCGGCTCAAATCCCCCGCCGGGGAGGATGCGCTGCACTTCCTGGGCAGCGGGTCGCTGCCGCCTCCCCTCAGCCGGGAGGAGGAGGAAAAACTGGTGGCCAAACTCCCCGACCCGGCGGTGAAGGAGACGCTGATCACCCGCAACCTGCGGCTGGTGGTCTACATCGCCCGGAAGTTTGAAGGGGGCGGAAACTCGCTGGAGGACTTGAGCTCCATTGGGACCATTGGGCTCATCAAGGCTGTGGACACCTTTTCGCCGGACAAGAAAAATAAGCTGGCCACCTACGCTTCCCGCTGCATCGAAAACGAGATTCTGATGTATCTGCGGAAAACCTCCCGGCTGCGGAGCGAGGTATCCTTTGACGAGCCCTTAAACGTCGACTGGGACGGCAATGAGCTGCTGCTCAGTGATGTACTCGGCTCCCCAGAAAACGCCGTCAGCGAGGGCCTGGAGGCCGAAGCGGAGAAGGTAGCGCTCCGGCAGGCGGTGGGGCGTCTTCCGGGACGGGAACGGGAGATTATGCAGCTGCGGTTCGGGCTGGGAGGCCGCCGGGAACACACCCAGAAGGAGGTGGCCGACCGAATCGGCATTTCCCAATCCTACATATCCCGGCTGGAAAAGCGGATTTTAAAAAGGCTCGCGGTGGAGCTTCGGAACGAGTAGGTGAGGCAGTCTCACATCATGTATAAATCGGCGTTGGCAGTCCAGTTATCAACGGATGTGGGTCCCATTAGGAGTTTAGGGTCCACCCCTTTTTAAAGGGGTGGTGGGAGTGCAGAGGGCAAGGCCCTTTGCCAGGCGCTGACTGATTATGAAAGCCTACTTTTCACAGTTGCTTCCGCCAAAGGTTACCCGTCGCGCAGCGACCATCTATTGTGACAAATGATAAGCCCGGGAAGAAAACCTTCCCGGGCATTTTTCTCGGATTATTCGCGGAACTGGTAGCGGTAAAGGGAGGCGTAAATCCCATTTTTGGCCAGCAGCTCTTCGTGGGTACCCCGTTCCTGCACCCCTTTTTCGGTGAGGACGATGATTTCGTCGGCATTTTTGATGGTGGACAGCCGGTGGGCGACAATCAGCGAGGTGCGCCCTTTGGCTAGCTTGTCTAGGGCCGCCTGGATCAGCATTTCGGTGGCGTTGTCCAACGCGGAGGTGGCCTCGTCGAGAATCAGAATCGAGGGGTTCTTGAGGAAAACCCGGGCGATGGAAATCCGCTGTTTCTGGCCGCCCGACAGCTTGACGCCCCGTTCGCCGACGTTGGTGTCGTATCCGTCCGGGAGGGTCATGATGTAGTCGTGGATGTTGGCCTTTTTGGCGGCTTCGATGATCTCCTCATCGGTGGCGTCCAGCCGCCCGTAGGCGATGTTCTCCCGGATGGTGCCGGTGAAGAGGAAGACATCCTGGGCGACCATGCCGATGTTCTGCCGCAGCGACAGGCGGGTCAAATCCCGGATATCCTGGCCGTCGATCTTAATGGACCCGCTGTCAATCTCGTAAAACCGCGGAATCAGGTGGCAGAGGGTCGTCTTGCCGGAGCCGGAGGGCCCCACCAGCGCGACGGTTTTACCCCGCTGAATGTGCATCGACAGATGGTTGATGATGGTGTGGGGGGCGTTGTCCCCTTCGGGGGCATAAGAGAAGGTGACGTCGTCAAAGTCGATATCCCCTTTGACGTCTTTGAGCTCCTTTGCATCGGGGGCTTCCGGCTCAACCGGTTCACGGATGATCTCCTGCACCCGTTTAAAGCCGGTCATGCCGTTTTGCAGCTGCTCGAAGATGTTGACCAGCTTTTTGATCGGGTTTAAGAACATGTTGATATAGAGAATGTAGGCGGCAAACTCGCCGACGTTGATCTGGTCATAGAAGAAAAACAGCCCGCCGAAAAAGAGGACCATCAGGTAGAGGACGTCGGTAAACAGCCCCATCCCCGAGTAGAAAATGCCCATGACCTTGTAGCTTTCGTCTCGGGCGGCGATGTAGCGGTTGTTGTTCTCGTCGAACTTTTTCATCTCGATGTCGGAGGAGACATAACTGCGGGAGATGCGGATGCCGGCAATCGAGTTTTCAATCGTCGCGTTGACCTCGGCGATTTCCACCCGGGAGCGGGTGAAGGCCTTGTCCATATGGCGGCGGAGGAGGATGGCGAAGATGACGATCAGCGGCACCACGGCGAAGAGGATGAGGGTCAGCGGCAGGTTGATCTGAGCCATCATGATAAAGGCGCCGATCAGGGTGATAAAGGAGAGGAACAGGTCCTCGGGGCCATGGTGGGAAAGCTCGGCGATTTCGAAGGTATCGTTGACCACCCGGGAGAGGATGGAACCGGTCTTGTTCTCGTCGAAGTAGGCAAAGGGGAGCTTCTGGAGCCGTTTGAAGGCCTCCTTGCGCATATCCGATTGGATGCCAATGCCGACCATATGGCCCTGGTACTGCATGAAGAAGTTTAAAAGCATCTTAATCAGGTAGATGAGCAGCAGCGCCCCCGACCAGACCAGCAGCATCCGCATGTTTTTATTGGGCACATAGTCGTTGATGATATTCTGGGCAATCCGTGGGTAGAACAGATCGGCGACCGAGACGATGAAGGCGGCGCACATGTCCAGGATGAACAGCCTCATGTGCGGTTTGTAGTAGCTGGCGAATTTTTTGAGCATCTTTTTCCCTCGATTCTTTCTGGTGCCCGAGATCGGGTACAAAATTACAATACAGGGGGATTATACCATATTTTCTAAAAAAAAGCAAAATATAGAAAATAATCGTAAATTAAGGGTACGATTGTTATAAAAATAAAGATTTAGACAATAAAATAAGATTATTTTTTACATATTTATTAATTGAATTTATTCAAATTTGTGTTATACTATAGTCAAAAGAAAGAGGTGATATTTAACATGCGGAAGAAAATGGTTTGCATCTGTGTGGCTTTGCTGACGGTCCTGTCGGCTTCACAGATGGTGGCGACAGCAGAAAACATGACGGTCGCGCCAGATTTTAACCCAGTGGAAAACACGCGGTTAAATGAAGAGACGGTCGGCGACACAGATGGCTGCACGGCGGTTATCGACGATATCACGCTGGAAGAACTGGTCGCAAGCGGAGAACCGCTCCCGGTTGCGGAAAATGTTGGCGAATCTTCGTTTACGATTGGCCTTGCGCGGGATGCGTCGGTTCATGTTATGACGTCGAGCGACGAAGGCTGGGTGCAGAGCGGTTCCTACTGGTACTATTATGACAGTCTGGGCAATATGGTCACCGGCTGGCTGAAAGACGGCACGGGTTCCTCAGCGACTTGGTATTTCTGCAATCCCAGCAATGGGAGAATGATTTCTAACCAGATATCTACCATTGATGGGGATGTTTTCTACTTTCAAAGCAGCGGCGCAATGAAGACCGGTTGGCAGCAAATCAGTGGAAACTGGTGGTATTTTACTCCTTACGGACAGTCTGCGCCGGAAGGTTCTGCTGTGAATGGCCGGGTTTCGATTGGTTCTGAAATTTATTATTTCAGAAATTACATAATGCAACACGGTAAACAATACATTACGACTTCTGGTTTTTTGGATGGGTACTATTATTTTGGTAATCCCGGCGATGAAGATTCCGGTTGCATGATGTATGGCTGGCTACATGATACTGAGGTTAGCACCAATACCTGGTATTATCTTGGTACAAACGGTCAAGCTTATACGGGATGGCATATTATCAGTGGTACTACTTATCACTTTGATTCATATGCTGAAATGAGTTTTGGGACCGTTAGAATGGGTTATTCCGACTTTTATTTTGATTCCAGTGGAGCATTTGAAAATGACATTCCTTATTCTCGTTCTGAGACTGTGGCAGGTGTGAATGTTAAATGGCATCGACAATACATAGATAATGATGGACATAGAATTGCTTCGGCTACTATTTATAATTTTAATTTATCTGGGAATTTAAGCACAGCATATAATTCTTTAGATACTTTTTTTAATTCATCTGCTAAAAGAGCAGACGATATTCATTCCATAATTCAAATTTCAGACGCACAATCTATAGGTAGTGCCGATATATACTATGCGACTATTGATAATGCGCTTGAATGGCCTTATGCCCCCAATGCTGCTGGTGTAACAACATATTGCAATGAAAATGGAAATTGGGCAGACTACGCTCCACCACCTATAGATTATCAATATTTATTTACAATTGATAAATCTTCAGATTTTAGAACTGGAAAAATCTACAAATCTTTTATTACAATAAGGAATATTCCAGGTATCGACAATTATTCTTTAAATTTGGCTCATAATCTTTTACGGCACGAAACTGGTCATTCTTTTGGATTACGTCATCCTTGGGAAACAACGCAATATGATGATAAGTCTGAATATCCTCCTGGCCCTCAAGCACTGATGTATCCTGTAAATAGGGAAGATTGGATAACGTTTTATGACTGGGATTTAGATGAACTGTATAAGACATATCCGCAGGAGGATGAAAATTCATGAAAAATACAAAAATTAAATTTACTTTATTCTTATTAAGTGCCCTGCTAATACTATTAAGTATATTGGGGTTTCGTTATTTTACATATTCTACATATCGTTATCCTTATTCGCCTGATACGCGGCAAGTGAATAGTTCTCAGTTTATGCTTACGTATCTTCCCAGTATGGAAACCAATCTACGGTTGTCAGATATTGTTGTTCGTGGACGGGTAACTTCTGACGCGCAGTCTGTGGATACGATTACAACGTTAACCGGAAAAACTGGCGTTTTCATTGCAGAAGATTTTGATTTTCACGTTGAAGAGGTTCTTTTTGGTTCTCTGGATACCGATACCATTACTTTACGTTGTTGGGGAAAAGACGATGCAGGCTGTGCCAAACCCCATCGCAACGACGAATTGATTCTGTTTTTATCGGTTCAGCCAACAACCGACTTTGCTTATATACCAGTTTCGGATGAAAGCAGTATGTTTGCCGTTATGCCGGATGAGTCGCTCTATTCGTTTAGTAATCAGGAAGAGTTTACGACAATGGATGGTAGGCCGGTAGAAGATATCTATCAGCGTATATTGGAAGCCGCTCAGAACATTCATAATAATCCTGAAGAATATGTGGATACCGCTATGGGCGGAGAAGTCTTAACCGAACTTCTCGACCCGGAGAGTAATGCTCTTAATTCTTTCGCCTCCATTATTGAATCCGCCTCCTAACGCAAAAACCGCCCCTCCGTTTTGGAAGGGCGGTTTGATCTTTACGCGTGTTTTTTCCGGACGACCGGGAGGCTCATCCAGGCGGAGATGGAAAACTCCCGCACCGCGCAGACCTTGTCGGCAATGGTGACAAAGACGGTTTCCCGGTAACGGGGCGGGGTGATGTTTAAGGGGAACATATGCTTGACGATGACGTCCCGGGCGATGGGGGTCAGCTCAAAGTCCCGTTCGGCGTTTTGCAGGGCTCTTTTGGCGTGCTTGAAGCCGTGGAGGTTGTGGCCCTCCTCGCCGTCCCGCCAGTCATAAAGGAAGTAGTCGTGTAACAGCGCCCCGCGGATCATGCTCCGCATATCCACCCGCACCCGCAGTTTCAGGGCGAGGGCGGCGCTCATTCGGGCGACGGCGACCGAGTGGTCATAGCAGGAAAGACTGCCGTGGTGAGAAAGCCGCTTTTCGATCTGCATCCCGTCGGAATCCATCAGGTCGCCTCCGTGCAGGCGCAGCAGGGAAGAAAGCGGGTCGGTGGAAGAATAGGCGTCATAGTTGCGTTTCAACATCAAATTCCTCCTAAGGAAAACGGCAAAAAGCTGAATATGCGCGAACAGGTGCCAGTCCAACTCTTTTCAAACGAAAAACGGGACTGACACCTGCTGAAGAACTTGGTGAGCCATCGGAGGCTCGAACTCCGGACCCTTTGATTAAAAGTCAAATGCTCTGCCAACTGAGCTAATGGCTCTCACACTATATCGTCAGGAAAACTTTTATGGTCAAGACCACCTGACGGCCTTCTATAATCAAACTGCGCTGTCCGAATCAAGTGGACTTAGCAGCTGTATTTTGTGACCCGTTCGGGTCAGCATTAGTAATTATATCAGAGAGTCCTCGATTTGTCAACACTCTCTGACCAAAAAAAACGGGAAAATAGCATCTTTGGCGTTTCAGATAAACTCATTTTATTCTTTTATCATTTTTTAGCGGTTTTACATAGCCTTTACACCAAAAAACGGCAATTGCCCAGCTTTATGGGGCCATTGCCGTTTCATTTTATTAGTAAGTCATCCGGTAGAAGTTGGTGTCCGACTCCAGATTTTCAAAGTTATACAGCACCAGCGTTTGATCGAAATTCTTTTCCTCACAGAGCTGGTTGAGCCCCACCGGGTAGGACCGGAGGTCGACGATATAGACTTCGTCAAAGTTGGACAGGAAGATGGGCGCCAGGCAGTTGGAGAAGGAGTCCTTAATCATAAGCAGCCGTTTGGGATTATCCGGCAGTTCCTCCTTGGACAGAACCGTCAGGCCGGAGTTGCCCCACAAGAGGGCCCCGTATTTATCCCGGGCGGAGAGCTGCTCCTCGTTAAACCAGTTGTCCTTTTCCACCCCGTCGACCACCGTTTTGATTTGGAAGGGCTGGTCGTAGAAGGTGAGGGTATCGGGGACGGTGCCCGCCTTTTTGCACTTGGAGTAGTAGCTTCCGTAGAAGCCCTCCACCTCCCGCAGAACCAGCTGGTCTTCCGACACCGGCTCCAGTCCCATCTGCTCACAAAGGGCTGCGTAGGCCAGATAGGCGGTCGTTCCTTTCCAGTGGTGGTCGGTCCGGTAGAAGAGGTCTTCGCTATTCTGGGCGGTCAGGAGGCTGTCAGCGTCAAACCAGCTGATGTTTTCATTTCCCGAGAGGGTTTCTTTTATCCCGGTGATCACCTGCCGCTCGTCCACCTGTCCCGCCCCCAGCGGAAGCTCCGACTGGGCATATTCGTAGGCGCTGGGGATAATTCCGAAGGTCAGGGGATGGGTTTCGGCAAAGCCTTCCAGGAAGTAGAGGTTCCGTTCCAGCTGTTCCTCGTTATAGGAGGTGAACTTGGCGAAGAAGGCACCGTTTTTTCCGTAGAGGACCCCGTTGTTTTCGGTTTTCTGGAGGGCCGATTCGGAAATCGACTTGGCGGTGATCCAGCCGTCCCGTCCGGCGAACTGGTCGGCCACCATCGTCTCATAGTCTGACTGGAAGTCGCCGCTTAACAGCCGGGAGAGGGAAAACTTTGATTCGGTGCGGAGACTGCGGTTTTCCATCTCCGAAAAGGCCCGGGTGGGGGTGGCAATGTCCACCACCGTCATGACGGCGACAAATCCCAGCAGGACGGCGGCCGTCGGATAGAATTTACGTTTTTTCATCGTTTCGCCTCCCGATTAGAAGTTCCAATAGATGAAGGGGTTGTAGGTCGAGTCCACCAGGTAGGCGACCGAGAGCAGCAGCACGCATCCCAGCAGCACCGTCTCCACCGTCTTGACGGCGGTCCCGTATCCAAACCGGGCCACCGCTTTGTCGTGGAGCTTTTGGACCACCGGAACTGACAGGACACATCCCAAGAGGATGGTGATGCCGTAGTTGTGGAGGGCGTAGACCCAGTCGAAGGGGTTGGTTGCCGAGCTGACACCGCCCAGCCCGATCATCCGCCCCAGGTATCCTCCCAGGCGGGAGAAGTCGCTGATGGCGAAGATGACCCAGGAGATGACCAGCAGCACCGGCATGATGATGTGGGAAGCGACCTTGTGCTTCTGATACCAGCCCAGTAGCCATTCCTTTTCGATAATCAGCAGGACGAAGAACCACAGCCCCCACAGGACAAAGTTCCAGATGGCCCCATGCCAGAGGCCGGTTAAGGCCCAGACGATAAAGAGGTTGCGGGTACGCTTCAGTTCGCTGCACCGGCTGCCCCCCAGAGGAAAGTAGACATACTCTCTGAACCAGCTGGACAGGGTCATATGCCACCGGCGCCAGAAGTCGGTGATCGACCCGGCAATGTAGGGGTAGTTGAAGTTCTGGGGGAAGTGGAAGCCCAGCATATGCCCCAGGCCGATGGCCATCAGCGAATAGCCGGAGAAGTCAAAGTAGATCTGCAGCGAGTAGGCCACCGCCGCAATCCAGGCCAGGGGGGTGGAGATCTCCGAGAGGGGCAGCTGAGCGGTGGAGTCCCAGAGGGACCCGACATTATTGGCCAGCAGCACCTTGCTCCCCAGTCCCAGGATAAAGTAGACGCACCCGGTTTCAATCTGTTTGAGGGTGATGGTGCGGCTTTTAAGCTCTTTGGCCACATCCGAATAGCGGACGATTGGGCCTGCAATCAGCTGGGGGAAGAGGACGACGTAGGCCCCGAAGGCGATGAAGTTCTTTTCCGGCTCTACATCCCCCCGATAGACGTCGATGGTATAGCTCATCGTCTGGAAGGTGTAGAAGCTGATGCCCAGGGGCAGCACCGGGTCAAAGTAGGGGGCGGGGATGCCGATGGCCCGGAGGTTATCAAAGAAGAACCCCGCGTACTTAAAGGTGAAGAGAATCCCGAGGTTTAAGGTGACCGAAATCAACAGAAACAGCCGGCGGAGTTTCCGGTTTTTGCCGAAAACCCGGATGCCCTGGCCGCAGCTGTAATCAATGACCGTCGAAAGGATCATAATCGGGAGGTAGCGGACCTCTCCCCAGGAGTAGAAGATTAAGGAGAGAATTAAAAGGGTGAAGTTTTTAAACCGCTTTGGAGTCAGGTAGTAGAGTAATAGTGCTGCCGGCAGAAAGCGGAAGAGGAAGAGGAGACTGCTGAATACCATAGGGACAGACCTTTCCTTTCAAATATATTGCCGGGGTTAACCGATGGCGGCGTTAAACGCTTTTTCTGCCATCGAAACGTCAGAGCTGAAATCCACCGAGGCGGTTTCGTCCTCCGGGGTGACGCCAACGATCAGCAGAGCCGCGTAGTTGCCGTTGGTGACCACTTTGGCGGCCTCCAGACGTTCGGGGTTATTCATGACCCCGTACCACTCAAAGGCGGCCTTCTGGTCGGCCAGCGCCTGCTGAAGGGCCTCTTTGACCGCCTGAATCTGGCCGTCTTTCGCCTTGACCACCAGCAGCTCGTCGCAGTTGGTCATCATGCCAGCGAGGGTCCCTTTGTAGCTGTCCACCATGTCCAGGGAGATGTGGAACTTTTCCTGGAGGGTGGTGTCGTCCACCGCAAAGGGGGAGTTGGCAATGGGACCGTGGCCGTACTGGTTCTGGAAGGCGGCGTCGATGGCGTCGTATACCGTCGCGGCGGAGACGCCGGTGGATTCAGAGGATTCCGAAGATTCCGCCGAGGATTCGGAAGAAGGCTCCGAACTGGGGGTGGAGGAAGGTTCAGAAGACGGGGTGGAAGGCTTCGAGCTGGAGGAAGATTCCGAAGCGGGTTTGGAACTGGAGCTGGAGCCAGAGGAGGGCTTCGAGCTGGAGGAAGACTCCGAAGCGGGTTTGGAACTGGAGCTGGAGCCAGAGGAGGGCTTGGAGTTGGAAGAAGAGCTGGAAGCGGGTTTGGAACTGGAGCTGGAACTGGAAGAAGGCTTCGAACTGGTGGTCGAGCTGGAAGAGGAGCTATCGACGCTGTCCTCGCTGGTTTCGGAGGACTCGGAGGTCTCGCTGGATTCTTCTTCGGAGGATTCTTCTGAAGATTCTTCCGACTCTTCCATAGACTCTTCGGAAGAGCCGGAGGAATCAGAGGACTCCGAGACGCTGGCCGAGCTGTCGGAGGGTTCCGAGCTGCCTGCGTCGCTGCTGCCGCAGCCGGCGAGGGAGAAGGTCAAAAGAAAGGCGGAGAGAATGAGGGTAAGGATGGATTTTTTCATAGATGTCGTTTCCTTTCCAGGTGTCAATTTTTTTGGTTATCCGGCAGCCTGCCGGAAGGCCTCTTCCGCCATCGAGACGTCAGAGGAAAAGTCGGGGGTAGTGTCGGGATCTTCGGAACTGATGCCCACAAGCAGCAAGGCCGCAAAATCCCCTTCGGTGACCACCTTGGCGCTTTCCAGCCGTTCAGGGTTATCCATAACCGCGTACCAGGCAAAAGCGTCCTTCTGTTCCTGCAGGGCTTGTTCGAGGGCCGACTGGACCTTATCCAGCTGGCCGTCCTTAGCCTTGACGACGAGGAGCTCGTCACAGTTGGTCATCATCCCGGCAACCGTTCCCTTGTAACTTTCCACCTGATCTTCTGAGAGGTGGAATTTTTCTTGGAGGGTTGTCCCGTCCACTTGGATGGGGCTGCTGGGAATGGGACCGTGGCCGTATTTGTCCTGAAAGGCCGTGTCAATGGCGTCGTAGACCTCTTCCGCCGTGGCGTTGGAGGAGGAGACGCTGCAACCGTTGAAGGTGAGCAGAATCAGGACAGCGGCCGCCGTCGACAAAATAAGGCTGCAAAATCTTTTCATATGCGTATTTCCCTTTCGCACAGAATTTGATGGCCGTTTCAAATTCCCTCCCTTAATACCAACGGAAGGGGGGAAAAGTTGCGCTTGGGAGGCAAAAATTTCCCGGTCATTTTCCGGTGGATTTTGGAGGATATGACCACAGACTTAGTATGGCGGCGGGAAAAGGGTTCATGCGTCTTGGAAAAGGGTTTATTCGATGTTTTCCAAAAAGTCGGCCACCAATAGGTCGACGCAGGCGCCGTAGCTCTTCATCCCCAGCGACTGGCCCTGGCTTTGGAGGAAGACTTCGTAAACGGTTCCGGCGGCTTCGGTGCTTTTGCCCTTATACTGCTCCCAGTAGAGATTGTTGGCGTTGAGATCGGCCTTCACCTCGTCGTTCAAGGTGCGGTA
>CALXHB010000133.1 GCA_944387995.1 uncultured Clostridia bacterium | reverse complement strand
CGGTGAGGCCGCTTAAATCGGAAAAACTATTCCCATAATAGTTTAACCCCCATAGCCAGCAGTACCCGTCCAGAATCAGCAGCCCCGCGGCGAGAAAGCCGGTGATTCCTTTATAAAGCCGCATCCTCTTGCCGGGAAGGCGGATCGTGCGGACGATGCCCCAAATGAGAAAAAAGAGGGCAGTAAGCACCGCTAGGACAATTAGCAGCTCCATGACGGAAAAGGGTGCAAAGTCGGTCAGCCATCCCATCATCCGTTTATAGGGTGTGGTGATATACTGGATGACAAAGTTGGAGGCAGCTTTGCTTCTCCGCAGCAGCAGGTAGACGATAAAGAGTAGCCCGCCGATGGCCAGCGCCCCGTGGCACTCCCGGGCGGAGTGGAAAAAGTCTTCTATTTTTTCTTTCTGTTCCTTTAATATATCAAGTTCCCCCTTCAGTTATCAAAAAAACAGGTAGATTGTGCACGGACATCTATCAGTATACCGGATTTGGGGGAAATAGGCAAGAGACGGGTCGGCTTCTGCCGAAAAAAGAGTGGGAACAGGGGAAAATTGTCACCCTTTTTGTCCGAGTGCCAGCTTTGCGGAAATTTTTTTCTTTTTTTTGAAAAAAGCCCTTGACAACTGCGCACAGACGTGGTACATTATATTTAGCACTCAGAGATGATGAGTGCTAACAAAGAAAAACATCCGTCCTGATCAAACGGGACTGCCGATTGATCGGGACCGTGCAAGAAAAGACAGGCGGTGAATACCCTTGAAGGGAGATATGAGAAGGCTCGTGATCTTGAAAACGGTCATTGAGCTGTATATTGAACGGGGGGAGCCGGTGGGTTCCCGGGTAATCGCCGATCAGTATTTGCAGGACGTCTCTTCTGCCACCATCCGCAACGATATGGCGGCGCTGGAGCAGATGGGTTACCTGCATCAGCCGCACACCTCCGCCGGCCGGATTCCGACCAGCCGTGGTTACCGGTTCTACATCAGCCAGCTGATGCGCCGGGAACCTCTCTCAGAAGCGAACCGGGAACTGATCGACTCGGAACTGGTACGCGGCGACCTAAACCCCAAGGCACTGGTTCGCAACGCATCCGAGCTGCTGGCTCAGATGACCGATTGTGCCAGTGTCAGCGCCACTGGGCGGATGAACGAGGCGATTATCACCAAGGTGGACGTCATCCCCGTGGGACGGCGGTTATACGCCCTCCTGATGGCCACCTCCAGCGGGGCGGTCGAGACACGGGTCACCCGGTTGGACCTGGATTTGACCCTGGAACAGAAAAACTTCTTCGTCCGGTTTATCCGGGAGAATATCGTCGGCACCCGCATTGAGTCCCTAAGCGATGAAAAGATTGTCGAGCTGGGGCTGGGGCTTGGCAGCTACAACGTCGGGCTGGTACCCCTTTTGTACAGCGTCTACGCGATTACGCGGGGGCTGCAGCAGGAGCAGGTCACCATCCACAATGAAGCGAGCCTCCTCCGCCACGGCATCCTAAAGCCGGAGGATTTCACCCTCCTGCTGGACGAAAAACAGCGGATTGTCGATCTGTTGGAGTCGGACCCCAGTGGTTTGACCATCCGGTTCGGCGGTTCCAAAGGCGGGCTCTCGATGGAAAATTCCAGCCTCATTATCGCCCCTTACCGGCAGGCAGGCGGGATTTTGGGATACTTTGGGGTCATCGGTCCCCGGCGGATGGATTACGGCCGGGTGATTCCGGTGGTCGAGTATCTGGCCGACACGGTCACAAGACTGTTGACCGACGGCCTCGAAGAGGATCGTTCCAAACCGGCAAGACCGGAAGGCTTTGGACGGAGCGGGACGTTGATCCGGCTGTAGACCCATTTTTGATAAACCCCTTTTCGGTGGGAATGTACCCCCTCCGGAAGTTGGAAAGACGCAGGATATTGAGAAAGGAAGGGTTCTGTGTTGCATAAAAAGGATGAAAATAAGGCCCCTAACCAGCAGACGCCGGCAGAAGAGCCGGAGGTCGTAGAGCAGAAGGCGGAAACCCCCGAAGTCCCCGAGACCGAAACGCCGGCCCCTGAGACCGAGACGAAGGAAACCACCGAGGCGGCTCCCGAAGCGGAATCCGCTCCCCAGGGCCCGACGGTAGAAGAATTGCAGCAGAAGGTGCAGTCGCTGGAAGATCAGCTGCTGCGCAAGATTGCCGAGTTTGACAACTACCGCAAACGGACCACCAAGGAGAAGGAAGAGATTGGCCTTACCGCTAAGGTAAAGTGCATCGCGGACCTGCTGCCGGTGCTGGATACCCTCGAACGGGCACTGGGCATCGGGTGCAGCGACGAGGAATTCCTGCGGGGCGTCAAGCTCACCTACGATAACATGAACAGCATCCTCACCAAGATGGGCGTCGAGGAGATCAAGGCGGAGGGCGAGCCCTTCAACCCCGAACTCCATTACGCCGTCAGCCGGGTGGAAAACCCCGACCTGGGCGAGAATGTTGTCGCGACGGTTATGCAGAAAGGCTACACGATGGGCGGAAAGGTAATCCGCCACGCGATGGTCGCCGTTGCGAACCCGTAAGGGCCATTTGATTCAAATTGAAACATCCATTCCGAATTTCAGAAAAGAAAACTGGAGGAATTATTTATGGGAAAAATTATTGGTATTGACCTTGGCACGACTAACTCCTGTGTCGCGGTCATGGAAAACGGTGAACCGGTTGTTATCACCAACCACGAAGGTATGCGTACTACCCCTTCTGTCGTCTCCTTCTCTAAGGACGGCGAGAGAATGGTCGGCGCTGTCGCAAAACGGCAGGCGGTCATGAACCCCGAGCGGACCATCTCTTCGATCAAACGGCATATGGGTTCCGATTATAAAGTCACCATCGACGGCAAGAGCTACACTCCTCAGGAGATCTCCGCAATGATCCTGCAGAAGCTGAAAGCCGATGCGGAAGCTTACCTGGGCGAGCCTGTCACCGAAGCGGTTATCACCTGCCCGGCATACTTCACCGACGCGCAGCGTCAGGCGACCAAGGACGCTGGCCACATCGCTGGCCTCGACGTCAAGAGAATCATCAACGAACCGACCGCTGCGGCTCTGGCTTATGGCGCCGATAAGGAAGGCGACCAGAAGGTCATGGTTTACGACCTCGGCGGCGGCACCTTCGATGTCTCGATCATCGAGATGGGCGAAGGCGTACAGGAAGTTCTCGCGACCGCTGGTAACAACCACCTGGGCGGCGATGACTTCGACCAGCGGATCATCAACTGGCTGGTGGAAGGCTTCAAGGCTTCCGACGGCGTCGACCTGTCGGGGGATAAGATGGCGATGCAGCGTCTGAAAGACGCGGCGGAAAAGGCCAAGATCGACCTCTCCGGCGTCACCACCTCTCAGATCACCCTGCCCTTCATCTGCGTGGATAAGACTGGCACCCCGAAGAACCTGGATGTCACCCTGACCCGTGCAAAATTCAATGAACTGACCGCTGACCTGGTCGACGCGACCATGGGCCCGGTCAAACAGGCACTCTCCGACGCTGGCCTCACCACCAGAGATCTGAACAAGGTCCTGCTGGTCGGCGGTTCCACCAGAATCGTCGCGGTTCAGGAAGAGGTCAAGAATGCGACCGGTATGGAACCCTCTAAGAACTTAAACCCGGATGAATGCGTCGCAATCGGTGCGGCTATCCAGGGCGGTGTCCTCGGCGGCGAAGTCAAGGGCCTGCTGCTGCTGGACGTCACTCCTCTGTCCCTGGGCCTTGAGACCCTCGGCGGTGTCTTCACCAAGATCATCGAACGCAACACCACCATCCCGACCAAGAAGAGCCAGATCTTCTCCACCGCTGCGGATGGCCAGACCTCGGTTGAAATCCACGTCCTCCAGGGCGAACGGGAATTCGCCAAGGACAACAAGTCGATGGGTATGTTCCGTCTGGATGGGATCCCTCCCGCACCCCGTGGAGTTCCTCAGATCGAGGTAACCTTCGATATCGATGCCAACGGTATCGTCCATGTTTCGGCTAAGGACCTCGGCACCGGCAAGGAACAGCAGATCACCATCACCTCCTCCACCAACATGAGCAAGGAGGATATTGATAAGGCAGTCCGCGAAGCAGAAGCTTTCGCTGCCGAGGATAAGAAGGCCAGAGAGGCTGTCGATATCCGCAACAACGCCGACCAGATGGTCTTCCAGACCGAGAAGACCTTAAAGGAGATTGGCGACAAGGTTTCCGCCGCTGAAAAGAACGACGTCGAAGCGAAAGTCAACGACCTGAAGGAAGCGCTCAAGGGCGACGACATCGAGCTCATCAAGGCAAAACAGGAAGAGGTCCAAAAGGCCTTCTACTCCCTCTCCGAGAAGCTCTATCAGGCTCAGCAGAGCGCCCAGGGCGGTAACCCCGGCCCCGACATGGGCAACATGGGTAACATGGGCAATATGGGCGGCAACAACACCCAGGGCAGCGACCCCAACGTTGTGGACGCTGATTTCCACGAGGTTGACGACAACAAATAATCTTTCCCG
>CALXHB010000132.1 GCA_944387995.1 uncultured Clostridia bacterium | reverse complement strand
GCATATGGCACCTCCTTACTGAAAATTTAGGTGAGATTTTTGCCTCACACAAGTATTTATTTTATCACACCCTTCCCCCTCTGTCAAGGAATTTCCGCATCTCCCGCGCCTTTTCCGGTAGAACTTTTCAAAAGCGCGGCGGCCGATTTTATCGCTTTTGCACAGCTTCGGCCGATGTTGTCGGACAGGGTGAAAATGGGTGGACAAGTTGAAGGAACAAAGCAGTGAAAAGCCCGGTTAAGCGGCTTTTCACCGATGCAAAAGAGGACGAACTTTACGTCCGTCCTCTAAAGTCAACTCTCAATCAATCAGTCAGCGCTGACTGGAGCGGTAGGGGTATCCTTCTGCTCCTCGGCAGGGGCGTCTTCCGGTTTGGTGGAGACGACCTCAACCTCATTGTAGCACTTCATACCGGTGCCGGCGGGGATCAGCTTACCGATGATGACGTTCTCCTTCAGGCCGAGCAGGTGGTCAGTCTTGCCCTTGATGGCCGCGTCGGTAAGGACCTTGGTGGTCTCCTGGAAGGATGCGGCGGACATGAAGGACTCGGTGGCCAGAGCTGCCTTGGTGATACCCAGCAGAACCGGTTCGTAGGTGATGAGCGAAACCGCTTCACCGGCGTCAATCCGGGCCTGGAGCTTCTGATTCTCACGATAGACGTTGCTGCGTTCCATGATAGAGCCGGTCAGCAGCTCGGTGGATCCGGGGTCTTTAATCCGGACCTTCTTCATCATCTGACGGACGATAACCTCGATGTGTTTATCGTTGGTATCAACGCCCTGCAGACGGTAGGTCTTCTGAACCTCGCTGATGAGGTAATCCTGGACCGCTTTTTCGCCCTTGACCGCGAGAATATCGTGGGGGTTGATGGCGCCTTCGGTCAGCGGATCGCCCAGGGCAATTTCCTGGCCTTCGGACACCTTGATCTTATAACCGTAGGGGATGTTGTAGCGCTTTTCACCCTCTTCGCCGGTGACGACGATGACGGTCTGACGCTTTTCCTCGGTGAAGTGGATAGTCCCAGCAATCTCCGAGATGATGGCGCTGTTCTTGGGCTTGCGGCTTTCGAACAGCTCAACGACACGGGGAAGACCCTGGGTAATATCTTCCGCGTTGGCGATACCGCCGGTGTGGAAGGTACGCATGGTCAGCTGGGTACCAGGTTCGCCGATCGACTGGGCGGCGATTACGCCGACCGTTTCGCCGACCGCAATGGCCTTGCCGTTGGCAAGGTTCGCGCCGTAGCACTTGGCGCAGATGCCCTGGGGCGAATGGCAGGTGAGGATCGAGCGGATCTTGACGGTGTGGGTGCCGGTGGCGATGATCTTCTTGGCGTCCGCTTCGTCCATGATCTTATCCTTGGAGACGAGGACCTCGCCGGTGGCGGGATCGAGGAAGTCGTCGACCAGGTAACGGCCCTGGAGACGTTCTTCCAGCGTCTCGATCATTTCCTTGCCCTCTTTGATGTCCGAAATTTCCAGGCCGTCGGTGGTGCCGCAGTCCTGCTGACGGATGATGACATCCTGGGAAACGTCGACCAGACGTCTGGTCAGATAACCCGAGTCAGCGGTACGCAGCGCGGTATCGGCCAGGCCTTTACGGGCGCCTCGAGAGGAGATGAAGTATTCCAGAATGGTTAAGCCTTCACGGTAGTTTGCCTTAATCGGCAGCTCGATGGTGGTACCGGAGGTATTTGCAATCAGGCCGCGCATACCGGCCAGCTGTCTGATCTGAGCCTTAGAACCACGAGCGCCCGAGTCAGCCATCATGAAGATGGGGTTGAACTCATCCATGGCCGCGGTCTGGGCCTCGGCGACGGCGTTGGTGGTATCGTTCCAGATGCGGATAACACGGTCCTTCCGTTCCTGTTCGGAGAGCAGGCCGCTTTCGTACTGACGGTTGACCTTCAGGGCAGCCTTTTCAGCGTCGGCAACCAGCTGTTTCTTTTCCGGAGGAATGGTCGCGTCGGAGACGGCGACGGTGATGGCACTCTTGGTCGAGTACTGGTAGCCCTGGGCCTTAATCCGGTCGAGCACTTCGCAGGTACGGGCGGTGCCGTGGATGCGGATGCAGCGGTCGATGATCTTACCCAGCTCTTTCTTGCCGACCTTGAATTCGACTTCCAGTTTGAACTTGTTTTCGGGGATCGAACGATCGACAAAACCGAGGTCCTGGGGAATCGGGTCGTTGAAGATCAGCCGCCCGCAGGTGGTTTCGATGATCTGGCTCTCGTCGCCCTTGGTCATCCGGACGCGGATCTTAGCCTGGAGGGTGATAACCCCATCCTGGTAGGCCATCAGCACTTCGCTGACGTCTCTAAAGACCTTGCCCTCGCCCTTGTCGCCGGGTTTGACCATCGTCAGGTAGTAGGAACCGAGGATCATATCCTGGGTCGGGACGGTGATCGGCTTGCCGTCAGCGGGCTTTAAGAGGTTATTCGCAGCCAGCATCAGGAATCTGGCCTCCGCCTGGGCCTCAGCCGACAGCGGAACGTGGATAGCCATCTGGTCGCCGTCGAAGTCGGCGTTATATGCGGTACAAGCCAGCGGGTGGAGCTTTAAGGCTCTGCCCTCGACCAGAACCGGTTCGAAAGCCTGGATACCGAGGCGGTGCAGGGTAGGTGCACGGTTGAGCATAACGGGATGGTCTTTGATGACCACTTCCAGCGCGTCCCAAACCTCGGGTTTTGCCCGGTCGACGGCTTTTCTCGCGGATTTAATGTTGGCAGCGGCGCCGGTTTCCACCAGACGCTTCATGACAAAGGGCTTGAACAGCTCCAGCGCCATCTCTTTCGGGACGCCGCACTGGTCCATCTTCAGGTCAGGACCGACGACGATAACCGAACGGCCGGAGTAGTCAACACGTTTACCCAGCAGGTTCTGACGGAAACGGCCCTGTTTACCTTTGAGCATATCCGACAGAGATTTGAGCGCACGGTTGTTCGGCCCGGTGACCGGACGGCCGCGGCGGCCGTTGTCGATCAGGGCGTCGACCGCTTCCTGCAGCATCCGCTTTTCGTTGCGGACGATGATATCAGGAGCCTGCAGCTCCAAGAGCCGTTTCAGACGGTTATTTCGGTTGATAACCCGGCGGTAGAGGTCGTTTAAGTCGGAGGAGGCGAAACGGCCGCCGTCCAGCTGGACCATCGGGCGGATATCCGGAGGGATAACCGGGATGACGTCCAGGATCATCCATTCCGGCTTCTGGCCGGAGATGCGGAAGGCCTCGACGCACTCCAGCCGCTTGAGAATCCGGACCTTTTTCTGGCCGGAGGACTCGTTGAGCTGGGTTTTCAGTTCGGCCGACAGCTGCTCCAGATCCAGGTCGTGGAGCAGTTTCTTGATGGCCTCAGCACCCATACCCGCTTCGAAGTCGTCTTCATAGACTTCCCGCTGGTAGGCGTACTCTTTTTCATCCAGCAGCTGGCCCTTCTGCAGGGGGGTGCTGCCGGGATCGGTGACGATATATTTTGCAAAGTAGAGGACCTCTTCCAGCCGTCTGGGGGAGATATCGAGGATCAGCCCCATCCGAGAAGGGATGCCCTTAAAGTACCAGATATGCGAAACGGGGGCAGCCAGGGTGATGTGGCCCATCCGTTCGCGGCGGACCTTGGCGCGGGTCACTTCGACGCCGCACTTGTCGCAGATCTTGCCTTTGTAGCGGATCCGCTTATACTTGCCGCAGTGGCACTCCCAGTCTTTGGTCGGCCCAAAGATCCGTTCGCAGAAGAGGCCGTCCCGTTCGGGTTTTAAGGTGCGGTAGTTGATGGTTTCGGGCTTGGTTACTTCGCCGTAAGACCATTCGAGAATCTTTTCCGGGGAAGCCAGTCCGATTTTGATCGCTTCAAAAGTATTAAACTCCACGCTTTACTCCCTCTTCCATTAAAAATCCAGTTCGCCGTCGTCCCCATAGCCATCTCCGTCAAACTCGGAATCGGCTCCGGTGAGCATATCCTCGGCGTCGCCGGTGGTATACCCATCCATATCGCCGTCCTCCTGGACCGAGAAGGCGTCAGGATCGCTGTAACGGTCGTCGTCCTCTTCCGCCGCACGGAAGGAGACATCTTCGTCGTCCTCAAAGCTCTGCTTCAGGTCGATTTCTTCGCCGGCCTTATCCAGGACCTTGATATCCAGACCCAGGGACTGCAGTTCCTTGACCAGGACCTTAAACGACTCGGGAACGCCCGACTGAGGAATGTTGTGGCCTTTGACAATTGCTTCGTAGGTCTTGACACGGCCGACAATATCGTCCGACTTAACCGTCAGGATTTCCTGCAGGGTGTAAGCGGCGCCGTAAGCTTCCAGTGCCCAAACCTCCATCTCACCGAAACGCTGGCCGCCGAACTGCGCCTTGCCGCCCAGAGGCTGCTGGGTGACCAGGGAGTAAGGACCAGTGGAACGGGCATGGATCTTATCATCGACCAGATGGTGCAACTTCATATAATACATGATGCCGACGGTGACCCGGTTGTCGAACTTCTCGCCGGTACGTCCGTCATAGAGGGTCAGCTTACCGTCTTCCGGAATGCCGGCCTCCCGCTGCATCGCGCGGATATCTTCTTCGTGGGCACCGTCAAAGACAGGGGTCATAACCTTCCAGCCCAGCAGCTTCGCCGCGTAGCCGAGGTTAACTTCCAAAACCTGCCCGATGTTCATACGGGACGGAACGCCCAGGGGGTTCAGGACGATATCCAGAGGAGTACCGTCCTCCAGGAAGGGCATATCCTCCTGGGGCAGGATGCGGGAAACGACACCCTTGTTGCCGTGACGGCCAGCCATCTTGTCGCCGACCGACAGTTTTCTGCGCTGGGCAACGTAGCAGCGGACCACCATATTGACGCCGGCGGTCAGCTCATCCGAGTTCTCCCGGGTGAAGACCTTGACGTCGACGATGGTGCCGTAAGCGCCGTGGGGCAGCCGGAGGGAGGTATCTCTGACCTCTCTGGCCTTTTCGCCGAAGATCGCCCGCAGCAGCCGTTCTTCCGCCGTCAGCTCGGTTTCGCCCTTGGGGGTAACTTTACCGACCAGCAGGTCGCCCGAACGGACTTCGGCGCCGATGCGGATGATACCCCGTTCGTCCAGGTCTTTCAGAGAATCTTCCGAAACGTTGGGGATATCGCGGGTGATTTCTTCCGCGCCCAGTTTGGTATCTCTGGCTTCGGTCTCATACTCTTCAATATGAATCGAAGTGTAGACGTCGTCCCGGACCAGACGTTCGTTGATCAGGACCGCGTCCTCGTAGTTGTAACCTTCCCAGGTCATAAAACCGATCAGGGCGTTCTTGCCCAGCGAGATCTCACCGTTGCAGGTGGCGGGACCGTCGGCAATAACCTGGCCCTTCTTGACCTCTTCCCCACGGCTGACAATCGGCCGCTGGTTGACACAGGTGCCCTGGTTGGAGCGTTTAAACTTGAGGATTTCGTATTTGTGCAGCTCGCCGTCTTCCTTGCCGCGGATCTGGACCTCGGTGGCGTCCACCCGTTCGACCACGCCGTCTTCTTTTGCGACAACGCAGACGCCCGAGTCAACGGCTGCCTTGTATTCCATACCGGTAGCGACGATCGGCTGCTCAGTCTTCAGCAGCGGCACGCCCTGGCGCTGCATGTTCGCGCCCATCAGTGCACGGTTCGCGTCATCGTTTTCCAGGAAGGGAATCATTGCCGTAGCGACCGAAACGACCATCTTCGGCGAGACGTCCATGTAATCGGCCCGTTCGGCGTCGATTTCCATAATCTCTTCCCGATAGCGGGCGGTGATACGGGATTTGGCGAAATGGCCGTCCTCGGTTAAGGGTTCGTTCGCCTGAGCGACAACGACTTCGTCCTCAACGTCGGCGGTCATATATTCAACTTCATTGGTGACAATACCAGTGGCCTTGTCGATCTTGCGGTAAGGTGCCTCGATGAAGCCGTAGTCGTTGATCCGGGCGAAGGTCGCCAGGTAGGAGATCAGACCGATGTTCGGACCTTCAGGGGTCTCAATCGGGCACATCCGGCCGTAGTGGGTGTAGTGAACGTCGCGGACCTCGAAGGACGCGCGGTCACGGGACAGACCGCCAGGACCCAGAGCCGACAGACGGCGCTTGTGGGTCAATTCAGCCAGAGGGTTGTTCTGGTCCATGAATTGCGACAGCGGCGAGGAACCGAAGAACTCTTTAATCGCGGCGCTGACCGGACGGATGTTGACCAGGCTCTGGGGGGTGATGCCCTCGGAATCCTGCTGCATCATCGTCATCTTTTCCCGGACGACCCGTTCCATACGGGTTAAGCCGATGCGGAACTGGTTCTGCAGCAGCTCGCCCACCGGACGGATACGGCGGTTGCCCAGGTGGTCGATATCATCAACGGTGCCGAGGCCGTGGGCCAGGCAGTTCATATAGTTGATGGTCGCCATGATGTCGTCCTTGATGATGTGTTTGGGAATCAGACGGTTTAAGTTGCTCTTAATGAGCTTTTTCAGCTCTTCGGGGTCGGAAGTCTCGTCCATCAGTTCCCGGAGGATTTTGTAGCGGACCTTTTCGTTGATCTCGCATTCCTTTTTATCCAGGTCGGGGATGAAGTCGGTGATTTCGACCATGCCGTTGGAGATAACCTTGATGACCTTGTCGTCATCCAGGCGGATATAGACGGTGTCGATACCCTTTTTCTCCAGCTAGATGGCACGGGCGCGGGTCAGCTTTTCCCCTTCGTCGGCGAGAATCTCACCGGTGGTCATATCGATAACCGGCTGCGCCAGGGTGTGGCCCATGATACGGGGAGCCAGAGCGAGTTTCTTGTTGTATTTATACCGGCCAACCCGGGAAAGATCATACCGATGATCGTCAAACAGCAGCGGAACCAGGTGTTTGACAGCCGCTTCCAGCGAAGGCTGTTCGCCGGGACGGAGCTTGCGGTAGACTTCCAGCAGGGCGTCGTCCCCGGGCAGCATGCCGGCGGGGCGCTCTTTAGCCTCGGTCAAGTCTTTGTTATTTAAGGTGGTGACGATGGTCTCCTGATCGCCGAACAGCTCCAGCACCTCAGCGGTGGAACCCTTCATATCGGTCAGGGCGCAGCGGTAATCTTCCTGTACCTGCTCGTAGGTAACGTCGTCCCGAACCCGCAGCAGGGCGCGGATGAAGACGGTAACCGGGAGTTTGCGGTTTTTATCGATGCGGACATAGAAGATGTCCTGGGAGTCGGTTTCGTACTCCAGCCAGGCGCCGCGGTTGGGGATAACGGTGGCCTTGTGGAGCTTTTTACCGGTTTTATCGAAGGCATCATCGTAATAGACGCCGGGAGAACGGACCAACTGGGAAACGATAACCCGTTCGGCGCCGTTGATAATGAAGGTCCCGCTTTCGGTCATCAGCGGGAAATCCCCCATGTAGATTTCCTGTTCCTTGACCTCGCCGGTCTCCTTTTTGAGCAGGCGGGCCTTAACCCGCATCGGTGCGGCATAGGTTACGTCCCGTTCCTTGCACTCGGTCACGGTATATTTGGGTTTTTCGTCCAGCCGGTAGCCGACGAAATCCAACACCAGATTCCCAGTGTAGTCGGTGATCGCGGCGACATCGCGGAACACCTCTTTTAAACCCTCTTCCAAAAACCAGTGGTAGGATTTAAGCTGGACCTCAATTAAATTGGGCATCTCCAGTACTTCGCCAATCCGTGCGAAGCTTTTCCGTTCCGTCTTTCCGAGCTGTACGGATTTGACATTCACCATAGGCTTGATCACTCCATTCATCCGACTTGAAAGCGCACGCCCCCTACCCCATTTTTTCTTTCTTTTATAAAACGGGGCAAGGGCATACATATGAACACCTTGTGCAATCTATACAAATTGACTTCCAAAAGTCAACGGCAGAATTGCACAAAATAGCATGAAAAAATGTGGCCATTTTACCGGCGAAATGTACGGTGGGGCACACATATCCATTCTGATACATTCTAATACTATAAAACATTTTCTGGGGTTTGTCAAGGGGTTTTTGAAAAAAAGTTGGAAAAAGGAGCTTTTTTCTCCAAAATAGCGTTCCTGTTACCCTTGACGAACTTTGGCAAGCTATGATATTATAGAAAAACACGAGTCTCTTACCATTGTGGGAGGAAAAAACAATGTCAACCTATGAATTGTTCATCATTGCAGTCGGCCTTTCAATGGACGCGCTGGCGGTTTCCATCTGCAAGGGCCTGTCGATGGCCAAAATGAGCTGGAAAAAGGCCGTCATCATCGGCATTTGGTTCGGCGGATTCCAGGCGCTGATGCCGCTGATCGGCTATCTGCTGGGCGCCCAGTTTGAAAGCAAAATCACCGCTTTCGACCACTGGATTGCCTTTATCCTGTTGGGGCTAATCGGCGGGAACATGGTCCGGGAGGGGCTGTCGGGGGAAGAAGAAAACACCGACGACTCGATCTCGATCAAAAGTATGCTGCCGCTGGCCATCGCCACCAGCATTGACGCTCTTGCGATCGGCGTCACCTTCGCCTTCCTGCGGGTCACTATCTTCTCGGCGGTATCCTTTATCGGAGTGGTCACCTTCCTCCTCTCGATGGTCGGCGTCAAGGTCGGCAACGTCTTTGGAGCAAAGTATAAATCCAAAGCGGAGATTGTCGGCGGTATCATTCTGATCCTGATGGGGGTCAAAATACTGGTTGAACATTTGATGGGATAAATACATAAAGGCCACGGAGTAATAAAACCCCGTGGCTTTTTTCAGTCCTGTTTTGTTTCCCTTTTATAAATCACCCAGGAATAAACCGACGTCCCGACGGCCACCGCGAGAACGGCCACAATCCCGATCCAGCAAACCGCCGCCGGCAGAAACCCCGACACCCCAAACACCACCCCGGCTGCCATAAACCAGCCGCCGGCCACCCGGTGGGTCTTATACCAGACGGTCTCGTTCTCCAACGTCCAAGGCAGGCGGATGCCGAAGGTGTAGTTGGGGCGGATGCGGGGCATGAAGTTGCCAAGGATAATGAACACGATCCCCAGCCCCGCCGAAATCAACCCGCCCACCGGCAGCTGGAAATCCAGGGCCGACAGCATCACAACCCAGACCATACCGATGAAAAACAGAACGAATAAGCCGCAAATGGGCTGGTAGATCTTCATGTGCTTTTGGTAATTCTCCCGCTTAGGGTCCAGTTTTGGGAGGGCGGCAAAGAGAATGGTCATTCCAAAGGGCAAAAGCCCCAATAACAGGGCGCTGATCTTACCGGACCAACCGTCTACCTCCCCCGCAGCGTTCCAATGAATCGGCACCGTTTCGGGGAGAGAGGGGTAGAGCACCAGCTGTATACAGAACGAAAGGGCGCAGAGGGCCAACAATCCGATTACCCAATTTCTTTTCATAAAACCACCTCCATTACCGGCTCCTGCCGGGGTCAATCAGGTCATAAAGTTTTCCGATCAGCTCTTCAATGACCGTGGCGTCGAGATGATAGCGGATAAACTGCCCCTCCCTCTCGTCGGTAATCAAACCGGCGCTTTTTAAAATGCTGAGGTGATGGGAAACGGACGGAAAGGTCATCTCAAAATGTTCGGCGATCTCCCCGGCCGTTAAATCCCCTTCCCCCAACAGCCGCAGAATCTCCCGTCTGGTCGGGTCAGCCAGTGCACGGAATCGATCGGGCATCCGGTCCACCTCCTTTGGAGAATATTTAGACGTTCTTCTAAATTAAGCATACATCGTCCCCCGGAAAAAGTCAAGGGATTTGGGAGAAAAGCGCTTCGGAATCGCAATCCATTGCGAAGCGCTTGGGTTTACCGACTCGACCCATCTTGCGGCCAAGTCTCTCCCGAAGACTGCGAGCCCGCGAGCAGTCCAGCTGCTGGTATGCGGGGAACATAAGCCGCGTCGAATATCGGGATTGTCAAGGGCCCTTTGGGTCCTTGACCAGAGTCCAGAGACAGGTCTCTGGTCCATCAAAGTGAAACTTTGTCGGTGCCTTAAGGGCACCGAAACAATTAAAAATATTAGAAAAGGCTCTGTCCGGCAATGCCAGACAGAGCCTTCTTTTAACCACTTTTGATTCTCTCGCTGCCCTTAAGGCAGCGACTCAAGGCTCCAGGCATGCGGCTGAAAGCCGCGATGCCGGAAAAACCGCTTGCCAGCCGGCCCAACTGGCTGGCATTTCCCACCAAGGTGGGAAACCGCGCTTTTTCGCAGGTTGTACCTTTTCCTTACGCTGTACTGCATACGCAAAGGCCCCTGGACCCCGTTTTCGACGCGGCGTGGCTTCCCCGCTCCAGCGCCGGCGGACTGCTCGCAAAGCGCGCAGTCTCCCACAGACCTGGCCGCGGGGCTTATCCGATCAGCAGTCGGCGCAGTCGCCGCAATCGGCAGAAGCGGTGCCGTCGTCCAGCCCCTCCGCTGCCAGAGCCGCTTTAATCATAATCGCGCACTCCAGCCGTTTTTTCTCAAACTCGCAGCTAATCTTATAGGGCTTGAGAACATCCCCGGCGTACTCGAGGTTATTGGCGTTGCAGCCGCCGGAGCAGTAGAACTTCGCCCAGCAGTCCTTGCAGCCTTCCTTGACGTAGACATTGGCCCGGGCAAAGTATTCCTTCTTCTCCAGGTCGAAGGTTTCGGGGGTGTAAACCGACCCCATCTTCCATTCCTCTTTGCCGACAAACTGGTGGCAGGGGTAAACGTCTCCATCGGCCGAAACCGCCACATACTCGTTGCCGCAGCCGCAGCCCCGGAGCCGTTTAATCGCGCAGGGACCCTGGTCCAGGTCGATCATAAAGTGGAAGTAGTTGAAGAACTTGCCCTGTTTGCGGTAGTCGATGATCTTCTTCGCCAGCCGTTCATATTCCGCGCAGACGGCGGGAATCTCCGCCTCGGTGAGGGCGTAATCGTTAGCGGGGTCGGTGACGACCGGTTCCATCGAGATCTGGTCAAACCCGAGGTCGTCGTAGTAGTGGAAGACGTCGTTGGCAAAATCCAGGTTATGTTTGGTGAAGGTGCCCCGGACATAGTATTCCTTATCTCCCCGGGCTTTGGCGAACTTCTGGAATTTGGGAACAATCGAGTCGTAGGAACCGCTGCCGTCGGCCCGAACGCGGAAGAAGTCGTTGACCTCCTTGCGGCCGTCGAGGGAGAGGACGACGTTGTGCATCTCTTTGTTCATATACTCGATCTTATCGTCGGTCAGCTGGACGCCGTTGGTGGTGACGGTGAAGAGGAAGTTCTTATCGTGAATCTTTTCCTGTTCCCGGGCATAGGCGATGGTATCCTGAACCACCTTCCAGTTCATCAGCGGTTCGCCGCCGAAAAAGTCGAGGTTTAAGTTGCGGCGCTTGCCGGACTTCTCAATCAGGAAGTCGATCGCCTTTTTCGCGGTCTCCAGGCTCATCATCGCCCGATGTCCGCCGTAATCACCGGTGCAGGCAAAGCAGTATTTGCATCTGAGCTGGCAGTCCTGGGCGACCAGCAGGCACATCGCCTTGACGGGAGAGGAAACCATCCGGTCGGCAAACTGGGCGTAATCGTCCTCCGAGAAGAGGATGCCGTCCTTGTACATGCTGTAAAGTTCGCCATAAGTTTCGATCAGGTCTTCCCGCTTAAACTTCCCTTCCAGGGCGGCGAGGGCCTCTTCGGGGCAGTTTTCGGTCATCGGAGGGGTGATGTAGTCGAGCAGCTTGTAGGCCGCCTCGTCCACAACCGAAACGCTGCCGCTGTGAACGTCGAGGACGATGTAAAAGCCATTGAGGTAATACTTGTGGATCATTTTGCAACTCCTTTTATCTGCTGGATACCTGCGGCCGGACTTCCGCGAAAGACTTCTGGATTGGGCCGCGGAGAAGGCGTAGTCCTTCTCAATACGTACAAAAATATCTTAAACACCTGGAAGGTGTAATAACAGACGAAAGCCCCGCCGTTACAGCGGGGCCACCTTTATGCGCCTAAACGGAAATTATTTATCCGCGTGCTCGCATTTCTGGTTCGCAACGGTGCAAGAGGTCTTGCAAGCGGACTGGCAGGAAGCCTGGCATTCGCCGCAGCCGCCCTTCGCAGCGGACTCTTTTAAGTTGGCTTTGTTGAGGGACTGAATGTGTTTCATACGAAACGCTCCTTTGCTATGATATTACGGACGGGTTTGCCGCCCGCGTTAGAACGGCCCTTTCCTGGGACGCGCTTTGTGCATCCCGGGACGGCCCTTTCCCAGCTTGAAATGTTGTCTTTTGCGTGAGAAGGCCATTGCCCCCGCCCCGCCGGACAGAAAAAACGCTCCGCCCCGGACGAGTTCCAAAAGGCTGTACTCCCGCTGCAGCAGCAGGATGACCACCCACAAAAGCATCGCGGGCAAAATCCCGCAGAGAAGTTTAAACTCCGGCGCAAATCCGGCACCCGTAGCCCCGGCGGCAAACCCGCCGAATAGGACCGGCACCCAGATGAGGAGACTGAGCCCCCGATCCGAAAGTTTTAACCCGGAAGCCCCAAGGGCTGAGAGCAGCATCATCAGTAAAACCGCCGCTGCCCCGCAGATCAATCCGACGGCCACAGGGAAAATACACCCCCGCAGGCCGTCCATCCGACTTTTTTCCAATACCCCGCACCGCCTTTCTCTGCCTGCCGGGATAACCCGGAGCGGCAGTCCGTATTCTGCCTAACGGTATGCGGGAAACGGGAAAATTATACCTCGTCGTGGATGGTCTCGCAAGAAGAGACGGCCCAGCGTTTGATGCGGATCTTGGTGTTGTTGGAGCCAGTCTCGATCAGAAGGGTGTCCTCCCGCAGGGAGACGACCCGGCCTACAATGCCCCCAGCGGTGACAATCTCGTCGCCAACCTGAAGGTTATTACGCATCTTGGAAACTTCTTTTTCTTTCTTTTTCTGGGGTCTGATCAGGATGAAATACATCACAACGATGACCAGGACCAACGGCAGCATACTGGCGACAATCGAGAGAACGCCGGCCGACTCGGTGCCGGCAGAGGCTGTCAAAAGGGCAAGTGAATTCATGGTTTTCCTCCAAAGATAAGATTTTAAGGCAAAAAAGCCTATGTCATCCTATATTATACAAAACATTTGCCGCTTACGCAAGGGGGAAGCGGTTTTTTTCCGAAAAAAAATGGAATTCCCTCAGATAAGAGAGGGCTTATTCCCCCTCCGCCGACGGGCAGAACCCCGCCATCTCGCACTGTCCGCACCGGGGTTTCCGGGCAACGCAGGTTTCCCGGCCGAACAACACCAGCCGGTGGCAGAAGTCTCCCCCTTCCATCGGCGGCACAACCTCTCTTAGCTGCATCTCCACCTTATAGGGGTCCTTCCCCTCCGACAGGCCCAGCCGCCCGCAGATCCGGATGCAGTGGGTATCGGCGACGATGCAGGGCTTGTGGAAAACGTCCCCAAGTACGAGGTTGGCGGTCTTCCGGCCGATGCCGGGGAGGGAGGTGAGACCCTCCATCGTATCGGGAAGCTGACCGCCCCATTGGTCAATCAGCTGGCGGGAGAGGGCTTTGATGTCCCGGGCCTTGGTGTGGAAGAGGCCGCAGGGGCGGATAATCTCCTCCAGATCTTCGATGGGCGCTTCCGCCAGCGCCTCCAGGGTCGGATAACGGTCGTAGAGGACCTTGGTCACCTCGTTGACCCGCTTGTCGGTGCACTGAGCCGAAAGCCTGGTGGAGATCAGCAGCTCATGGGGCTTTTCATAGGTAAGGGAGCAGATGGCATCGGGATACTTTTGTTTTAAGGTTTCAATTGCCCGCAGCGCCTGTTCCTTCCGGTTTTCCATTAACATAACGTGACTCCTTTATTCATCCGTCCAGCTGCTGGGGAGCGCCGGAAGTGGTGACATCCTTAATCCAATGGTCGTTGCGCATCCGCCAGAGCAGCATCAGCATCTTCACCGGCTCGTCCAGCTTGGAACACAGGTAAACGACCAGCACCGGGGCGTGGAGTACAAAGGCCGACAAAAGCGCCGCCGGCAGGGCCACAAACCACAACCCGAACAGGTCGACAAACACCCCGAACCGGGGGTCTCCGCCTCCCCGCAGCAGGCCAACCACCCCGATACCGGTCTGAGAGATGAACAAAACAATCACCGACAGCATCCGCAGCATATCCAGAGCCAATTGTTTGGTCTCCTCCGGCACGTTATAAAAGCTGACCACAGGTCCGGAGAGAACGAGGATGGTCACGGCGGCAAACAGGCCGACCCAGACCGCAATCCACCGAAACCATTTAATCCGCTGTCTGGCCTGGTCCATCAGCCCGGCGCCGATGTCGTTGCCGATGATGATCGCGGCGGCATTGGCTACGCCGAAGATAAAGACGGTGGAAAATTGCTGGACGATGGAGGAAATCTGGCTGGCCGAAACCGCATGGGACCCCAGCCGGCCGAGAATCATCGACTGAACCGAGACGCCCAGCGACCAGAACACCTCGTTAAAGGCCACCGGCATCCCGTTTTTCAGGTAATTCTTCAAAAGTCCCATATCAAAGGCGAGAAAATCCCGGAATCGGAACCGCAGTTTCTTATCCACCAAGAAGAGATAGACGAGGACGATCGCGACCTCCCCCATCCGGGTGATGACCGTCGCAATGGCGGCTCCCTTGACCCCAAAAGCAGGGAAACCCAATTTCCCGAAGATCAGGATGTAGTTTAACGTCGTGTTGCAGATGAGGGCAAAAACCGAATCCACTACCGCAATTCGGACCAGGCCGACGCTGCGGATGGTGGTTAGAAGGGTGTTCGCGATACCGAAAAAGATATAGCACCAGCCGATAACCTGCAGATACTCAATTCCCTTTTCAATGACCGCCTGGTCGTTGGTGTAGATGCTCATAACCTGCCGGGGGAAGAGCATTACCACTGCTCCCAGCAGGATGCTGACGACGAGAGCGACTTTTAAACAGATGGAAATGACAATCTTAATCGACCGGATATCCTGTTTGCCCCAAAACTGAGCGTTTAGGACGCTGGACCCGGAGGCCATCCCGAAGGTCAACAAGCTGAAGATGAAAAAGGGCTGGTTTGCCAGCGACGAAGCCGAAAGCTCAGTCTGCCCCAACTGCCCCAGCATGATCGAGTCCATCATTTGGGTGGCGAGGGAGATCAGGTTTTGCAGGATCATCGGCACCATCAGGGTGATGAGGGTCAGCAGGAATTTTCGGTCCTTAAGCATTTTGATTTTCACGTCTAGTATATCCTCCTGCCGGTCATTCCCCTTCCGGAGAGTTTAAATCTTCTTCGACTACCGAAGTCAGCTGTCCCTGGATGCCCTCCAGTTCTCTGCGGACCTCTCCGATGCCCCGAAGGGTTTCCTCGGACACCTGTTTAAAATGATCTTCCACTCCCGAGAGCTTCTCCCCCAGAGCGGTAAAATGGTCCCTGGCCTCGCCCCGTTGGCTGTCCAGTTCGCTGCGCACCTCTTCGGCGTCCGCCTTAGCCTTCTCGACGATCTTGCGGGCGCTGACCTTCGCTTCAATCAGCAGTTCGCCGATCTCGATACCGGTTCTTTCCGCCAGCCGGGTCGAAAGTTCGGAAAGCTGGGTGGAAAGGGCCTCATTTTTGGCGGTCTCCCCCCGCAGATTTTCCTCCAACACATTCTTTTTCATCTGGAGCTCGGTGTTGAGCGCCTTCTGGGATGAAAGTTCCCGCTGAAGCTCTTCGGCCTTTTTTCGGAGGGTAGTCAGTTCTTCCTCCGTTTGGCTCATGGTATTCCGCGCCGCCTCCAGTTCCCGGGTCAGATCGGCAATGGTATCCGCCTGATCACCGGCCTGCTCCCGGAATTGACTTTCACTCGACCGCAGGGAGGCAATTTCCGCTTTTAGGGAAGCGGTCTCCTCCCGGTGACGCTTTTGCATCTTTTCAAAATAATTCATGACATCGGCTTTATCAAAACCGCCGATCACTGCTTTTTTAAACCGTTCGCCCGATTCCAATCCCTGCGCCTTCCTTTCCTGGCGTATGCCGGATAACGGCAAAACGCCCTAATTATCCTTCATTATACAAGATCCGTCCCCTTTTGTCCAGACCGGCAGCAAAAAAGCCCGGGAAAACCGGGCTTTCAAACGATTTAAAAGTCTTTTTGGCAATTGGTGGCAACTCCTTTGGGAAAAGCAACCGTTACAGTTTAGCTGAAAACGGCCGTTATTTCCCGTCGTCGTCCTCGCTGTCCAACTTCAAACCCGCGACACCGGTCACCGGCAGCGAAAAAACCACACTCCCGGCCCGGGTGGATAATCCAGCGTTTTCCATAATCGCCGTCATGATCTTGTTTTTCTGATGGGTTTGGACGACGATAAACACCAGCTCCTTTTCCGGAGCAAGGCTTACCCCCAAAAACTGCTGTTCCGGTCCAGCACCGGTGCCTCGGGCATGGATTACGGTGCCGCCCCTGGCCCCCGCCGATCGGGCGGCCCCCACGGCCAACTCGGTGTAACCCTGGTTGACAACCGCTACAAGCAGTTCAAACGCGGTGTTTTTCATCTGGCTCTCCTCCTTTGGGGGCTGCATCTGCCCGCCGCTCAATAGCTGTAACTGCCGGGCACCGCCGACACTGCTGAGGGGAATCACAAAGGAAACCCCAGTTCCGGGGGCTTCCAGCCCCATCTTCCTCCGCAGTTTGCGGCAGAGAACCGGCCAATCCTCCCAGGACAGGCTCCCCATCAAAATCATCTTTTCGCTGTCTTTGAGGCCGAAATAATCCAGCATCTCGCCGGAAGCCGTCCCCCGGCCGACGGTGGCCATCAGGCAGTTGACCTTTTCCTCTTTAAAAAAGCCCAGAAACCGTTTTGCGTCCGCCCGGGCAACAACGGTCACCAGTATGCTCAAACCGTGCATATCTTAAAACCCCTTTCTCACAGCTCGATTACCGCGTCGAGGCCAGCCTGCGGCAGCGCGTTTTCGGACTTTCTGCGGCGGCGAACGCCGGAAATCAGCCCCATCACCTGGACGGTAATAGGCGGCGTCATCGCCACCATCGCGATCACCCCAAAGGCGTCGGATACCACGTCTCCGCCAGTAGCCAGGCAAACTCCCTGGGCCAGCGGCAGTAAAAAGGCAGTCGCCATCGGGCCCGAAGCGACTCCGCCGGCGTCAAAGGCAATGGCAGTGTAGATTTTCGGGACAAAAAAGGAGATACCCAGGGCAATGGCATAGCCGGGAAGCAAAAACCAGAGGATCGAGATGCCGGTGAACACCCGCACCATCGCCAGCGCCAACGACAAAGCCACCGCCAGCCCCAGGGCAAGACCCATAGCACCGCTGGAAATGGCGCCGTCGGTCATCTCTTCCACCCGCTTATTGAGGACGTAAACCGCCGGCTCCGCCCGGACGATCAAAAAGCCCATGACCATTGCAGCCGGAATCAGCGCCCAGCGGTATTCGCCAGAGGCCATTACACTGCCGATGTAGTTGCCGGCTGGTAGGAACCCGACGTTGGCGCCGGTGAGAAACAAAACCAGCCCGACGTATGTATACACCAGGCCCACCGCCACCCGTCCCAGCGACTGGCGGGACATCCGCAGTGAAACCACCTGATAGAGGCCAAAAAAGACGACAATCGGCAGAAGGGAAACGGCAATTTCCCGTATATACTGGGGCAATTCGGAAACAAACATATGCCACAGTTCCACCGAATCGCTGGGATTCGGCACGGCGGAAGGCTCATAGCCCGCGCCAGTGGGATGGTAAAAGATACCCAGCAGCAGCACCGCCAGAATCGGCCCCACCGAGCACATCGCCACCAGACCGAACGAGTCGTCGGCCGCATGACGGTCGGCACGGATGGAGGCAATACCGACGCCCAGCGCCATAATAAACGGGACCGTCATCGGCCCGGTCGTCACCCCGCCCGAGTCAAAGGCGACGCTTAAAAACTCCCGGGGGGTAAAGAGCGCTAAAATAAAGCAGAGAACATAGAAAAAGGTGAGCAGAGGGGGCAGCGCCACCTTGAACAGCATACGCAGCAGCGCCATCACCAGAAAAATTCCGACCCCGCAGGCTACCGCCCCGATAATGAGGGCGTTTGGCACCTGGGGGACCTGATTTGCGAGGACGGTCAGGTCCGGCTCCGACACGGTAATGATAAAGCCGAGGATAAAGAAGATAACAACGACCTTCCACAGCTTGCCGCTTCGGGTGATAGCGGCGCCGACCTTCTCCCCCATCGGGGTCATCGACATCTCCGCCCCCAGGGTAAAAAACATCATCCCGGCAATCACCAGCACCGCTCCCAGGAAAAAACAGAGCAGTATACCCGGCGTCACCGGCGCAATGGTAAAGCACAAGATGACCACCACCGCGGAAATCGGCAGAACCGCCAGCAGGGCTTCCCGCAGCTTTTCCCCAAATTTTTCCCGCAGTTTGTCCAGACTTCTTTCCAAACCTGCACACATCCCCTTTCTATCAGTCGGTATAGATTACATATTGGTTACAAATATTATACCATAGGCGGACAGGTGATGCCAACCTGTGAACGCCAAAATTAACATAATGTTAACCTGTCACCAGATAGTTTTAAACCATAATGGGGAAAAATGCGAAATGGAAGTGAGGTCGCTGTTAAACCATTTGCGGCTTTTTAAACCGGTTTGATACGGCTTTATTCTTTTCCAGACAACAAAAACCAGTGTCCTTTTGAGGCTAAAGCCCTTTCAAAGACACCGGTTTTTGCGCTTTTCTTCTGATAGACCCATTTTACAACAGACTCTGCAAATTTATTCAGCCCTCCGAATGATGCCGGCGGGAGTCTGGTCATCCCCCTGCCCCAGAGGATTGTCCGCCATCACCTTTTGCAGCAGGGCGAGGTCTACCCCGCCCGACTGGCCGATTAGGTTGCCGCCCAGATCGTTACAGTCGGCGATGACCACCGCCCGCAAGGGACACCCTTCTGCCCGAAGGGTGGAAAAAATCCCACGGGCAGCCTCATCCGGGTCCAGAGGCGAAAGGACAATCCAGCTGTTATAGGGTGGGATGGTGCAGGCACAGGGGCCGTCGATACCGGCTGCCTGGAGCCCCGCTACCTCATAAAACCACCCTTTTTTCTTTAGGAGCTTGCCCAATGCCCCAACGGCCGCCGCCAGCAGAATCCGCGCCCGGCCGCACTCTTTAAGGGCACATTCCATTGTTTCGGGCATTGCCAGGCCGATTCCATAGGGGGTGCGGCTGACAAACCGGGAGAGGAACCGAGCGAGCAAAGAGGGCTTTACATCCGCCACCGGCATAGCCCTCCCCTGGGTAATGGCCACCACCTTTTCGGTGACAACGAGGATATCCCCCTCTTCCAGAAAGGGACCGGCTGCTTCCGAGAGGATTTCGCCCAGGTTATCCTCCCGGTGGACCAAAGGGGTTTTCAGGGCCAGTCTTCTATACCGAACCCCGTCCACCCGGATGACCTCCGCCCGGTCAAAGTTGACAAACGTCCCAGGGACGGTGGATTCCCGCTGGACATGCTCCACCGTTTCGTCGGGAGAAAGGGTCAAATTCATTGTGGCTGTCTGCATAGGATTACCTCCAAAAATCAGTGGTTTTTCTTATCAGGGAAAATGGACAGCGGACTGCCGTTCCATCTAAAATCACTACTCTAAGCATACTGCTTTCCAGCCGCGAATTTTAGGAGAAAAAAGGAGAAAATTCTTGAGATTTTCTGAAGAGAAACGGGATTTTTGGGGCAAAGGGAAGTTTACCTCTTCTCTTTTCTTTGCATAATTATCCATGAATAAGAAAAAGATCTTATGTATATTGCATAAATGCTTTTCATAATTATATACAAAAAATGGATTGACAGACGGAAGAAACTCTTATATACTGAAATTGATTTCGGAATAAGCGGTGGAGTCTGTCATAGGGTTTTTGCCCTATTTATTCCTATTTTTTAATGGTTCACAGTCCATTTGGTCCTCCCCAGGGCGGAAGATGGAAAGGGACAATGAAAAAAATGCGGGACAGGACTCATCGGAGGTCCTGCCCCTTTTTTGCGCCAGCGGCCGCGCGCAAAGGGAGATGCTCTTCCGCAAAATTACCAAGGAAAGGAAGGAACCTTTAATGGACCACCAACTCTCACTCTTTTACGGCCTGTCCTTTTTGACGGTCGTACTAGCCTTTGCGTTCGCCGCCTATCTCTACCTGTGGGTAAAGAAGCAAAAAACCGTAAACAAACGGATTGAAGAAGTCTCGCTGCTGATTAAACAGGGCGCCAACACCTTTATGCGCCGGGAGTACATGGTCCTGGGAAAATTTGCGTTGGTTGCCGCTGTCATCATTTTGATTCTCCTGCCCTCCCCTATTTGGACCGGAAATGTAATCGATAACATCTCGATGACAATTGCTTACCTGGCCGGGACGGTGCTTTCTGCCATTGCCGGAAAGATTGGCATCCTGGTGGCGACTTTGTCCAACGGCCGCTCGGCTGAAGCGGCAAAAGAGGGCATCAAGCCCGCCTTCCTCATCGGTTTCCGCGGCGGGGCGGTTATGGGGCTTTTGGTGGTTGGCTGTTCCCTCTTTGGAGTAGCGGCGGTGCTGATGCTTACCGGCAACGCCTCGATTTTACTGGGCTTTTCCTTTGGCGCCTCCTCCCTGGCGCTGTTTGCCAAAGCGGGCGGCGGTATCTTTACCAAAACCGCCGATATTTCCGCTGACTTAACCGGCAAGGTGGAGCTAGGCATCCCGGAGGATGACCCCCGCAACCCCGCTGTAATCGCCGATAACGTCGGGGACAACGTCGGCGACGTGGCCGGTATGGGCGCGGATCTGTTTGACTCCAACGTCGCGGCGATGGCCTCGGCTTTGGTTATCGCCCAGTCTCTCTCTGGCGGGGAATACTCCAATATCTCGATGGTCTTCTGCTACGCGATCTTGGGGCTGCTCTCTTCGATCATCGGCATTGCCACCGCCCGCATCGGCAAAAACGGCAACCCGACTAGGGCGTTAAACTCCTCCACCTATGTGACCACCGGCGTCTTCCTGGTGCTGACGGCCCTGGCTACGGCGGTTTTTGAAGGGTTCTCCTGGAGAATCTGGGGCGCTTCCACCGTAGGGCTGCTGGTTGGCGTTATCATCGGCATCACCACCGACTACTTCACCGACGACTCCAAACCCATCGTCCGCAAAGTGGCCCACGCTTCCTGTTCCGGACCGGCGTTTACCGTCCTGTCCGGTGTCTCCTACGGGTTTATTTCTGCCCTGCCGGCGATGGTCGGAATCGCCGTTTCGGCGCTGATTGCCTACCAGATCTGCGCGCCGATGGGCGAAGGGTACGCCATCTTCGGAATCTCGATGGCGGCGGTTGGGATGCTCTCCATCGTGGGCATTATTATCTACAATGACGCCTACGGTCTCATCCTCGACAATGCCAGAGGCCTGGCAGAAATGGGCGGCCTCGGGGAAGAGACCATCCGCACCGCCGACGAACTGGACAGCGCCGGCAACACCGTCAAAGCGGTCACCAAAGGCTTTTCCATCGGAGCCGCGGGGCTGACGGTCATCTCCCTGCTAGGGGCCTTTATGTCGGAAGCCAATGTGGCCCTAGTCAATGCTGGCAAAGAAGCCATTTCCGGTTTTGACATCATGTCCCCCACCGTTTTCTTCGGCACCCTGATCGGGGCAGCCATCCCAGCGGTCTTCTCGGCGATGCTGATTCTGGGGGTCGACAAAAACGCCCAGCGGATGGTGGCGGAAATCCACCGGCAGTTTAACACCATCGCCGGCCTGAAAGAGGGCAAAGAAGGGGTTAAACCGGATTACGACAAATGTATCGACATTGCCACCAGCGGCGCGCTAAAAGAGCTGATTCCGGCGGGCTTAATGAGCATCATCGCCACCGTGATCGTCGGCATCATCGGCGGACCTCTGGCCATCGGCGGATTCCTCCTCGGGAACATCGTCTCGGGGCTGCTGCTGGCGCTGTTTATGTCCAACGCCGGCGGGCTGTGGGACAACGCCAAGAAGTACATCGAATCGGGGGAAGAAGGCGGCAAGGGCAGTGAAGCCCACAAGGCCGCGGTTATCGGCGACACGGTTGGCGACCCGTTTAAGGATACTGCGGGCCCGTCGATCAACACCCAGATCACGGTTGTTTCGCTGGTTGCTTCCCTGCTGTCCACCCTGTTTGTGGCCTTCTCGATCTTTGGATAACACGTGGAGCCTTTCCGGAAACGGAGGGACACCTTTGGGTGAAAAAGCGCCGTTCGGTTGGAACGGCGCTTTTTTCATAGACATAAAATCAAACCCGTGTTACAATGGCGGTAATCCATCCCACGAAAGGAGACGAAAAAATGGAGATAGACCTTTTAAAGGCAAGGTCTTTGGCGCGAGAACTGACCCAGGAACCTTGGTGCTGCGAAGAGGCAAAGACCGCGGCGGAACAATGGCTCCGTATCGACAAGCCTACCCCTGCGGAGACCGACAGCTTTATAAAAGAGCTGAAAGAGGACGTGATGACGGTGGAAGAGGTGCTGAACCTCTGTCTCTCTCCGGAAGGAGAAGCCGCTTTCGGGAAAGAAGAGGCGGCCCGCTCCGCCCGGGAATACGCTGAAAAAAAGGCGGCGGGGCTCACCTACTGCGACTGCGGAGCCTGCCAGAAAGCACTGGCGATTCTTACGGCGCTGGGGGAAAAGATGGACGATCCCACCCGTAAGCAACCGAAAAACGGAAAGTAAAGGCTTTCATTCTGCCGAAAATCCTGCTATACTGGTTGTATGTGATAAATAGAACCCCTCTGCCACCAAAAGGAGGAAGTTATGCAGATTCAATGGAACCAAATCCCACCGAATAGCCGCACCGAATACACCCTTGAGGTTGAACCCGGGAAGACGATCTCGGTTATCGTCATCAAAGGCGCAAACCCCGGAAAAACCCTCGCCGTTTCCGCCGGAGTGCATGGATGCGAATATGTCGGCATCCAGACGGCCAAACATCTGGCCTCAATCATCCAGCCGGAGAAGATTAGCGGCACCTTGGTGCTGCTGCCCCTGTTAAACATCGAAGGGTTTCTGCGGGGCTGCCGGCAGGTAATGCCGGAGGACGGCAAAGACCTCAACCGGGCGTTTCCCGGAGATCGGACAGGGAGCTTCTCAAAAAGACTGGCCGCCGTTATCGAGGAAGAGATCTACCCCGCCATCGACTTTATTTTAGACCTGCACGGCGGGGATATGAACGAGGAACTGACCCCGATGGTCTTCTACCCGGCGGAAGCCTCCCCCGAAACCACCCGCCAGTCGTTGGAAGCAGCGGAAAAGCTCTCCCCCGGGCTGCTGATTGCCTCCTCGGCCAAAACCGGAGTTTACAGCTATGCCGCCCAGAAGGGAATCCCCGCCCTGTTGCTGGAACGGGGAGCCCTCGGGCGGTGGACCGAACAGGAGGTCGACCAGGATACCGGAGACGTGGTGCGGCTGATGGCTCACCTGGGGATGATCGAAGGGCCGGACAAGCCCCTCCCCCATCAGCTGATCGCCGACTCCTGCTTTGAGGTGGCGCCGGAGGACGGATACTGGTACGCCTACGCTTCCGCCGGCAGCCGGGTCAAAAAGGGCCAGACGCTGGGAGAACTTCACCGGCTGGACGGGAGCCTCTGCTGGGCCGTTGAATCCCCCTGGGACGGGATTATCCTCTATAACACCGTTTCCCTCGGAGTCAGCCGGGGCAATCCGCTGGTCGCCTACGGCCGGTGGGAATAAACCGAAGCGGGGGGAAAACACCTTGACAGGACTTTCCCCCAGATGTAAAATAATAAAGTACAAAACTTGTACATGCACCGCTTGAGTGGGCCGTTTCAGCGGTGCTTTTCCTTTGCAAAAATTCAGATAACAACCGGCGCTGACGCCGAAGTAACCCTCCTCTGTACGGACTTCCCGTATCGCTGCCGTTTCGTTACTGCTAATTGTTGAAGGGTTCTTGTCGCGCGGCGACCTTCCATCGCCAAAATAAAAGGTGCTGACCGTTTTTTCGGCCAGCACCTTTTTCCATTTATGCGGATTATGCAAACTGCGAGTAATAGAGGTTTGCGTAAAAACCTTTCTTTGCTAGCAGCTCCTTATGGGTTCCCTGTTCGACAATGTCCCCATCCCGCACCACCAGAATGTTGTCGGCGTTCTGGATGGTGGAGAGCCGGTGGGCGATGACAAAGCAGGTCTTCCCCTTCATCAGCTCCCGCATCGCCGCCTGAATCCGGATTTCGGTCCGGGTATCGACGTTGCTGGTGGCCTCGTCGAGAATCAGCATCTGGGCGTTTAACAGCATCGCCCGGGCAATGGTCATCAGCTGCTTCTGGCCCTGGGAGATGTTAACCCCATCCTCGGTGATGACCGTCTGGTACCCCTCGGGGAGGGCCATGATAAAGTCATGGATATGGGCGGCTTTGGCGGCGGAGATGACCTCCTCATCGGTGGCGTCCGGCCGGCCATAGGCAATGTTGTCCCGGATGGTGCCGGTAAACAGCCAGGTTTCCTGCAAGACCATTGCGTAGGAAAGCCGCAGGCTCTTGCGGGTCACATCGAAAATCGACTGGTCGTCGATGTTGATTTTCCCCGACTGGGGGTCGTAGAACCGCATCAGCAGGCTGGTCAGGGTGGTCTTGCCGGCGCCGGTGGGGCCGACAATGGCGGTCAGGCTCCCACCCTCGGCCTTTAAGGAGAGGCCGTGGATGATTTCCCGTTCCGGCCGGTAGCCGAAGCGGACGTTCTCCATCGTGACTTCGCCATCCTCTACCTTCAGTTCTTTTGCGTCTGCGGCGTCGGCCACTTCCGGCTTCTCGTCCAGAAGGGCGAACACCCGCTCGGCCGCTGCCAAGGCGGACTGAAGCTCACTGATGACGTTGGCAATCTCGTTGATCGGTCCGGAAAACTTGCGGGAGTAGAGGACAAAGGAGGATAAATCCCCCAGCGTCAGGGCAAATCTCCCTCCAAAGAGGTACAAAAGCGCCCCAAAGGCGGAAATCAGCGCCAGTGAAAGGTTGTTGATGAAGTTGACCGAGGGGCCCATGCCGGCGGAAGCGTAGTCCGCTTCATAATAGGCGTCACACCCGGCGACGTTCTTCTCCTGGAACCGGCGGTTGACCGTTTCCTCCTGGTGGTAGGACTTGATCGTCTTGTGACCGGTGATAGACTCCTCTGCGTAGCCGTTTAGTTCCCCCATCTTGACGCTGCGGCGGCTGAAGAGCGGCCGCACCTTGCGGGAACGGTAGCGGGTGAAGAGAATCGAAATCGGGACGGTGACCACAAACACTAATACCAGCGGCGGATTGATGGAGAGCATCATCACCAGCGACCCCAGCACAGTGATGATGCTGGAGCAGACCTGAATCAGGTCGCTAGAAAGGGAGGTGTTGACGGTGTCAATGTCGTAGGAGATGTAGCTTAAAATATCCCCCGGCTGATGGGTGTCAAAGAAGGAGACCGGGAGGGTGGTCAGACGCTCAAAGACGTCTTTGCGCATCTGGAAGACGACCCGCTGGGAAAGTTTGGTCAGCACCACCGACAGAAGCCACTCAAACGCCGACGAAAAGGCGTAACAGAGCAGCATCAGCCCACAGCAATAAAAGACCGTATGGAAATCCACGTCCCCAATATCGTGGATGGCGTCCACCGCCCGGCCGGACAGTTCCGGCCCGCAGAGGGCGAGCAGGTTGCTCCCCAGAGAGAGCGCCGCCGCCAGCAGCAGCATCCATTTAAACTTATAGAGATATTTCCACAGCCGCTTTAAAATGAGGCTGGTTTTCATCTTCGGCTTATCGAGGACGCCCTTTTGCAGGCTGGCCCGACTGGCTGACATGCCGTTTCGGTTCATACGGTCACCCCCTTTTGTTGATTTTTATGGTGCTGAATCCCGTCGCCCAACTGGCTGCCGGCGATTTCCTGATAGACCGGGCAGCTTTCCATCAGCTGGTCGTGGGTTCCGTACCCCACTTCTTTGCCCGATTCCAGAACGAGGATATGGTCCGCCTGCATAACCGAGCTGATTCGCTGGGCCACGATGACCGAAGTGGTATCCGAGAGGTTTTCCCGGATCGCCTGCCGCAGCGAGGCGTCGGTCTTGTAGTCCAGGGCGGAGGAAGAGTCATCCAGAATCAGAATCGGGGGCTGTCCGGCGAGAGCCCTAGCAATCAGCAGCCTCTGCCGCTGGCCGCCCGAAAGGTTGCTGCCGCGGATGGTCAGCATCGATTCATAGCTCCCATCCCGTTCCAGAATAAAGTCTTTTGCCTGGGCTTCGGTGGCTGCCTCTTCAATCTGCCCCCGTTCCAGCGGCCGGCCGAAAGCGATGTTTTCCTGGATGGTATCGGCGAAGAGGACGTCCGACTGGAACACCACTCCAAACATCCGGTGGAGCTTCTCCGGCGGAATCTTCTTCACGTCCACCCCGCCAATCCGCACCTGCCCGCCGGTGACGTCGTACAGCCGCATCAAAAGGTTGACGACGGTGGATTTACCGCTGCCAGTGGAGCCGATGATGCCCAAAGTTTCGCCCTTTTTGATGGTGAAGGAGAGGTCGGAAAGGTTTGGCGTCTGGCCGAGGTAGGAGAAAGTCACATGGTCAAAGGCGATAAACTCATCATCCGCCGCCTTCGGGTCCCGCTCTTCTCCGGCGGTCAGTTCCGGCTGGAGGTCCTCCGGCATATCCAGCACCTCCGCAATCCGTCCAGCCGAGGCCGCCCCTTTGGAGAGGATGACAAACATGCGGGAAAGGGAGATGACCGCGGTCAAGATGATGGTGAAATAGCTCTGGAAGGCGATAATCCGGCCGATCTTAGTGACGCCGGAATTGACCAGAAACGCCCCCAGCAGGATGACAAAAACCAGCCCGAAGTTTAAAAACAGGTTCATCAGCGGGTTGGTCGCCGCCATCGTAATGCCGGCCTTGGCCTCCTGATGGGCCAGGTCACCGTTAATCTTGTCAAAGCGTTCCCGCTCATATCCTTCTTTGGACAGGGCTTTGATAACCCGAATCCCGACTACGTTTTCCCGGACCGTCTGGACCAGCCGGTCCACCCGGCGCTGGGTTTCGGTGTACATCGGGATGCCCTTTTTGCTGATAAACCAGATGGTAAATCCCATCAGCGGCATCAGCAGGAGCAGTACCACGCCCAGTCGGGGTTCCATCGCCATGGTGACGATCAATCCCCCAACCAGCAGAATCGGCGCCCGCACCCCCAACCGCTGGATCATGTTCAGCATCCGGTGGATGTTATAGGTGTCCGAGGTAATCCGGGAGATCAGTGAAGGGATGGTCAGCCGGTCCACCTGGGCGCAGGAAAGAGAAGAGGTTTTGCTGTACAAATCCCGCCGGACCTCTTCGGTGATGTCCCGGGCCACATGGGCGGCCATCCGGTTGGGGATGACGTTAAAGGCATAAACCGCCCCGGCGCAGAGGATCATCAGCCCGCCCCAGATCAGCACCCTTCCCATATCCCCGGTGGGGATGACATCGTCGATGATGGTCGACAGCATCCAGGGAATCAGCAGGTCCATAATGGCGCCGGTAAACTTGATGGCAAAGCCGCCGGTCATCCGGAGAAGGTAGGGTTTGATATATTCCCAGAGCTTTTTCACCTTCCACTTCCCCCTTTCCCGGTGTCCTCCTGCCCCCGCAGCGAATCGGTCACCCGCTCTGCATTTTCATACATGCGGATGAGCAAAGAGAGGGCGTCTTCCCGTTCCTCTTCGGTAAAGCCGCTGGTCAGTTCCGCTTCCCAGTCGGCAAACACCTTTAAAATCCGGGGCAGCACCTGATGGGTCTTTTCGGTGGGATAGATCTGCTGCACCCGCCGGTCCACCGGAGAGGGTTCCCGGCGGATAAACCCCAGCTGCTGGAGGGTAGCAAGATGCCGGGCCACGACGCTCTTGTCCTTATACAGCTGTCCCGCCAGTTCATCCTGAGAAATCCCTGGCTGGCGGGCTATGCGGGTGAGGTAGGGACACTGCACCCCGCTTAACCCCACATCGGACAGCATCCGCGCCCGGTAAAAGTTGCTGCACCGGGTGATACGGCCGATATAGCGCATCAATTTGTCTTCTTTGTCCATGCTCTGCCTCCTGTGCTCAACATTCACTTCTGGGCAGCCGCGGGGCGAACCTTTCCCGAAGAGGAACAGACGCCCGTTATATGGTTGCAGCTGCAACAGTTGTGACTGCAACCATTATAGCACCGGGTTAAAGAGTTGTCAACCGGTTTTTCTCCCCCTTGACAACCACCCCTCCCAGCGGCTACAATAACCCCAAAGGGAGGAATTTACACGATGGAAAAAGGGTTTTCCACTGCCGGCAGTCTCTATGAACCCCCGGTTGAAAACGGGTTTCCGCTGAAGATGACCCGGGCCACCGGCGGGCAGGCGTTTATCTACCACTGGCACGACGCGGCGGAGCTGCTGCTGGGGCTTTCCGGAGAGACAACCGCCGGTATCGCCGACCGGCCCTACCGGTTGGGGAAGGGGGATATCCTGCTGATTCCCCCGGGGGAAAGCCACTGCCTTTTCCCGTCGGGGGCGGAAGATACCCGGCTGGTACTGATGTTTGAGCCAAAGTTTTTCCTCGGAGATGGGGCCTACGCCGGTAGCCGGGAAAAGCTCTCCTCCATCCCCCTCCACAGCGACGACTGGGGGGAAGAGACAAAAAGGCAGGTACGGGACTTACTGTACCGGCTGGAGCAGGCTTTTCAGCCAAAAGCCCCCGGCTGGCAGGCGGAAACCGGGGGTATTATCCTATTGCTGGCGGCCCTTTTTACCCGCCTCCCTCCCCGAGAGACCACCGGCAGCCATCCCCGTCAGGACGATACCCTGCGGAAGGTGCTGGGGTATTTATCGGACCACTACCTGGAACCGGTGACGCTGGAAAGCTGCGCCCACGCCCTGGGTTTTACGCCGGCCTACCTTTCGTCCTTCTTTAAGGCCAAGAGCGGTGCCACCTTTCACCGGTATCTGCAAAACCTGCGGCTGAAAAAAGCGGAGTGGATGCTTGGTTCCACCGATTGGCCGGTGGCGCAGGTGGCGGAGGAAAGCGGGTTTGCCAGTTTGAAAACCTTTTTCCGGGTGTTTAAAGAACAGTACCGGATGACCCCGCTGCAATACCGAAAAGAGAAAAACGGGTAACAAATTTTATAATCATTCTAAATTATATAAATGGGGGGCTTCTCCATGAGTCAAAAAGACAGTGTGTCTTTGCGGGAAGCGGTCTATCAATATGCCGAGGAAACGTACGGCCACAAACCGGAATACCTCTGGGCGTCCAAGCCCCGTTATGGGGTGCTGCGCCATCCGGAAAATAAGAAGTGGTATGCCCTTGTGATGGACATACCGCGGGAAAAACTGGGGCTTACGGGGAAAGAAAACGTCGACGTCCTCAACCTCAAGTGCGACCCGGTGATGATCGGGTCGGTGCGGATGGAAAAGGGGATTTTCCCGGCCTATCATATGAACAAAAACAGCTGGATTTCGGTGCTGCTGGACGGGACCGTCCCGATGGAGCAGATTCAGTTTCTCCTCCAGGTCAGCTTTTCCCTGACAGCCTCCCGTCCCCGACCCCACAAAGCCCCCATCGTCGAAAACCGCGACTGGCTCATTCCCGCCAACCCCAGCTACTACGACGTGGAAGCCGCCTTTAAAGAACAGGACACCATCCTCTGGAAGCAGAGCAGCCATGTCCATGTGGGTGACACCGTCTACCTCTATCTGGGGGCGCCGGTGTCCGCCATCCGGTTCAAATGCCGGGCGGTGGAGGTGGACATCCCCCGCTCCTACCAGGATGAAAATATCCGCATCCGGAAATCGATGAAAATCCAGCTGCTCCACACCTTCCGGGAGGGCGAGATGACCTTTGAAGTGCTCAAATCTTATGGTGTCTTCGCTGTCCGGGGCCCCAGAGGAATTCCCAACAGCCTTCGGACGGAACTGGAACGGCTGTCCAGAGAAGGGTGAAACTTCGGGCAATATTGCCCGGAAAATAGGTGGACTTTTCCACCGGCCGATGATACAATGGTGAAAAAAAGGAGGCTTGCCTATGCGTTTAGGGGAAAATCTTGCCCAGGCCCGCAAGAAAAACGGCCTATCCCAGGAAGAGGTGGCGGAAAAGCTCGGCGTCAGCCGTCAGACCGTCTCCAAATGGGAAACCGGAGTTTCCCAAAGTTAAAGATACTATACCCAAATCCACGCTTACGTTACTTCCAGAACACGCTGTTGTGCGGTTACTCGGAATCGAGTGCCAGTTCTTGGTTACCTCTTGACAAAGAGAGCGTGTCATCTATATGCATAGCAACCGGCAGGTGCTTTCACACACCTGCCGGTTGTTGATGTTTTCACGAATCGAATTGAATCAGGACTGTTGGCTCATCAATGATGTCCCTGTCCGCTTTGATCTCAAACCCAACTTCGATCTCACTGATGTCAGAGACCGAGGCAATCTGATTCTCCTCCAGCGATGATTCCTGCAGTCTGATCTCTAGCGCGGCAGATTCTCCGTCAGCAAGCTCTGCGCTGTAGAAAGAGTAGTCTGTCATGTAGCCATTTACAGAGAGCGAATCGTACGTGTCATCAATCGTGAGAGTTCTCCCACTTGTATTCTCGGCGAGCATGAGTACATACATATCGGAGCTGTATTCGGACGAGTCTTCCAATATGGTCTTTGCGACAATTCGCAATCCGTTATTTCGATAGACCTCCTCGCCTGTGGCATCATATCCTGTGTCCACACCGGGAACCATGATTTCGATAGAACGTTCCTCTGCGATATAGTTCCCGTTGGGGTCAAGCTGATTCAGCGACAGGGCAACAGAGCCGACCTCGTTGATACCATAGATGCTCCAGTGTTCCGGGGCCAGCACGGAGGAAAGCTCCACAACAATGATACACCGTTTGCCAGGATTGATTGCAGTGCTTGACCAAGTGGAACTGCTTACGACCAAACCATTAAGCGCAATATCGGATGTGGACAGATACACCATATCCTCTGTCCTGTTTTCCAGTTCCAGAAGCAGGGAAGTCTCGCCGTCTTGATTTACCATCACACCACTTGATAGCAAAGTTATATCATTCACATTATAGAGATTCTCTTGTGAGAAATGAGTGATATCGTAACCATAGGCGTTCATGGTAGCGCGGTCGGTGATCGCATTTTGGTAGCGGTCCTCGCTGTAATCATAGCCATCAAATGCAGACGTTCGTACCTGCCTGGGGCCGGAATATGTATGGTTGTAGTCCTCGTCTGAAATGTCAAAGCCAATCTCTATATCAGCGATCTCATCGATGCCGTATAGCATCAGCCCACTATAACTGAAGCTGATGGTCTCGTTCGCTTTCTTGCCGTCTGCAACATCGCAGTTCAAATAGCCTTCGCTAACCATATAGCCATTGATAGAGTTGCAGCTATAGCCAAGGGAACCACTGATAAAAGACAGGTCTTTTCCGCTGTTGTTTTCGATGGTGAGTGCCAACTCTACCGAATAGTTTGTATAGTTCAAGCCGGTCGCGGTGATCCTCACCCCATTCTCATCGACCATTACAGT
>CALXHB010000131.1 GCA_944387995.1 uncultured Clostridia bacterium | reverse complement strand
CTTCAATCGGATGCAGCTGGCCGGGGTCGCTTTGCAGGTCGTAAAGCCGGGTTCCATACCGGTAGAAGGGGAACATCGCCCCCTGGGGGTCGCGGGTCGGAACCTGCAACACCGGAACGCCCTTGGTAAAAGAAAAGGGCGGGTGCAGGGTGGCGCCCCCATCCTCCCAGTAATGCTGGTGGTCGGAGACCAGATGGGTATAAGCCCCGTTCTTTTTGAGAATCTCGGGGGCGGAGTCGTCGAAAGGCTCCATCGGCCCCCAGGAACGGTGGAGGAAATTGTACCGTCCGGTGTGCATCTCCCGCCGGGCCGGCATACAGGGCATTGAACCGACATAGGCGTTATCGAAGGTAACGCACCGCCGCCCCAGCCGTTCAAAGTTTGGGGCCTTGACCCAGGTACAGCCGTAATTTGGCAGAAAACGGCGGTTTAAAGAATCGAACATAACAAGGATGGTGCGCATGGCGTTCTCCCCTTTCTGATCAAGCTGGTATGGAAAGATGGTGGTTTTAGGTTTATTATAAAGCATCCGGCTTTTGGGAGACAATGGTCAAAGATACGGAAAATTGGTAAAAAAATCGGTTGTTCCTCCAAGGCCGCTTCCCCATTCAAAAAATGGGCGCCCACACTTTCGTGGACGCCCAAAAGCGCTTAAGATTCCCCACAATGGATACTCCCTGAAGCGCAAGCTTATCTCCTCCAGCGGACAGCGGTCGACATCACCTCGGCAATGTCCGCTCCGCGATCAATCAGCGCCCGCATCTTCTCTTCCTTTTCCGGCGGGGTCATCCTTTTCACCTTCTGCCAGAGCATCTCCCCGCTCCACCGGGCGTCGGCCTGAAACGGAACCACATCGCAGGTATCCTGATACCAGGCGAGCATGGCCCCCTGAAGTTCCAAAATCTTAGGCGCATATCGCCCGTCCGAAAAGACATTATGTTCTTCCAACGGATCGGTTTCCAGGTCAAAAAACTCCATCTGTCCATGGGCGCGGTACACCAGCTTATACCGTCCGTTAAAGATCATCGTACCCTTGCAGTGAGCGGCGTCATCCGACATTGCCTTCTGACGGGGCCAGTACTCAAAATTCACGTTTTCCCCATTTTGATGGGCATTGTGATATTCATCGCAGTGGATTTCCCCGGCGCTGCGCCCGCCTTCGCAGAAGACATAATCCCTCAATTTGGCGGAGCGGTCTGCCAGCACCGGACGCAGGCTCCGGCCAAACTGGGTGTGGTCGGGCTTTACGCCGGCAAAATCCATCGCCGTCGCATAAAAGTCCACCAGTTCCACCAGACTGTCGGAGATTCCCGGGTCCACCGGAACCCCCTTCGGCGGCTTCACCAACAGCGGAACGTTGGTCAGGCAATGGGGAAAAACATTTTGGTTTTTTTCCGGCAGGTCATAATCCCCCGTATAATCCCCGTGGTCGGAGAAAAAGAAGATGGCGGCATTATCATACCGGCCAGACTTTTTCAGCGCATCCAAAATCCGCCCAAACTGGGCGTCCACCTTCATGCACATTCCCAGATAGACCGCCCGCAGCTCGTCCCAATCGGCCTCGGAGTACTGTTCCAGCCCAACCATATTCCGGCGGATCATCCCTTCGATGATCGCCCGCTGGCCATCGGGAAGGGCTTTGGCCCGGCGGCGGAGTTTCTTCCGATCGATGGCGGAGAAAAAGGGCTCCTCCACCTGATAGGGCGGATGGGGAAACATCAGTCCCAAGAAGATGCAGACAGGTTGGTTCCCTGCCTCCAGAATATGCCGGGCTGCAGCGTCGACAGCCTCATCGTCGCCGGAATAGTTGAGGCCGTTCTGGTCTCTTTTCAGTTCTCCCCGGTAGAAGGAGTAAAAATCCTTGTCTCCCCGCTGGCCCCGGGGATTTTCCCGCACCGTGCCGGGGGCGGGCGGACATTCACCGCCGTAGAAAATCTCGCTGGCGTGCCGTTCGCACAACCCCTTTACCTGTCCGGCAATCAGGTCGTTGCGGGCGTTCATCCAAACGTCGTACCCGGCGTCTTTCAGTTCGCTAAAAATCGAGCTTTCGTCCTCATGCAGCAGATAAGCCATCGTCCGATGGCCGCGCACATGGGGATACAGACCGGTGGCAAAGCTGCAGCGGCTGGGGACGCAGACGGGATTCTGACAAAAGGCGTTCCGGAAAGAAACGGCGTCCTCCCGCTGGAACCGGTCGAGGACAGGGGTCAGGGCTGCCGGGTTGCCCAGGTGGGCAAGGGCGTCGGCACGCATCTGATCGGGATTAAAGATGATGATATCGGGCTGTCGGGCCATAAAGGTGCTCCTTTCCAGAAAAAAACGCTTTCCATTACCTTAGAAAAAAGTCTAACACGATATAGCCAAAATTTCAAGAGACTCTCTCGCAAAAATTGGAAAACAACGCAAAAAGCCGTCGGAAAATTCCGACGGCTCTGTTTTTGTCATCAAATATCGTTTTCCACAATCTGTTCGTAGGTCATTCCCTTGACAATCACCCGGCTGGTGCCGTCTTTCACCATGACCACCGGCGGAATCGGGTTGCGGTTGTAGCAGGAGGCCATCGAATAGTTGTAGGCGCCAGTCGACCGCACCGCCAGGATATCCCCGGGTTTGGCCTCAGCCAGCGGAACATTCTCTCCCAGCAGGTCCCCCGACTCGCAGCATTTGCCGGCAACGGTAACCGTCGTGGTGGGCGCTTCTGCCGCCCGGTTGGCCAGTAGGAAGTCGTACTTGGACTGGTAGAGGATGTAGCGGGGGTTATCTCCCATCCCGCCATCCACCGAAATATAGGTGCGGATACCGGGAATGTGTTTGATCGAACCGACGGTGTACAGGGTGGTGCCTGCCTCACCGACGATGCTGCGGCCGGGCTCCATCAGGATGAAGGGCACCGGAAGGTGGAACATCTCCGCCGACGAGCGAATGACCTCCGAAACTTCCTCCATGTAGGCCGCGTGAGGAACCGGGTCGTCCTCGTCGGTGTAGCGGATACCGTAGCCGCCGCCGAGGTTTAAATCGGTCAGGGTCACGCCGGTCTCCTCCCGGACGGAAGCCATAAACTGCATCATCACTTCCGCCGCCCGGATGAAGGGGGTGACCTCGTGAATCTGAGAACCGATGTGGCAGTGGACACCGATCAGGTGGAGGGAGGGAGCCGCCAGGGCCTCTTTAACCGCCTCCATCGCCTCGCCGGTTTCCAGGGCAAAACCGAACTTGGAGTCGATCTGGCCGGTCATGATAAACTGATGGGTATGGGCGTCGATGCCGGGCTTAATCCGCAGCAGGACGTTCGGGGTGACCCCTTTTTCCGCCGCCAGGGCGGAGAGCAGATGCAGCTCCTCGATGTTATCGGCCACAATCCGGCCGACCCCCAGGTCCAGCGCCATCCGCAGTTCCGCGGGAGTTTTGTTGTTGCCGTGGAAGACCACCTTGTCCATCGGGAAGCCGGCCTGATGGGCGGTATACAGTTCCCCGCCCGACACGACGTCGACCCCCAGACCTTCCGACTGGGCAATCCGGTAGATCTCCTTGCAGCTGAAGGCCTTGGAGGCGTAGCAGATCAGCCCCTTACCGTCATAAAACCGGTTGATCGAATCCCGGTAGGCTTTCATGGCCGCCCGGATGACGTCCTCCTCCATCACGTAGAGGGGGGTACCGTACTCCTGGGTCAACTGGACAGCGTCGACGCCGCCCAGCATCAAATGACCTTCTGCGTTCACCGCAATTTTTTCCATTTGATTCTCTCCCTTTCCTTTATCTTTCTATTTTTTTATTCATCAAAGCCGATATACTCGACTTTAACTTCCTCTGACTCGGGATTTTCCTCCTCCGGCGGGTCTTCCGGGTCCTGGCCGGTCAGCATCTCGGGATGATCGGCGGCAAACTGCACCAGCTGCTCCATAATCTCCCGGAGCTCGTCCACCCCTTCCCCGCTGAGGGCGGAAAAGGGAATGATCACCGTCTCTTCCCCGCCGTCCGGCAGTTCGGCGGCAATCGAAGCCAGCCGTTCCCGGCGCTCCCGCTGGTTTAATTTATCGGCCTTGGTCAGGACGATGACGTAGGGAATCTCCATCTGCTGCAGGAAGGAAATCATCTGCATATCCTGGTCGGACGGAGGGCGGCGGATATCCACCAGCTGGACCACCAACCCTAGGTTGCGCCGCTCGTCCTTTAAATATCCTTCAATCAGCCCCGCCCAGCGCTGTTTATCGCTGAGGCCCACCTTGGCGTATCCGTATCCCGGCAGGTCGACGATGTGCAGCTGGTTATCAAGGTTATAAAAGTTGATGGTTGCGGTCTTGCCCGGCTCCGAGCTGACCCGGGCCAGCGCCTTGCGGCCCAAAAGGCGGTTAATCAGCGAGGATTTGCCCACGTTGGACCGCCCGGAGAAGGCAACCTCCGGCAGCCGGGAGACCGGAATCTGCTGTTTTAAGCCGTAGGCCGCCTCAAAGGAAACGTTATGGTAGTTCATCTCTGCCTCCTTTTACAATCGGTCAGCACTGGACTCCGTGGACCGGCGTTTCAGCGGCGGGAATTGCCGCCGGCAGGTCCGGGACCTCCTTGTTCGCCGCCGGCAGGGCGGGAGCGGTGGAAACCGGTGTCCGCCGGATCAGCACCCGGTCGAGGATTTCCCCGACGTACTTCACCGGAACGAAGGTGACGTTTTCCTTAACCACCTCGTCCACTTCCTCCAGGTCCTTCTGGTTCTCCCAGGGGATGAAGACGGTCTTCAGCCCCCGGCTGTAAGCCGCCATCGACTTCTCCCGCAGGCCACCGATGGGCAGCACCCGTCCGTGGAGGGTGATTTCGCCGGTCATCGCCACCGTGTGGTCGACCGCCATCCCTGAGAGGGCGGAGACCAGGCAGGTGGTCATCGTCACGCCGGCGGAAGGACCGTCTTTGGGAACAGCCCCTTCGGGGGCGTGAATATGGATATCGTTTTTCTTATAGAACTCGGGGTCAATCCCGTACCGGTCGGCAAAGCTCCGCACCAGACTGACGGCGATCTGAGCCGACTCGGTCATCACATCGCCGAGGGAGCCGGTGATCTGAATCTTGCCGGTGCCGGGCAGAATGATGGCTTCGATCTCCATCGTCTCGCCGCCCACCGAGGTCCAGGCGAGGCCGTTGACCACCCCGACCTGGTCTTCTTTCTCCAGGGCAGAGTCGATGTAGCGGGGAACGCCGAGGAGCCCCTCCAGGTTTTTAGCGGTGACCGAAACGCTTTCCGCTTCGCCGGAGACCAGCTTGCGGGCGGCTTTCCGGCAGATGGAGGCCAGTTCCCGTTCCAGCTGGCGGACGCCCGACTCCCGGGTGTAGCCGTCGATCAGGGCGTAGAGGCCGCTCTTGCTGACCTTGAGCATCGAGGAGGTGAGGCCATGCTTTTTCATCTGCTTGGGCAGCAGGTGACGGCGGGCAATATGCCACTTTTCCTCCCGGGTGTAGCTGGACATCTCGATCACTTCCATACGGTCGAGCAGCGGCCGGGGAATCATCGAGGCGTCGTTGGCGGTGGTGATAAAGAGGACGTCCGACAGGTCAAAGGGGACCTCCAGATAATGGTCCCGGAAGGAGACGTTCTGTTCGGGGTCCAGCACCTCCAGCATGGCCGACGAGGGGTCGCCCTTGTAGTCGGCGCTCATCTTGTCGATTTCATCCAGCAGAATCAGCGGATTCCGGGTGCCGGCCTGCTTCATCGCGTCGATGATCCGCCCGGGCATCGAACCGAGGTAGGTTTTCCGGTGACCGCGGATTTCGGCCTCGTCCTTGACGCCGCCCAGAGAGATCCGGACGTACTTGCGGCCGAGGGCTTCGGCCACCGATTTGGCAATCGAGGTCTTGCCGACGCCAGGAGGGCCCACCAGGCAGAGGATCTGCCCCTTGATTTCAGGGGCCAGGGTCCGAACGGCGATCGACTCGAGAATCCGTTTCTTGACCTTTTCCATCCCGTAGTGATCGCGGTTTAAGATCTTTTCAGCCCGGTTTACGTCGTTGTGATCCTCGCTGGTCACATCCCAGGGCAGGTCGGTCACCGTCTCCAGATAGGTGCGGATGACCTGGCCCTCCTGGGACTGGGGCGGGGTGCGGTAAAGCCGGTCGCACTCCCGCAGCAGCTTCTCTCTGGCCTCGTCGGTGATGTGCTTGATGTTCTGGATAGTCTCGGAGAAGTACATCGAGTCTTCCATCGGGGAGTCGCCCTCCCCCAGCTCGGCCGAGATGACCCGCAGCTGTTCCCGCAGGAAGTAATCCCGCTGGTTTTTGTCCATCGACTCCTTGACCTGGTCGTAGATGTCCCGCTCCCAGCCCATGACAGCCGCTTCTCGGTCGAGGATGCTGATGAGCATGCCCACCCGGGTGGCCAGATCCGGCTCTTCCAGCAGCTGCTGTTTATCCTCCACCTGGAGGAAAAGGCTCTGGACAATCTTATCGTACATTCCCTTGACCGTCTTCTGGGAGAGGACGGCGGAGACAATCTCCTCGGGCATTTTGGGCACCATCTCGACATACTCGTCGAAGCTGTGGATCATTGCCCGCATCATCGCTTCCTGCTGGACGTCGTCGGCCTCCAGTTCGTCGTGGTCAAAGAGGGGTTTTACCTCCGCCGAGTAGTACTCCGACCCCAGATCGTAATGAACGGCCTCGGCCTTGTACAGTCCTTCGACCATAATCCGCAGGGAGTTTTTGCCGTTGTTTAAAAGCTGCACAATCCGTGCGACGACACCCACCGAATAAATATCCTCTTCCTTGGGTGCCTCGACGGTAAAGTCCTTCTGTGCGGCCAGGAAGATCTTTTTATTCTTCTCCATCGCCGCCCGGATGGCCCGTATCGACTGTTCACGACCGACGTCGAAGTGGAGGGTCATCGTCGGGAACATGACGATGCCGCGCATGGCCAGCGCCGGAAGAACCAGGGTATTCTCTCTTCCTTCGTTTTCCATATCCATTTCCCTTTCTGTCTGTTTGCCTCTTCCGTGGGGAAGAAGCCGAAAAATGACTTTTAAACGCCGCCGGCGGGTATTTCCCTTTCCCAGCCATGCGGCGTTTCCGAAAATTTTTCTTTTTATCTCAAATTTTAGCAGAAAAGAAAGCCGACTGCAAATTTTTGCGGTTTCCCTTTCCGCTTAACGTTTATTATACTTTATTTTTGCACAAATTGCAACTGGTATTATACGGCTCAAATCGCATAAACAGAGGGTTTCGGGGCATCCGCCGGGGAAATGCGGAAGAGTTTCCAATTTTCCCGCCCCCGCATAAACTGAAACGGAAGGGTTTCTCCCCTCACATCTTTCCGAGCGAAAACCCCAGGGATGGGCGGCCGGATGCGGATACGCTTTAAAATGTCCGGCCAGCGTCCCGCCCTGTTCCGCAAGGATAAACCGACGCCGCGCCTTTTTTAGAGGGCGCGGCGTCCATCTATTATCGGATACATCTTTATGTAGGAAAAAACACCGTGCGGCCGTCCGGTAACCCGCAGCCCTTTGGCGTGGACCTAGTCAGCCCTCACCCCGCAGCAGTTCCAAAAGCGCCCGCACCGACCAGCGGTCCAGCTCGATCTCCCCCGCCTCATGGCCGCACATGACGTCCAGGCAGTGGGCGTCCGAGTCGTTGAGGACAAAGACCCCCTCTTCCGGCGGGCGGTACCCCTTTTTGCGGCCGGAGTCGCTAATCTCCACCGCCCTGACCCCCAGTTCCGGGGGAATCATTCCCAGGCTCGCGATGACCGAATAGGCGTTTTTGTCGATATGGGCCGGCACCGGCACCCCGCCGTGGGCCCGCACCCGCTGGAACACCTCTCCGATGGAGAGGGTGGTGGCGTTGATGAGGAGCTTATCCAGCTCCCCCACCTTCTCGTCGTTTTCGTCTAAGATAAACTGGTTGCCGAAAATCTCTGGCCGGTTTTTGACCGGCGGCAGGGCGGCGTAGACCTCCTCCCCCATGGCCAGGGCCGATGGGACGTCGGGGAAAAGGGAGAGGATATGGGCCTCCTCGGCGGTGGAAATCTCAATCCCTGGGACAAACAAAATCCCCGCCTCCCGGGCCAGCTTTTCGATGGCGGGAAGCTGCAGGGCGGTGTTGTGGTCAGAAACGGCCAGAATCGAAAGCTCCAATACCTGCGCCATCCCCACGATGTTGTTGGGGGTCATCTCCTCCTCCCCGCAGGGGGAGAGGCAGGAGTGGATGTGCAGGTCGTACCGCCCGATCACAGCCCCAGTTCCCGGCCGAGCCAGAGGGCCACCGTAAAGGAGGGGGCGTCGGTCTCGAGGATGCAGACCTCCTGCTGCTGGGCTCTGGCAATGCTCATCTCATCAAAGTGGGCTCCCTCGCAGAGGATAACGCAGGCAACGTCCGCCAGCACCGCCACCGCGATGGTGTTGATATTGGCCATAACGGTGACAAAGGCGTCGTCCTCCTTCGCCCGGCCCATGACCCAGCTGAGCAGGTCGCCGCAGTAGGCGCCTTTAATCTCCCGGGAGCAGTCCCCGGGGGTCACGACGGTGAGATTATACTTTTGGGCAAACTCGATGGGGGTCATGATTTTTCCTCCTTCTCAGGGTGATCTTCTTCCTCCCCCTGATCCCGAAAGGGGGCCGGGATGTAGGGTTTTGGCTGATCCGGGAACTGATGGACCTTGTCTTTATAGCGGAAGATGCAGTCGTCCACCGACGCCAGCCCCCGCACCACGTCCTCCGCCAGCGCCCGGCAGGAGGGGGCCCCACAGGACCCGCAGTCCAACCCTTCCAGCGAAGCGCAGATTTCTTCCACCTGTTCCATCTTCTGCATGGCAGCGAACATATTCTCGTCCAGCTTGAGCACCGGCACGAACTCCAGCGGCGTATCCCAGGAGAGGGCGTCCTGCAGGGCCTTGGGGTTTTCCTGGTCTTCCAGATGATTGAGACTGACCGGCATCAGCTTGCGCAGCCGATAGAGCTTGGTCCGGGCCACGTAGGGGTTTTCCACATTTAATACCCCGCCGACACAGCCGCCGGAGCAGGCGTTCAGTTCGATAAAATCCACATCCTGGAACTTTTCGTCCTCCAGGTCTTCCAGCACCCGGATGACGTTTTCAATTCCGTCGGCGGCTAGGTAATTGTCGTTAATCAGTCCGGCGCTCTCTCCCCCGCTGCTGCCCCAGGAGATGCCGATCTTGCCCGCCTGGGAAAGGGTGGGGATTTCCCCCTCAGAAGCCGTCTCCTTCATCAGTGAGAGCAGCCGGGGGTAGACGTCGCTCACCGACACCGCCGCGTCGACGGCGCTCTTTTCGGTGCCGAGGGGCATCTTAATGGCGGTCACCTTGGCGGGACAAGGGGTGATGAAGATGGCTCCGATCTGCTCCGGCTTAAGGCCGGTCTTTTTGACCGCCTCCCGCTTGGCCATCCGGGCCGCCACCTCCACCGGTGCATTTAAAGGAAGAATCTGGTCGATGAGGCCGGGAAACCGCACCCGAATCAGCCTTGTCACCGCCGGACAGGCCGAACTGATCACCGGCCGGGGGAGCCTCCCCCGCTGCATCAGCTTGCGGGTGGCGGCCGAAACAATCTCCGCCGCTTTGGCCACCTCAAAGACGTCGTCAAACCCAAAGGCCAACAGGGCGTTTAACACGATGTCCACGTCTTCCAGGTTGTTAAACTGGGCCATAAAGGACGGGGCCGGCAGGGCAATCGTATAATCGTACTTTTTTAGGACGTCCAGGCTGTCGGTCACTGCCTTTTTGGCGTGGTGGGGACAGACCCGGATGCACTCGCCGCAGTCGATGCACCGCTCGGCCAGTATGTACGCCTTTTTATTCCGCACCCGGATCGCCTCGGTCGGACAGCGCTTGATGCAGTTGATGCACCCCTGGCACTTATCCCGGTCCAGGGTGACCGAATGGAAAAATTCCTGCATTTTATGTTACCTCCCCGTCCTGAAAATACGGTATACCGCCTCCAGACGGAAGGCCTCCGCCCTTAGGAGATATAAACCGTCATATAAACCGTCGTCCCAACGCCGACGGTCGACTCAATCCGCATCTCGTCGGTGTTCTTCTTCATGTTCGGCAGCCCCATCCCGGCCCCGAAGCCGAGGGAACGGACCTCGTCCGCCGCTGTCGAATAGCCCGCCTGCATCGCCTTTTCGATGTCGGGGATGCCCTTGCCGGTGTCTTTGAGCACCATGTCAATCCGGTCGGGGGACATCTCCACGTCGATCACCCCGCCGTTGGCGTGGATGACCATGTTGATCTCCCCTTCGTAAAGGGCAATCGAAACCTTGCGGATGACGTCGGAAGGGACTCCCAGCGCCCGCAGTTTCTTTTTCACGTTGGACGAGGCCTCCCCCGCCCGGGTAAAATCGGTGCCGTCTACCTCATAGGTCCACTTGAGCGCACTCATCGCCCTTCCCTCCCCGCAGGCCGTTTTCCCATAACAGGCCGCAGGCCGTAAACATCCGGTGGGCGGTCTTGAGCAGCACCATCCCCCGCCGCTGGGCCAAAGCGACCATATCCGCGTCCGGCGACTTGCCCCGGACAAAAACGATGCAAACCATGTCCATCATGTCCGCCGTCCGGACCGTCTGGATGTTGACCAGCCCGGTGAGCAGCACCGCCTGGTCCTTGACATAAGCCAGCACGTCACTCATCATATCCGACCCGCAGGCCTCGTGGACCTCGGTGTCCAGGTACTCTTCGCCGCACACCAGCTCTGCGTCTAAAACGCGCATTACATCCGATACGTTCATAACGTCCCTCCTGTATAAAAATGCAAACGGAACCCGTTTTGGCTGGCAATCCCTCAAAAGTTTTGTCAGCCTTTACCATATAGTATAAAGTATTTATATCAGTTAAGCAAGCACTACAAGGGAGTATGAGAAATTTTTGTCAATCTTTTCTAAAAAAACGGGGAAATGTTCGGTGGAGAAGGACTGGAAATTTGTTCCAGGACATGGTATAATGAAAAAAATGCGTTTGCTTTTCAGTTTAAAATCTGAAAAGTTTTACCAAATAACCGCCTGCGGGGCCCACCCCTGGCGGACCTTTTTAGGCAGTTTGACACTGTCGTTTTTGCAAGGAGGTACCATTTATGTCCAGTAAAAAAGCCGGCGTCCTCTTTAAGGACACGCCGGAACAGCACAAAAAGCTTCAAGAAATCATCGAAACCCATAAGGAACAGCCGGGCGCCCTGATGCCGGTTCTGCAGCAGGCCCAGGAACTCTACGGATACCTTCCGATGGAGGTCCAGGTCCAGATTGCCGAAGGCCTTGACATCCCGCTGGAGGAAGTGTACGGGGTTGTCACCTTCTACGCCCAGTTCTCCCTGTATCCCAAGGGACAGTACAAGATTTCCGTCTGCCTCGGTACCGCCTGCTACGTCAAGGGTTCCGGAAACGTCTACGACAAACTCCAGCAGAGACTGGGGATTAAAGGCGGCGAATACACCCCCGACGGCAAGTTTTCGCTGGACGCCTGCCGCTGTGTCGGCGCCTGCGGCCTGGCCCCAGTTATGACCGTCAACGACGAAGTCTTCGGCAAACTGGTGCCGGACGACGTCGACAAGATCCTGGCTAAATTCGGCTTCGTCGGGTAATCTTCACCCGGAAAGGAGACCGCCATGCAGGAACTCTCCCTGAATGTACTGGATATCGCCCAAAATTCGGTCCGTGCCAAGGCGACCCTCGTCACCATCTCGATGGACGAGGACACCAAGGAAAAGACCTTAACCATATCCATTGCCGATAACGGCTGCGGCATGACCAAGGAACAGGTGGCCCACGCGATGGACCCCTTTTTCACCACCCGCACCACCCGCAAGGTTGGGCTGGGAATCTCCTTCTTCAAGCTGACCGCCGAAGCCACCGGCGGGGATTTCTCCATTGAATCCGAACTCGGTAAAGGCACCACCACCACCGCCTCCTACCACACCGGACACATCGACATGATGCCGGTGGGAGACATGGTGTCGACGATGGTGAGTTTAATCTCGATGAATCCAGAGATGGACTTTGTCTTCCGGCATACGCTGGACGGCAAGACCTTCACCCTGGATACCCGGGAACTCAAGGCCGTTTTGGAGGATGTCCCCATCAATTCGCCGGAAGTCGTCCTGTTTATCCGGGACTCTCTGACCGAGGGAGAGCAGGAGCTTAAACAACCGGAACAAGCAAACTGATATAAGAAAGGACAGAGCAATATGAAGAGCCTGGAAGAACTCAGAGCCATTCGGGACCGCGCAAGGGTCAACGTCCATCTGCGCAAGGAAAACTCGCCCGATAATATCCGCGTCGTCGTCGGTATGGCGACCTGCGGTATCGCCGCCGGCGCCCGCCCGGTACTCACCACCTTCACCGACGAGGTCGCCAAAAGAGGCCTCCAGAACGTCATGGTGACCCAGACTGGCTGCATCGGCCTTTGCCAGTACGAACCCATCGTCGAAGTCTACGAACCGGACGGCAAGGTCACCACCTACGTTAAAATGACCCCTGAAAAGGCTGTCCAGGTCGTAAACGACCACCTCGTCAATGGCAAGGTCGTAAACGATTTCACCATCGGCAGCGTCGGCACTATGAAATAAGGAGGCAGCACCATGTACCGTTCACACGTTCTGATCTGCGGAGGCACCGGATGTTCCTCTTCCAACAGCCAGCTGATCATCGACGAAATGGAAAAAGAAATTGAACTGGCCGGTCTGAGCGAAGAAGTTAAAGTCGTCAAAACCGGTTGCTTCGGCCTGTGCGCTTTGGGCCCGATCATGATTATCTACCCCGAAGGCTCGTTCTACTCGGAGGTTAAACCTTCCGACGCCCACGAGATTGTCCAGGAGCACCTGCTCAAGGGCCGAATCGTCAAACGGCTGCTCTACCAAGAGACCGTCCAGGAGGGCAACAACGTCAAGTCTCTGAATGAGACTAACTTCTACGCCAAACAGCACCGTGTGGCGCTGAGAAACTGCGGCGTCATCAACCCTGAAAACATCGACGAATACATCGCGGTCGACGGCTATGCGGCACTGGGCAAGGTTTTAACCGAAATGACCCCCCAGCAGGTTATCGACACCATCCTCGCCTCCGGGCTGCGGGGCCGCGGCGGCGCTGGCTTCCCCACCGGCCGGAAATGGAGCTTCGCGGCGGTCAATGAGGCCGACCAGAAGTACGTATGCTGCAACGCCGACGAAGGCGACCCCGGCGCGTTTATGGACCGCTCCATCCTTGAGGGCGACCCCCACGTCGTACTGGAAGCCATGGCCATCGCTGGTTACGCCATCGGCGCTTCCCAGGGCTACATCTACGTCCGTGCTGAGTACCCCATCGCCGTTCACCGTCTCCAGATTGCCATCAAGCAAGCCCGGGAATACGGCCTCTTGGGCAAAGACATCTTCGGCACCGGCTTTAACTTCGACATCGACCTGCGGCTGGGCGCCGGCGCCTTCGTCTGCGGCGAGGAAACCGCTCTGATGACCTCCATCGAAGGCCACCGCGGCGAGCCTAGACCCCGTCCTCCCTTCCCGGCTCTGAAAGGCCTCTTCCAGAAGCCGACCATCCTCAATAACGTTGAGACCTACGCCAACGTCCCCCAGATTATCCTCAAAGGCGCCGATTGGTTCGCCTCGATGGGCACCGAAAAGTCCAAAGGCACCAAGGTTTTCGCCCTCGGCGGCAAGATCAACAACACCGGCCTCGTCGAAGTCCCGATGGGCACTACCCTCCGGGAGATCATCGAAGAGATCGGCGGCGGTATCCCCAATGGCAAGAAGTTTAAGGCAGCCCAGACCGGCGGCCCCTCCGGCGGATGTATCCCTGCTGAGCACCTCGACGTCCCGATTGACTACGACAACCTGATCGCCATCGGCTCGATGATGGGCTCCGGCGGCCTGATTGTCATGGACGAGGACACCTGTATGGTCGATATCGCCAAGTTCTTCCTGGAATTCACCGTCGATGAATCCTGCGGCAAGTGCACCCCCTGCCGGGTCGGCACCAAGCGGATGTACGAGATTCTGGACAAGATCACCCGCGGCCAGGCTACGATGGAGGACCTGGACAAACTGGAAGAGCTCTGCTACTACGTTAAGAACAACGCTCTGTGCGGCCTCGGCCAGACTGCCCCGAACCCCATCCTCTCGACGCTGCGTTACTTCAGAGATGAGTACATCGCCCACATCAAGGATAAGACCTGCCCTGCCGGCGTCTGCAAACACCTGATGAAGTACACCATCGATCCCGACAAGTGCAAAGGCTGCACCCTCTGCGCCCGCAACTGCCCGGTCGGCGCGATTTCCGGTACCATCAAGAAGCCTCATGTCATCGACAACAGCAAGTGCATCAAGTGCGGCGCCTGCATGGAGAAGTGCAGATTCGGCGCGATCAGCAAGAAATAACCAGGGAGGACAGCCAAGATGATCAATCTGAAAATCAACAACATCCCGGTTTCTGTCGAGCCCGGCACCACCATCCTGGAAGCCGCCCGGCAGCTGGGTATCAATATTCCCACCCTCTGTTACCTCAAAGACATCAACGAGATCGGCGCCTGCCGTATCTGCACCGTTGAGGTCAAAAACGCCAAAGGGCTGCTTCCCTCCTGCGTCTACCCGGTAAACGAAGGGATGGAAGTCTTCACCAACACCAAAAAGGTTTTGGACGCCCGCAAGAAAAACCTCGAACTGCTCCTCTCGGTCCATCACAAGGAATGTCTTTCCTGCCCCAGAAGCGGCAGCTGCGAATTCCAGAAGCTCTGCAATGACTATAACATCACCGATGAGCACTACTACGACGGCGCGAAAAACGAGTATGAGATCGACGATTCCGCCGTCCATATGATCCGCGACAACTCCAAGTGCGTCCTCTGCCGGCGCTGCGTCGCCGTCTGCCGGAAGTACCAGGACTGCGGCGTCATCGGCCCGA
>CALXHB010000130.1 GCA_944387995.1 uncultured Clostridia bacterium | reverse complement strand
GTTGTCGAGGACGCCCCCACCGAACCGCGGCGCGGGTGCGTGGACCACCACGAAGATGCCGGCCAGAAGAGGCAGTGGATCGGCCGGCCGAAGAATGGGAACGAAGAAAAGCCCAAAACCCCCGCCGAAGCGCTGCAAAAGATGCGGGACAACATGGGCTTCCCCAACCACAACCTCTGTGTCACCGAAATTCACACCAAGTTTGAAACCATCATGAACGGGGAAAACGAAGTGGGCCTTTGGCGCTACTACCGCCGGGATACCCAGTACGACAAAAACCGCCCCGCATTTATCTTCTTCCACGGCGGCGGATGGGTCGGCGGCACCCCCTACACCGTCGAAAACCCCTGCCGGCTGATCGCTGAGCTGTCGGGCGGCGTAGTCTTTAACGTCGACTATGCTTTAGCGCCGGAGAAAAAATATCCCAACGGGGTAAACGACTGCTGGACGGCCCTCAAACATGTCTATGACCATGCGGCTGAATACGGCGTCGACCCGAAAAAGATCGCCATCGGCGGCGACTCTGCCGGCGGCAATATGACCGCGGTTGTTTCTCTGATGGACCGCGACCGGAAAACCCACATGGTAGCCCTTCAGGTACCCATGTACGCGGCGCTGACCTTCTGGGGCTCCAAGACCCCCGGCTATCACTTCTCGATCGACCAGTATGAATTCGATCCCTCCCAGGAGGCCGACTTAAACCCCCGGGTTGCCATCTCCCGCCCGAAGGATGAGGACCACGACGATGAAATCATGATGGGCACCATGTACTTTGACGATCCGGAAAAACAGTGCCTGGAAACCTACGCCTCCCCGCTGATGGAAAAGGACTTCACCGGCATGCCTCGCTGCCTGTCCATCGACTGCGAATATGACGGCCTGCGGATTCAGGACGAGCTTTACGCCAAACGACTGCTGGACGCCGGCGTAAAGGTCAAAGCCATTCGTTACCGGGGCGTTTTCCATGCGGTCATCGACCGGCTGGGCTTTGTCCCCCAGGCGGAGGATATCTGTGTCGAAATTGCCAAGGCAATGGCAGAAATGTAAACGGAAAAAACATTGACAAAACCGAAAGGATGGATTTCCCATGGCAAAATTTACCTGCAACTTTATTTCCTACACCTTAAAGCGGACGGTTGACATCACCGTCATTATCCCCTCTGTCACCATCCCGGAATCGATGGGAATGACCCTTCCCGAGGGACAGAAGGCCCGCCATCAGAAGAAGGACAAATACCCGGTCCTCTACCTTCTCCACGGTATGGGCAACAACCACGCCCAGTGGACTGGCTATACCAATGTCGAACTGTTCGCCGAGGAAAAGAACATGGCAGTGGTCATGCTGTCGGCGGAAAACAAGTCCTATGTCAACGTCTACGGCGACAAGTTCTATGATTTCGTTTCGGAGGAGCTGCCTGACTTTGTCAAGGAAATGTTCCCCGTTTCCGATAGACCGGAAGACACCTTCATCGCCGGCCTGTCGATGGGCGGTTTCGGCACCCTGGTCCATGCCCTCTCCCATCCGGAACGGTTTGCCGCCCTGGGCGCCTTCTCGGCTGCCATCCAGCTCAACCCCTACTCGCTGGCGGGCGACGATGAAGCGGAAAAGCATCCCATCAACCCCGATTACGACCCCTCCACCCTGCTGAAAAAGGACGTTGCCGAAGGGAAAAAGCTGCCGAAGATGTACATCGCCTGCGGCGAAAACGACTTCCTCTTCGAAACCAACAAAGCTTTCGTCGAAGAGATCCGTTCGCTCGGTCTGGAAGTGGAAACCGACTTCGTCCCGGGATATACCCATGAATGGCGCTTCTGGAACCTCGAAATCGAGAAGTTCCTCAACTGGATTCCCCGCTCCGACGCTTACGCCGGCCAGAACCGTCAGGTGTAATCTCCTATAACCTCCATACATGGAACGCCCGTGCCAGTTAGACACGGGCGTTCCGCTGTTGATGCCAATCAAAAACGCCACAGGATAAAACCTGTGACGTTTTAATCGTTTTATCGGATGTACAACCAAAAACTAATGGCATCAAGCCATCATGATCTCGGAGATAGTGTCCAGGATCTTGTCGTGGCAGCCGCCGCAGCCGGTGGAGCAGTGGGTAATCTTCTGAACCTCGTCGAAGCTCTTGACCACGTCTTCAAACCGGTCGATTTTGTGCAGAGCGTCTGCAATATCCGCGTAAGAAACCTGCTTGCAGTTGCAGATAATCTCGTTTGCTCTCATCTGATTCATAGCCATAATGATTTCCTCCTATCATGCTTTATCCGGCGGAGAAAAGCCGCCGGTTTAACCCGATCGATCGAGCCCCGTTTCAAACCGGCTTAAACGGGCCGAAACAGGGAAACCGCCGGGTAAGTACGGGCAACGGTTTTCCCATACTGTTCCCGGCGTCCTCTCAAGATGAGTATACCACAGGAAAATGCGGCTGTCAAGAATCAGGAAAGACCCCGTTTTTTCGCGTCGGCCACCACCCGCTCGATAAATGCTTCCACGTCTTCCGGCAGCATAAAGCCTTCGCTGACCGCGTCTTTACAGCCGGCCGTCACCAGCTGCCGGTAGTGCTCCAGGCTGCCGTAGAGAAGCTTCAAAAGTTCCGGCGGGAAGGGGTTCACCTTCCCAAACATCGCCATGACCCGCCCGTCGGCACAGGTGGAGAAGCTGGTGTATTTGCCGGTGGGGTAATCGACGGCGGGGGTGCGGATGCCACCCCGGCAGTTGCCGAAAGCGTCCACCTTATTGGCCACATAGCTCCCGAAGGGGTCGCCGGAAGGACCGTCGCACATCCGGGTTTCGATCTTGGGGGCGTGGGGAGCCGGAACCCCGTCCCGCACCCAGCGGTAAAGATGATAGAAGGCGGCGTTGAAGATCACCTCATAGGGGTAATCGAGAGGGTCACCATCCACACCGTAGTAGGCGTTGTGGATATTGAGCCGTTCCAGTTCCGCCAATCCCTCTTCCCCATAATAATCCAGGAGGTTATACTTGGTATCATGGCTGGAGGCGGCAATCTGGTAGGTGCGGAACTTAAACTGGGGCTCGTCAAAATCGCCGTACCAGAAGGTGTGGCGGTTTTCGCTCTCGGTGTTGATGGCGATGACCGGTTCCGGCGCGCCGAGGACACTGCCGGAGGGAATGCCGCCCCGTCCCCGGTCCTGGGGACAGTAGGCGTTCATCGGGGCACACTGGGGGCCGCTGCCCGCCAGCAGATAGCCGTCAAACTGGACCTGGGTGTGGAAGGAGCGAATCATCCGGGCGATGTAGCTGCCCGACTGGGACCAGCCGGTCAGGTAAAGATAACGGCCCTTTTTGCCGGCTTTGTAGCCGCTGAGGGGGTTTTCGGGGCAGTCGGAACGGAGAAGGTTTGCCAGGTCAATCAGCATGTCCCAGAACAGCCCGCTCTCATACTGGGGCAGGAAAAGGAAATGGTTGTTTTCCGGCGGCTTGCGGTCCGGCAGGGGGTTTGCCCAGTTGATCGGACCATACCGCTCGGGGTCAAACCGCTTGAGAGTGTCCACCACGTGGCCTTTGCTGGAGATGCCGACATAGATATCGCCGTTGCGCATGAAGAAGGGCCAGGAGTTGACCCACATCCGGTCGATGTCGATGTTGGCAGAGGAGTTTAAAATCTCAATGACCACGTTGCCGCTGAACCGCGCCGGGTCGGCCGGACGGCGAATCAGCACCCGGGTGGTGTAAGGGGCGTCCGGATAGAGAACCTTGGGGGAAAGGTCGGGATTTTCTTCATACACATTGGCAGTGCCGGTCTGGAAGTATTCATCCTCCACATACCCTTTTTCGGCAAAGCCGCAGGTCTTGGCGGCGGCGGCAAAGGGACGGGAGGTTTCGGTCACCGGTTGATAGATAAAGCTCTTGAGCATTTTACAGCACCCCTTTCAGGTCGGGCGCCCCTTAGCGAGGCGCCTTATACAATTTCCTTACACCGTTTCAATTTTGAGCAGCCAGTCTTTATCGTCCGGTTTTGCCGGCATCTTCCAGCTGCCGTCCACCGGCGTAAACTCTGCCACCGGAGTGTATTCCCCGGTCCGGGGGTTGAACCAACGAGCCCGGTAGGATTTATCCTGTAAGCCTGTCATCGTCAGTTCAAACCGAACAGTGGGAAGATAATAGGCGATCATCTCGGTATGATCGGGGTTGGAGAGCAGATGGGGCACATACAGCTCGGAAATCATCGGGTCGGCAAAGGGAAGTTTATCGGCATAATAATCAAAGACCGGCACCATCGAGGCAAAATGTTCCCGCTCATAAAACTCCTTCATCAGGCCCATCTGGTAGGCCCCTTCCCCTTCGACACCCTCATACCAGGTCGTTCCCTGGCGGTTAAAAATGTTGCGGGGGTTGGGTTTTTCCGGCTTTTCCAGCACGGTGTCCCAGATGCCCTGGGCGCCGTAGGTATAACCGCAGGCTCCGTTCTGGACCGACAGGTAGGCGCAGCGCCGCACCATGTCCGCTGTGCAGATGCGACTGCCGTTGGGCTCCAGGGTGGAGACAAACTCGTACATCTCTTCCCCTTCGATAAAGGGCTTATCGGGATGTTTTGCCCGATGCTCCCGCTGGTAGCAGGCGTAGATCGGCAGGTCTCCGTGGCCGCCCTGGTTTAAGGTAAAGTCAAACCAGCCTTCGTCCACGTAGTAGTCGGCGTAGGGCCGTTCGTTGGTGTAATGGGCGGTCTGAAGGGTGCCGTAGCCGTCCAGCTTTTCCACCAGCAGCGCAACCTCTCTCCAGCCATCGATGCAGGCCATCCGGTCAGCGGCGCCGTATCCGGCCACCTCCCCCGCCAGTGTCCAAACCACCGGAAGGGCCCCGTAACGGGCGACAATGTAGCGGGCAAGGTTCTTCTGGAGGTCCAGTTTCCCCAGTACCGACCCAGCCCAGGCAAAGCCCAGGGCGTTAATCAGGCCCTTGTCGGCGATGTACTGCATCCGGGGGTCGACTTCTTTCTGGTAGAACTCCACGTCCGGCAGGGTACCGATGCAGCCGTCCATCCAGTAGTGGGTGGTGCGGCCGGGCTCACTGCGGAGGTTGGTTTGGTAAACGGTGAAGTGCTGTTCCACCCGTTTGTCCACCATGCCTTTGAACATGCTGTCCATCTTGGGATAGTTGGAGCCCCAGGTCTCCCCGGCCACAAAGCCCCAATGGGTATCGCCCAGCCAGAAGAACGGCGTTCCATCTCCATAGCAGAGGGAATGATGGTCATCCGACACCCGGAGGAAACCATGCTGGTACACCGGCAGATCGCCGGTATAGGGAACGCAGGTTAAACTGCCCGTAACCCCGTCCAGGCCGCTGTCCGCCGGAGCCGAAAGGGTATATTTCCACTCACCGGTCTCGGTGAGAGCAAAGGAGACCCGATAGGTCGCCCCGCCGTCCCAGTAGGCTTCCCGGCGGATGGTCCGGCCGGAGGGGCCGGTGAAAACCGCCCAGATTTCTACGTCGAGGAAGGGATTTTCATAAGTCTTACCGGCGGTAAAAGTTAAGATGCCGGCTCGCCACTGGGTGAACTGTTCCATCGTTGTGCCTCCTTAAAAACGGTTGAAAATTAGAGTCTTATCACTGTTTTTTAGTATAGCATAGGTAAAATTTTATGTAAATAGTTCTGAAAATTTTTCTACGAAACTTTATAAATTGGAATGTGAATTTTTACTTTATAACTTAATAAGCAGCAAAAAAAAGGACCCGAAGGTCCTTTTGCTGAAATGTACTTCTAAAATTGGGATATTAAATGCCAAATTCCGGTGCATACTGGACCACTCCATCCAGCTTTTCCACGCCCGGTCGGAGCGGCTGTGCCATAAAATACGCCGACTCTACCGGAAACGGCGGGCGGATTCCATACCTTTCCGCTGGACCATAACCCAGCCGGCCGTAATAGGCGGGACTGCCTAAAATTACGATATACTGATACCCCATTTCCCGGGCCCGGCGTTCCCCCTCCCGAATCAGGGCGGTGCCGATTCCCTGCCGCTGGAAGGCGGGCGCCACCGCCAGAGGGGCAGCCGCCAGCTGCTGGGACCTCCCCACCTGAATCCGGGTCAGGAGAAGGTAACCGGCCAAGGTTCCGTCCACTTCCGCCACCAGCGAAAGGGACGGAATAAACGCCTCACTATCCCGCAGACGAACCACCAGGTCCTGTTCGTCTCCGTCGCGATGTTCTGCGGTGGCAAAGGCCTCCTGAACCAGCTGGTAAACCCCGGAATAATCAGCGGGAGCTTCGGTGCGAATAACCATATTCATGAAAAAACCTCCTTTTAGTGGGCAGTTAACGGAAGGTGAACCTTCTTCTCGTAGATCTTGATAATCCGTCCGATAAATACTGCCGTTAAAACGGTTCCAACCCCGATACCATAAAAAGGCGCATGGTTGAGCAGGCAGAGCAGAGCGCTGATGACCACAAGGGAGATGTCAAAGACGTTTTTGGTCAACGAAAAGGGCAGTTTAAAGACGTCAGAGATGGTTTTTACAATCCCGTCAGTCGGAGTCAGAACGAGGTTTGTCTGGACACAGAGGAAAACACCCATGCCGGTAATGAACATCGTGAGGATAAACAAAATGAAATCCACAGCAAGAGGAGCAGAAATCTCGGGGATCATCCAATCGTAGAGATCGGTTAAAAAGCCAAAAGCAAAGGAGAGGGGCACTTCCAGAATATATTGGAGGGTAATCCGACGGGACAAAATGCACTGGACTGCCACGAAAATCAGATAACAGATAATCGACGCGGTGCCGAGGGAAATCCCGTAAATCTCCGAAATCGAGTACATGACCGAGCTAAACGCCGCGACGCCCAAATTATAGCGGATATTCAGTACAACCGCAAATGCGATCAGGTTGAGGCCCAACAGGTAGAGAAGAAACCGGGTAGGCGTACAGGAAACTTTCATGACAACAACCTCTTTCTACAAATAAATTTGAACAAAAACAAAAGGGCCACATCTTTCCAAAAAAGAAATATGTGGCCCAACAGCTTACAAATAAATAGGGGAGGATTTGCAAGAAGTTTTTCTTAATTTGCCGCCGTACTAAGGGGCAAACCGGCACTCCCGTTCGAATCCCTCTCTAAAAGAGATCCCTACGCAAAGAGGTACCATGCCAAAACACAGTACCTCTATCCTGGCGGAGAAGGAGGGATTCGCCCCGCCTGCGGGCGGGCCAGGTCGCAGCTCTGACAGCCCACCGGGCTGTCATTCAGTACCGCTCCCGTTCGAATCCACTGCCGTATGAAATTCTAGGTCAAGAGGTACCATATCGAAATGCGGTACCTCTTTCTTGGCGGAGAAGGAGGGATT
>CALXHB010000129.1 GCA_944387995.1 uncultured Clostridia bacterium | reverse complement strand
GCCCGGGCCCGCACCCTGTCGGAACAGTTTGAGGAGATCATGGTGGACGAGTATCAGGACACCAACCGGCTGCAGGACACGATTTTCCGCTGCATCAGCCGCAACGGCGAAAACCTCTTCCTGGTCGGAGACCTTAAACAGAGCATCTACCGTTTCCGCAGCGCTAATCCGGCGGTCTTTTTGGAAAAGAAGGACACCTTTCACCCCTTTGACGGGGTCCATTTTCCCGCCCTGGCTCCTCTGTCCAAAAACTTCCGCTCCCGGGCGGAGGTGACCGAAGCGATCAACTATCTCTTCTCCTGTGTGATGTCCCGGGAGGTGGGGGACGTCGATTACGACGGGCAGGAGGCCCTCTACTGCGGGGCGGATTATTTCCCACCCCTGCCGGAGGGGGAAGCGGCCATTACTTTGCAGCTGCTGGACGGCAAAGGTCTCGCCGAGTCCCAAGAGGAGGAACCGGTTTCCCTCTGGCTTGCCGAGGCAAAGGCCCTCGCCCATCAAATCAAAGGGATGATTGAACGGGGCGAAAAGGTCTATGACAAGTCCACGGGAGCGCTCCGGCCCTGCCGGGGCGGGGATTTTGTCATCCTGATGCGGAGTATCCAGTCCTCCGGGAACCTGTATGCTACCGCCTTGCAGGAGGAGGGGGTCGGCGCCCAGCTCTGCACCGCCTCGGGGTATTTTGACTCGAGGGAAGTCTCGCTGATGATGGCGATGCTGGAGGTGCTGGATAACCCCACCCGGGACCACGCGATGGCGGCGGTGCTGCTGTCCCCGGTCTTTTCCTTTACCTGCGACGATCTCTCCCGGTTGAGTCTCCGGCGGAGCGGCAAGAGCCTTTACCAGGCCCTGTTGTTGCAGCAGGCAGAGGGTGGCCCCGATGGGGAACGGGCTTCCGCTTTTGTGGAGCTGATTGCCCAGCTGCGGCAGAAAGCCGCCGTCAGCCGCATTTCCACCTTAATCCAGTATATCTACGATCAGACCGACTTTATCGAGGTTTTGAGCCGCAGCGATACCGATGGCGCGCGGGAATTAAACCTGCGGCTGCTGCTCAAATACGCTTCCGATTACGAAGCCGGAGGCAACAGCGAGCTGGCGGGATTTGTCTCCTATCTGCGGGCACTTTCGGAGGAAAACGGCCGGTTTACCGCCGCTGTGCCGGTGTCGGAGGCGGAAAACGCCGTCCGGATTATGACGGTGCACGGCTCCAAGGGATTGGAGTTCCCGGTGGTGGCCCTGGCCGGGTGCGGCAAGCGGTTTAATTACAGCGACTTTTCCTCCCTGACCCTCTTCCATCCGGAGATGGGCTTCGGGATGCAGCGGGTCGAGCGGGAGGCGCTGCGGCGGTATAAAACCATTCCCTATGCGGCGGCCGCCTCCCAGGAAAAGCGGGATATGCTTTCGGAAGAGATGCGGCTTTTATATGTGGCGCTGACCCGGGCAAAAGAACGGCTGATTCTCTGTGTCAGCGAAAAGGATCTGCCCAAGGCGGTGCAGAACGCCGCCGCCCTCTACACCGGCGGGGACCGGCCGACACCGGCTGCTGCTGGGGGTGTGTCCAGCTACAATCGCTGGATTCTGGCAGCTTTCCTGCGGCATCCGGTGATGGCCAAATGGCGGGAGAGCTGTGGAACAGAACTGCCGGAAGTCCCGACCTCTCTCCCGCTGCGGGTGGTGGAGGCGGAGCTGCCGGAAGGACAGGAGCAGCCGCCCGCGGAAGAACGGGTCCCCGATGAAAAGGCTGCCGATACCCTGCGGGAGCGGTTTTCCTGGGTCTATCCCCATCTGGCCGAGACGGTCATCCCGGCAAAACTTTCGGTCACCCGCCTGACCCATCAAAAGGGAAAGATCAAGCTTTCCGCCCCCCGGTTTGCGGCCGGGACCGGGGCTAGACTGTCGGAGGAGTTCTCCGGGGACGAGGTTTTACAGGAAAAGCGGGCCGCCGAATCCGGCCGGTCGGACACCCCCTTCACCCCCGCCCAGCAGGGCACCATCTTCCACCGGGCCCTTCAGTTTGCCGATTACCAGGCCGGCAGAGAAGACCCGGACGGGGAACTGATGCGGCTGGAGCAGATGGAATACCTGACCCCCCAGGAGGCCGCCGCCATCGACCGGGAAGAATTTGCTGCCTTTTTCCGGTCGGATTTGATGGGCCGGATGCTGGAGGCGGACGAGGTGCTCCGGGAGTACAAGTTTTTTGACACCATCCCCGCCAAAGACGCCGGTTTCCCCAATGGCGGGGAGGCGGAAATCCTGCTCCAGGGAATTGCCGACTGTATCTTTATCGAAAAGGGAAAGGTCTGGCTGGTGGACTTCAAAACCGACCGGGTCGGGAGCTTTTCGGTGCTGAAAGAGCGGTATGGGGCCCAGTTGCGGCTGTACCGCCGGGCAATTCTCCGCCAGCCCCGGTTTACCCGGGAGGGAATGGAATTTGGCGGATGTATTTTGTACTCTACCTGCTTAAAGGGAAAAACCGTAATCTGATAATGGGGTGGGTGCCGTAAAGGAGGAACCCACCCCTGTTTTATAGAAATTTACATAACGTTTATAGAATCCACCCGCGAACGGTCTTGACAAATTGCGCCTTTTCCTGCATAATAGTTATGTTAAAAACCCATAAAAAGCCGCGAGCCGTCAAAAGCTGATTGGGATATTTTGCACGAGTACCCCGTTTGGTATGCATTTTTAACGGCTGGACGGACTTCGTATCCCGTTTTTCGGGGTACCGATGAAAGGAACGAAATAAGTCTATGTCATTACTTGGCGGTTTGTTTAACTATTCCAAACCAGGCCCCGGCGTCGATAAGGACGGCCCGAAAAAAAAGCGGTTTTTTTACTTTTTCGAGCTGTATGGGCGTAAGTTCTGGAAACTGATTGAGTTAAATCTCCTCTATGTGGTCTGCTGTATCCCGATTGTGACGATTGGACCCGCGACCTGCGGATTGGTTTATATTCTGCGCAACTTTGCCAACGAAAAACCGGTCTTTATGGTGTCCGATTTCTTTGACGCCTTTAAGTCCAATTTCAAGCAGGGTTTTGTGCTGGGAATTTTGGACATCCTCTCCTCCGGTATCGTCGGGTTTGCCCTTTTGTGGTATGTGGCCAACCAGGGCCTGTCGGTTGCGATGGCCATTCCGCTGGGGGTCTGCATCGTGGTGCTGCTGCTTCTGATGTTTATGCGGTTTTACACCTACCTGATGACCGTCACGGTGGAACTGCCGGTGCGGTTTATCATCAAAAACAGCTTTATCTTCTCCTTTTTGGGGCTGAAAACCAATATCATCACCGCTTTCTGGACGCTCCTGATTGTGGTGCCGCTCTTATGGTTCCTGCCGATGGTGTGGATGCTGGTGTTTTTGCTGATTGGGTTCTCGACCGTCTGGTTTATCGCGGTTTTCAACTCCTATCCCTATATCGTTAAGTACATCATCGAACCCCATGAGCGTCAGGTGCGGGAAGAGATGGGTGAAGACGACGAGGATGAGGACGATGAGGAGGAAGAGGACGACGAGCCGATCTTCACCGACATTGGTTCTCAGGAAAAACCTGCCCTCCCCGAAAAGAAGGCTGGCAAACAGAAGATTATACGGTAAAACAAAATCCGCCCGGTGTGACACTGGGCGGATTTTTTGTCAGGAGGTTATCTGGATGGAAGAAAAAAAGCTGCGGCAGTGGATGGAGCAGCACCCGGGGGAATGCCCGCCCAATGAGCCGGAAGGCAGTATTGGGGTGATCTTTCCCGGAGAAAACACAAAGGATTACGCCCTTCTCAGCGGATTATTTCAGCCCTGCCACCATACCGCTCGGGAGACGCTCCAATGGCTGCTAGGACGGATTGACACCGAAGAGGTGCCGCTGGACGAGCTGCCTTCATCGGTTAAGCGGCTGCATGAAATCCCGGAAGGGATACCGGATGCCGACTGTTCGGTCTTCCGCCTCCTCGACACCGAGCAAAACCGGAAGCTGTACCGGGTCACCGATAACCATGGGAAGCCGGAATATATCGGGTATCTGTGGAAGAAAGACTATTTCTTCTGCTCAGATGAACGCCTTTACCTGGAACAATGCCTTTATCGAGGCGTGTCTCAGGAGAATATTGAAGGAAAAACTGCCAGGTTCGGGGAATTTGTCGCGAACCTGGGGATTTACCTGACGGAGTATTAAGAGGATAGGAAACCGGCAGGCGCTTTTGCATTGGAAAAGTCACGCCAGCGGGAACCGGACGTCGTCCGCCAGCAGAAGGGTCAGTTCTCCGTCGGGGGTCAGCAGATATTGGTATATTTTGGTATCGGTCATATCGGAGCCGGGGAGGTTATGGTCTATTTCCGATAGGTCGGCGGGATAAAAGCTGCGCATCAGCAGATTGTCCCCCACCGTTAAAAACTGCGGGTCCAAAAGGGAGCCCTGAATCGGGATGGTACAGGCGTAGATGTATTCTTCACCCTCTTTGGTGTATACCTCGGTGCCGTCCAGATAATAGGAGAAGCCATCGGTAAAGGGAAGGGTGCGCGGCGCGGCGTTGGAATACAGGATGACAGGTTTTCCGTCCTGTACGCCCATTGCCCGGGCAGACTCTTCGGTGACCGTCTCGATCTCCCCATTGTCCAGGTCGACGGCAAAGAGATGGTAGGGATTGGGATCGTTTCTGGGCGCGTTTAGATACAGCGTATGGTCATATACCAGCAGAGAACCGCTGGCCCACTGGAAGTTCCAGAGGGTTTCGGTCCCGTCCGAAAGGTTGACCCGGAGAAGGCCGTCGTAATTTAAAAAGAAAATGTGCTTTCCATCGGTCCAGGCGGCGTTTGGGTAGGATTCGGAACCGGAAAGGTCGTAGAGCTTTTCCGGTTCCCCGAGGGAGAGTCCATCTTCCGACAGTGTTCTTCTATAAAATCCGTCCAATTCCCAGTCTTTGTTGGCGCAGTAGTAGAGTGCATCCTCCCACAGCGTCATCGACCAGACATCAAACTCGGTTTCCAGCAGGGTGACAGCGCCGTCCCGGTAGCTGTACAGCTCATCATAAAAGGTGGTGAAATAGAGGGTATCTTCATATTCGACGGCGTAAGGGGTAAAAGCGGCCCCGTTGGCGGAGGAAAAGTTGTAAACGGGGCCCTTCGCCGCTCCGTTACAGGCAGAGAGGGAGAGGGCAGACAGAAGGGCGAGGAATAAAAGCGCGGCTTTTTTCATGGTGGACACCTCCTGGTAGCTAGTTCTTATACCTTTTATACAATTTTATCATATTTTTCTCCTCATAGCAAGGCAAAATGCGAATTTTATCGGGGATATGTACAAAAAAATTCGTAATTCTTTCTTTCGATTCGTCCGTTTCCGCCTGTGAAGCACCCTTGACAGCCGTAAACAGATGTGCTATACTAATCGGGTAACAAATAAAGCAGAACCCTCCGTTCTCACCCTTCGCTTTCGTGTTAGATGGGTTGATAGTGATATCGATACGCGGCTTTGTTGGCGCGTGTTGGAGTGCGGGCACGGGTTTTATACCGTGCTTTTTTTTTTTTTTTTAACTTTGCATACGACAGGTATCGGAGGTGCTTTACCATTAGCAAAAAAGACTTGCACATCAATGAGGACATCCGGGAGAAGGAGATCCGCGTCATTGATGCCGACGGCAGCCAGCTTGGCATTATGCCTACCAAACAGGCGCTCCAGATTGCGGCCGAAAAGGGTCTTGACCTTGTAGACATCGCGCCTCAGGCCACCCCGAATGTTTGCCGGATTATGGATTACGGCAAATACCGCTACGAGCAGGCCAAGCGGGAAAAAGAGGCCAGAAAGAACCAGAAGACGGTGGACATCAAGGAAGTGCGGATGTCGATGAACATTGATACCCACGACTTTGAAGTGAAGGTCAACCAGGCCGCCCGGTTTTTACAGGGCGGGGATAAAGTCAAGGTTTCGGTCCGTTTCCGCGGCAGAGAGATGGCGCATACCGAACTCGGACGGGAACTGCTCGACCGCTTTAAAGATGCGGTCGGAGAAGCCGGCGTCATTGATAAGCCTGCTAAGATGGAAGGCCGCAGCATGGCGATGTTTATCTCCCCGAAGCCTGCAAAGTAATTAGCGGGAATCCCCGCACTCTTGGTTTATAAACCCATAAGGAGGACCAACAATATGCCGAAGATTAAAACTCATAGCGCTACCAAAAAGCGTTTTGCACTGACTGCGTCCGGTAAGGTAAAATGCGCCCATATGAACAAGCGCCACATTCTCACCAAGATGTCCCACAAGCGGAAACGCCAGCTCCGTAACACCGCTTACGCTGACGTTACCTGCGTAAAGGCCGTTAAGAAGCTCCTTCCTTACGGCTGATCCAGCAATCAACTGATCCACATCTCAACTTTGGAGGTAAAATAGAATGGCACGTGTAAAGGGCGCAATGATGACGCGCAAAAGAAGAAATAAAACCCTCAAGCTCGCCAAAGGTTACTGGGGCGGCAAGAGCAAACTGTTCCGCACTGCGAAAGAAGCGGTCTTCAAATCCGGCCAGAAGGCTTACATCGGCCGTAAACAGAAAAAGCGTGATTTCAGACGTCTCTGGATCACCCGCATCTCCGCTGGCTGCAAGGCGAACGGCATGAACTACTCCACCTTCATGAACGGCCTGAAAAAGGCGGGCGTCTCCTTAAACCGCAAGATGCTCTCCGAGATCGCCATCCATGACGCAGCTGCTTTCACCTCTCTCTGCGAAAAGGCAAAAGCTGCTCTGTAATTTCGTCTTTCAAACGCTCAGGCTGCAAGGCCCGGGCGTTTTCTTATGCTCGCTTTTGGGTACTGGCAGGGAAAAATCAGGCTTTTTGCGGGACAGAAGGGGCGTATACCGCAAATTTTTACATTTACCTGTTTACAGAACGCGCGTTTCGTGCGATAATATCGGTGTATGACCTGTTTTTTTCATAAAATGGATGGAAAGGGGGAAGCGGCGGTTGGAAGAGATTCGTTCCAAGGATAACCCCAGGGTGCAGCTTTACACCCGCCTGGCGGCCCAGAAGAAGGCTCGGGCGGCGGAGGGAAAGTTTGTCCTGGAGGGGTTTAAACTGCTGGAAGAGGCGGTTTTAAGCGGGATTCAGGTGGAAAGCGTTTATCTGACCCGGGAAAGCCTTCAAAGCGGCCGGGAAGAGCTGAAGGTATTGGACGGGATTTCGCAGACCTTCCTCGTTTCGGACGGGGCAGCGGCCCGGCTGGCCCAGACCCGTTCCCCCCAGGGGGTGTATGCCATCTGCCGGATTCCGGAAGCCTCCTTTACCCTCCGTCCGGATGGGCGGTATATCGGCCTTTGGGGGCTGCAGGACCCCGGCAACGTCGGAACGATTATTCGCACCGCCGACGCCCTCGGAATGGACGGGGTGGTGCTGAGCGAGGGAAGCTGCGATCTGTACAGCCTAAAAGTCCTCCGGGCGGCGATGGGTTCGGTTTTCCGGATGCCGCTGTTGGTGACCCCGATGGAAGCATTTTTGCAGACGACGCCCCTTGTCAGCTACGCTTCGGTGGTGGACGGGGAGGCCCCCTCCCTGCTGGATACCCATTTCCCGCCGGGCTGCATCCTGCTCATTGGTAACGAGGGCAACGGACTCTCCCCCCAACAAGTGGCCTCTTGTGCCCATCGGGTGACCATCCCGATGCGGGGACGGGCGGAATCCTTTAACGCCGCCATGGCCGCCACCATCTTTATCTGGGAGCTGAGCCGCGGCATTGACAGCAGCCGGTGATGGGGTCCATTCTGTCTTTTATCTCATGATCTTATATAAGGAGTACCCATATGCAGACGATTAAGAGCTTTACCGTGAATCATGATAAATTAAAACCGGGCATGTACGTCTCCCGCATCGACGGGGACTGCATCACCTATGACATCCGGATGGTGGTGCCCAACGGCGGGGTGTACCTCGAAAACGACGGCCTGCACACCTTCGAGCACCTGTTTGCCACCTATGTCCGCAACACCCCCTTCTCCGACCGGATTATTTACGTGGGGCCGATGGGCTGCCGGACGGGGTTTTACTTCATCACCCGGGACTCGATCTCGGCGGAGGATGCCATCCGGCTGGTACAGGAGACCTGTGACTTTATTTTAGGTTTTACCGGCGAAATTCCCGGCACCAAACGGTGGGAATGCGGCAACTACCTGGACCATTCGCTACCGAAGGCCAAGCAGTATGCTGAAAACCTCAAGGAGACTCTCTCGGGCTGGACGCCGGACCGGATGCAGTACGAGGCGTAATTTTCGCAGAAAGGAGCGGTGAAGGAAGATGGCGGTCAATGACAAAACAAGATACTGGGTTTGGCTGAGCCTCTGTTTCCCCACCGCCTGCGAACGGTTGGTGGAGCTGCTGGAGCAAACAGATCCCGAAACCTTCTACCGCGAAAAGACTTCGTACCCCTTTTTAAAGGCGGAGGATATGACGGCGGTCCAGAGCGTCTCCCTCGAACGGGCGGAGATGGTGCTGGAAAAGTGCGAAAAGCTGGGAGCCAAGGTTCTCACCATGGAGGATGAGGACTATCCGGAGAGCCTTCTGCATATCTATTGCCCGCCGCCGGTCCTCTATGTCCGGGGGGACCTCTCGGTTTTACGGGACCGGCTGACCGTGTCGGTGGTCGGCACCCGGAAAGCCTACGACTATTACCAGAGCGCGGTCGGCAATATCAGCTACCAGCTGGCCCGGTCTGGGGCGGCGGTGGTCAGCGGGTGCGCCGTCGGCATCGACAGCTTTGCTCATCTGGGCTGTATGCGGGGTCACGGTCCCACAGTCGGGGTGCTGGCCTGCGGCATCGACGTCAACTACCCCAGAGAAAACCACGATTTAAAAGAAGCAATTGTCGCCACCGGCGGGGCACTGGTGACCGAGCTGGAACCGGGACGCCGGGTTCCGCCGGGATATTTCCACGCCCGTAACCGGTTGATTGCCGGACTGGCGGACTGCGTATTGCTGGGGCAGGTGCCGCTGCGGAGCGGTTCGATGATTACCGCCAACGCCGCCATCGACCAGGGAAAGGAACTTTTCTGCATTCCCCCCGCCAATATCTACGACGCCCAATGTATGGGGGTGGCGCAGTATATCCGGGACGGAGCGAAACTGGCGATGTCGGCCTATGATATTGTGATGGAATATCTGGGGCGGTATAAGGATACCCTGAATCCGGAAGTGGTGGAGCGGCAGCCGCTGTTTATCACCGAGCCGGAGGAAAAGGGAGAAATTCCGCTGCCGAAACCGAAAAAGCGGGAGGAAAAGCCGAAAACGGCCCCCGCGCCCGGGGAAGATTACCCTGCTGAAGAAGATTCCGGCACCCTGGTGGCCGCGGCAGCGCCCGCCTATACTCCCGGGGAAGATTCTCCCCGAAGACTCATTCTCTCCCTTTTGAGCGACGAGCCCAGGCTCATCGACGATCTGGCAGCGGCCTGCGACCTGCCGGTGGGAGAGCTGCTCCAGCTGTTGACCGAGCTGGAACTGGAAGGGGCCGTGGAGGCCATGTCGGGCCAGCGTTTCCGGCTGGCAAAATAAGCGGTAACAGGCCCTCATACACGTGCAAGAGCTTGACGGTTGGCAGAAAGGAATCTCCGCCAGCCCTCAAGCCCCTGGACCGGGAAAGCCAGGCGCTGATAGGGATGAAAGGAAGAAATGTACCGATGGCAAAAGGACCGATGCATAATCTTGTAATTGTGGAATCGCCGGCTAAGGCGAAGACGATAAAAAAATACCTCGGCAAAAACTACGAGGTCATGGCGTCGATGGGACATGTCCGCGACCTGCCCAAGAGTACGCTGGGGGTGGACGTGGAGCACGACTTTACCCCGAAATATCTAAACATCCGCAAACAGTCGGAGACCATCAAGGGCCTCCAGGCGGCGGCAAAAAAGTCCGATAAAATCTACCTCGCGACCGACCCCGATAGAGAGGGCGAAGCGATCTCCTGGCATCTGGCCAATATCCTAAAGCTCAGTACCGACGACGCCAACCGGGTGACCTTCAACGAGATCACCAAATCCGGTGTCAAGGAGGGGATGAGCCATCCCCGCAAGCTGGATATGGACCTGGTCAACGCCCAGCAGGCGAGACGGATTCTCGACCGGATTGTGGGCTATAAACTCTCTCCGTTCCTTTGGAAAAAGGTCCGTCCCGGCTTGAGCCCCGGGCGGGTCCAGTCGGTGACGGTGCGGATGATCGTCGACCGGGAGGAAGAGATCCGCGCCTTTGTGTCGGAGGAGTACTGGTCGGTGGAAGCCCGGCTGGCTCCCCAGACCTCTAAATCCAAAAAAGGATTTATCGCTAAGCTCTACGGGGTGGACGGCAAAAAGTTGGACGGGATGGCGCTGAAAACCAAGGACGACGCCGACCGGATTCTGGCGATGCTCCAGGGGGCCGAGTACCAGGTGACCGGCCTCAAGAAAGGGGTCCGCAAGCGCTCCCCGGCGCCGCCCTTCACCACCTCCACCTTGCAGCAGGAGGCTTCCCGCAAGCTGGGTTTCCAGTCCAAGCGGACGATGTCGGTGGCTCAGAACCTGTATGAAGGCGTTGAGCTGCCGACCCTCGGGGCGGTGGGTCTTATCACCTATATGCGTACCGACTCGCTGCGGGTTTCGGACGAAGCGAGAGCGGCCGCTTCCTCTTATATCGAGGGCAACTACGGCAAAGACTACCTGCCCGCTTCTCCCCGGGTGTATAAGACCCGGGCTGGGGCCCAGGACGCCCACGAGGCCATCCGCCCTACCATGCCGGAACTCTCCCCCGCCGAGGTCAAGGAAAGCCTCACCCCCGACCAGTATAAGCTGTATAAGCTGATCTGGGAGCGGTTTATCGCCTCCCAGATGGCCGACGCTGTATACGATACCGTCACCGCCGATATCACCGCCGGCCGGTGCCTCTTTAAGGCCAGCGGATTCTCGGTGAAATTCGACGGGTTCACCGTCCTCTATGTGGAGGGCAAGGACACCGACGAAGCCAGAGAAGGGACCCTGCCCGCCATGGAAAAGGGGGATATCCTCAAACTGCTGGAGCTGACTGGCAACCAGCACTTTACTCAGCCCCCGGCCCGCTATACCGAAGCGTCGCTGATTAAGACGCTGGAGGAAAACGGCATCGGTCGCCCGTCCACCTACGCCCCCACCATCTCGACGATTCTGGCCAGAGGGTATGTGGAGCGGGAAGGCAAAGCCCTAAAGCCCACCCAGCTGGGGGAAATCACCACCCAGCTGATGACCGAACACTTTGCCCAGGTGGTCGACCCCGGCTTCACCGCCAAGATGGAGGGGGACCTGGACCTGGTGGGAGAAGGCAAAAAGTCCTGGGTGCAGACCCTCCACGAATTTTACGACGACTTCTCCGGCACCCTTTCCAAGGCGGAAGAGGATATGAAGGACGTCTTTATGAAGGTGCCGGATGAGGAAACCGACATCGTCTGCGAAAAGTGCGGCCGCAAGATGGTTATCAAGACCGGCCGGTATGGCAAGTTCCTCGCCTGCCCCGGTTTCCCTGAGTGCCGCAACACCAAAACCCTCGCCCCCGAGATGCCGGGCGAATGCCCCAAGTGCGGCGGCAAGATTTTGGAGAAAAAGTCCCGCAAGGGAAAGAAGTTTTACGGCTGTGAGCATAACCCCACCTGCGATTTTATGAGCTGGGACCCGCCGATCGACGAAAAGTGCCCCAAATGCGGCAAGACGCTTCTGAAAAAGGCCGGCCGCGGGGCCAAGATCTACTGTTCCAACGCAGAGTGCGATTACGAACGGCCGGTTGACAAGGAAAAGGAGTAACCATTGGAAAAGAAAGCGGTTGTGGTCGGCGGCGGGATGGCTGGCTGTGAGGCGGCCCAGGTAATCGCCTCCTACGGCATCGACGTCGACCTGTATGAACAAAAGCCCGTCCAGTTCTCCCCGGCCCATAAGAGCGAGGGGCTGGCTGAGCTGGTCTGTTCCAATTCCCTCAAGGCCTCCCGTCTGGGTTCGGCGTCGGGGCTGTTAAAAGAGGAGATGCGGCTGATGGGGAGCCTCTTGGTGCCCTGCGCCGAGGAGACCGCCGTGGCGGCAGGGGGCGCACTGGCGGTGGACCGGGAGTTGTTTTCCGACCTGGTAACCCGCAAAATTTCCGAAAACCCCCGGATTCACCTGGTGCGGGAGGAAGTGTCCACCTTGCAGTTTGACTGCCCGGCGGTCATCGCCACCGGCCCCCTCACCAGCGACCGAATGGCCGACGCCATCCGCAGTCTGACCGGTGAGGCGTCCCTCTCCTTTTATGACGCGGCGGCGCCGATTGTCACCGCCGATTCCATCGACCGGTCGGTGGCCTTTGCCGCTTCCCGCTATGGGCGGGGGGAGGACGACTACCTCAACTGCCCGATGAATAAGGAAGAGTACGAGGCCTTTTTCGAGGCGCTGACCCAGGCGGAACAGGCCCCCCGCCACGACGTCGATGAGAAGCTCAAGGTGTACGAAGGCTGTATGCCCATTGAGGTGATGGCCAGACGGGGTCCGGACACCATCCGTTTCGGCCCCTTAAAGCCGGTGGGCCTGCGGGACCCTCGGACCGGCCACCGGCCCTGGGCGGTGGTCCAGCTGCGGAAGGAAAACGCGGCCGGGACGATGTACAACCTGGTGGGATTCCAGACTAACCTCCGCTGGGGGGAACAGAAACGGGTCTTTTCGATGATTCCGGGGCTCCAGAACGCCGAGTTTGTCCGGTATGGGGTCATGCACCGGAATACCTTCCTCAATTCCCCCAAACTTTTGGGCCGGGACTTCCGGCTCCAGGGGGATAAAACATCCAGTCCCCTCTGGTTTGCCGGTCAGATGACCGGGGTGGAAGGGTATATGGAGTCGGCCATGAGCGGGCTGGTGGCCGGCCATGCGCTGGCCCGGCAGATGCTGGGACTCACCCCCTTCTCGCTCCCGCCGGAGACGATGTGCGGGGCTCTGTGCGGCCATGTCTCGACCCCCTCTGCCGATTTCCAGCCGATGGGGAGCAATATGGGCCTTCTTCCGCCCCTCCCTGCGCGAATCCGGGACAAGAAGCTCCGGTATCTCGAGACGGCCCGCCGGGCCATTGAGGCGCTGAAGACGGAACTGCGGCGGGCAGATTATACCGGCTTTTTTGCCGCCAGTGAGGCCCATTTGCAGCAAGAGGATACCGAATCGCAGAAAGGATGAGACAGATGAAAATTATCGTTGATGGTTTCGGCGGCGATAACGCGCCGGTGGCGGTGCTGGAAGGATGCGCCGCGGCGGTGCAGGAATACGGTGTGGAAATCATCGTCACCGGGGACGAGGAAAAACTGAAAAAGGTTGCCTCTGATCGGAAGATCTCCCTCCAGAATATCGAAATCTTCCACGCACCCACCGTTATCACGATGCACGACGACCCGGTCTCCCTTTTAAAGGCGAAATCCGACTGCTCGATGGCAGCGGCGTTTAAGCTGCTCAAAGAGGGTAAAGGGGACGCTTTTGTCAGCGGCGGCAGCACCGGCGCCATTGTCGTGGGGGCCAACTTCATCATTAAAAGGCTCAAAGGGGTCAAACGGGAGGGGCTCGCCACCGTCATCCCCACCATCAAGGGCTGCTATATGCTGCTGGACGCCGGTGACAAGCTCGACTGCAAGCCGGAAACCCTCCTCCACTTCGGCATTATGGGCAGCGTCTACATGAACAAGGTCA
>CALXHB010000128.1 GCA_944387995.1 uncultured Clostridia bacterium | reverse complement strand
GCCTGGCCCATCAAAGCGGAGCTTTGTCGGTGCCTCAAGGGCACCGAAATAAACAAAATATAATCTTAAAAAGGGCGCTGCCCGGCATTGCCGGACAGAGCCCTCAATCACAACAGTTTTTGAGGATATGCGGGGCGGCCCGCATATTTTTTTATAGCATTGGATATAGTTCCGCTGCCCTTATGGCAGCGATGGTCTGCTTTGCAGACCATCGCAATCAAAGATTGCGACTTGATAGGACCAAGTTTCACTTGGATGGACCAGGCTCCAGGCATGCGGCTGAAAGCCGCGATGCCGGAAAAACCACTTGCCAGCCGGCCCAACTGGCTGGCATTTCACGCTAAAGCGTGAAACCGCGCTTTTTCGCAGGTTATACATTTTCCTTACATTGTGCTGTGTACAATAAAGGCCCCTGGACCCCTTATTCGACGCGGCGCGTCTTCCCCGCCCTCAACCCGGCGGACCATTCGACAAGCGAATGGTCTTCGAGAAAGACCTGGACGCTCGGACGTTCAGCGGGTAAATCGAAACGATTGGGAAAAAGATCTCTCCCGAAACGTACCAGCTTATTTGTCTCATTTTCTTGACAGCCTAGTTTATTCTCAACCACAAAGCCAAATAAAAAAGGAAGCGTCCGCAAATCGGATACTTCCTTTTTTGCTGCGAAAATACTCAGGCGGTGCGGCCGTGAAGCATCTCATCGATATAGCCTTCCACCTCACCCGGCTCAATATGCAAAGCCAGCGAGAACTCGTCGCAGAGCATCTTCTGCGCCTCCCGGAAAGCCCGTGCGTCGCACTGATGGAGCTTGCGGCCAGCATCCCGCAGCTTCTTCTGCTGCAGATGAATCAGGCGGATCAAGTCCAAAATTTCACACTGGTTCCCATCCCGCAAAATCCGGGTAAATTCTGCCTTGCGCTTGCCCTCGTCGGAAATCCATTCCACCTTCCGCTCGGGAATCGAACGAATAATCCCCTTCACCTCTTCAGAGGAAAGCGGAGAGCGCATCCGGGACAGCAGTTTCTCGTTATCCACCGGCAGATAAACCGCCGATTCCGGGGCATGTACCGGGATCAACAGGTAGTAGTCCTTCATCTCATCGCCAAACTCCCGGCTGGCAATCGAGTCAATCCGACAGACGCCACTGCCACTATAAAACACCATATCTCCAATTTGAAACATCTGGCACCTCCTGACGGTATCTTCTCTTTTCATCATCTTATACGAATAGTATACCATATTTTCTGTTAAATTGCAAAGGTTAATTTATACAAACCTTTTAAAGGAATCCCTCTACCCCACTATAAAATTGACAATATAGATAGAAATGTACTTTTCTATGTGAATACTTTCACAATATCAGACTCTTTTAGCCGAAAAGCGTCCTTCCCTGGCGGATGTTCGTACGCAAAAAACCGGTGAGACACCGGGAAAACGCCCGTCCCTCCGGCCTTAACAGGGTCTTAAAAGGGTGGATACGGACGGTTTCAGGAGGCCAAACAAGCATACAAACATCTGTTTGTCAAGTAAAACCTCTTCTGAACTTTGTGAGAATGATTTGTGTATATCGCCAGTTTTTACTAGATATGGTGTTATCGCCCTTGACTGGCGCCAAGATATGGTGTATAGTATTCTCTGTCAGACTGATAGAAGATGTACGGGAGAAACCGATATTGAGGCGGCTGTCACCGCCTGCAAAGGAAGGAAATGATCATGAAAATTATCAAACGCAGCGGCGCGGAAGCCGTATTTGACCGCAAGAAGATAGAAGCGGCCGTTTCGGGGGCCAACAACGCCACCCGGGAAGAGTCGAGGCTCACCAACGACCAGATCATGATCATTGCCTTAAACGTCGAGCAGCTCTGCCGCCAGATGAACCGGGCGGTGGGGGTCGAAGAGATTCAGGACATGGTCGAGGACCAGATCATGGACCAGAAGGCGTTCGACGTCGCCCGCAACTATATCACCTACCGGTATGTGCAGTCGCTGAAACGGCAGTCGAACACCACCGACGAACGAATCCTGACCCTGATTGAGTGCAACAACGAGGATATCAAGCAGGAAAACTCCAACAAAAACCCCACCGTCAACTCGGTCCAGCGGGACTATATGGCTGGCGAGGTGAGCAAGGACCTGACCGAACGGCTGCTGCTGCCGCCCGACATCGTCAAGGCCCATAAGGAAGGGATTATCCACTTCCACGACGCCGACTACTTTGCCCAGCATATGCACAACTGCGACCTGGTCAACCTGGAAGATATGCTGCAAAATGGGACGGTCATCTCGGGGACGCTGATTGAAAAGCCCCACTCCTTCTCGACTGCCTGCAACATCGCCACCCAGATCATCGCGAAAGTCGCCTCCAGCCAGTACGGCGGCCAGTCGATTAGCTTGGCCCATCTCGCTCCCTTCGTCGACGTCAGCCGCAAAAAGCTGACCGCTGAGGTGGAAGAGGAGATGAAGGGGCTGGACATCACCCCCGAGCGCAAAAAACAGATTGTCGAAAAGCGGCTCCGCTCGGAGATCAACCGCGGCGTTCAGACCATCCAGTACCAGGTTGTCACCCTGATGACCACCAACGGCCAGGCGCCCTTTATCACCGTCTTTATGTACCTGGGCGAAGCGAAAAACGAACAGGAAAAGCAGGACCTCGCCATCATCATCGAGGAAACCATCCGCCAGCGCTACCAGGGGGTCAAGAATGAACAGGGGGTCTGGATTACCCCCGCCTTCCCCAAACTGATCTACGTGCTGGAAGAGGACAACGTCCGCCCCGGCAGCCGGTTCTACTACCTGACCGAGCTGGCGGCCAAGTGCACCGCCAAACGGATGGTCCCCGACTATATCTCCGAAAAGAAGATGCTGGAAATCAAGGTCGACAAGAACGGCAACGGCAACTGCTACCCCTGCATGGGTTGCCGCAGCTTCCTGACCCCCTACGTCGACGAAAACGGCAAGCCGAAATACTACGGCCGGTTCAACCAGGGGGTTGTCACCATCAACCTGGTGGACGTGGCCCTCTCCTCTGGTGGGGATATGGACGCTTTCTGGCGGATTTTCGAGGAACGGCTGGAGCTCTGCCACCGGGCGCTGCGGGTGCGGCATGAACGGCTGCTGGGCACCAAGTCGGACGCTGCTCCGATTCTCTGGCAGTACGGCGCGCTGGCCCGGTTAAAACCCGGCGAGACGATTGACAAACTCCTCTACGGCGGTTACTCCACCATCTCTCTGGGGTACGCCGGACTGTACGAGTGCGTCAAGTATATGACCGGCAAGAGCCACACCGACGACGAGGCGAAACCCTTCGCCCTGGCGGTCATGCAGAAACTGAATGACAAGTGCAAAGAGTGGAAGGCCGCCGAGAATATCGACTACTCTCCCTACGGGACTCCTCTCGAGTCGACCACCTATAAGTTTGCCCGCTGCCTCCAGCGGCGGTTCGGGATTATCCCCGGCATCACCGACAGAGGGTATATCACCAACTCCTACCACGTCCATGTCACCGAGGAGATCGACGCTTTCACCAAGCTCAAGTTTGAAAGCGAGTTCCAGCAGCTCTCCCCCGGCGGCGCTATCAGCTATGTGGAAGTGCCCAACATGCAGGATAACCTAGAGGCGATCATGAGCCTGTTGCAGTTTATCTACGACAACATCATGTACGCCGAGCTGAACACCAAGTCGGACTATTGCAGCTGCTGCGGTTACGACGGCGAGATTCAGATCGTCGAGGATGATGGGAAACTGGTTTGGGAGTGCCCCAAGTGCGGCAACCGCGACCAGCGGATGCTCCATGTGGCGAGACGGACCTGCGGCTATATCGGGACCCAGTTCTGGAACCAGGGCAGAACCCAGGAAATCCGCGACCGGGTGCTGCATCTGTAATTGTATCAACAAAGGCCGGTGTCCCGTAAGTGGGATGCCGGCCTTTTTGTCATCATCCGAAGCGTTTCTCCCACCCTCCGAAGCGTTGTCCTTACGTTCCGAACGTCCAGGCCTTTACCGAAGACCATTCGCTTGTCGAATGGTCCGCCGGCTTTGGGGCGAGATACCCACGCCGCGTCGAATAAGGGGTCCAGGGGCTTTTGTACACAGCACAATGTAAGGGAAATGTACAACCTGCGAAAAAGCGCGGTTTCACGCTTTAGTGTGAAATGCCAGCCATTGGGCCGGCTGGCAAGCGGTTTTTCTGGCATCGCGGCTTTCAGCCGCATGCCTGCGTCCAGGCGCGGAGCCTGGTCCATCCAAGTGAAACTTGGTCCCATCAAGTCGCAATCTTTGATTGCGATGGTCTGCAAAGCAGACCTACGCTGACCTTAAGGGCAGCGGAACTATATCCAATACTAATAAAAATCCACCCGCATAGCGGGTGGTATTTCATTTTCGGGCATAGCCCTAATACTACTGGCTCACGCATAAATGCGTCTTTTGTTGGCCTGCCAGCCATGCATGGGATTACTTGCTACCCGT
>CALXHB010000127.1 GCA_944387995.1 uncultured Clostridia bacterium | reverse complement strand
GCCGTTGTATACGACGCCAGCATTCGCGCTCATCGCTGCGCCGAATACCGAGAAAGCGGTAGTTCCGACAAGAGCAAGAGCAAGAATTCTCTTTTTCATTCGAACTTCATCCTCCAAAAATAGATATATCTCACAACCTTTCATATTCCCTTTACGACGGTTTTCGCGGACTTATGGACAAATTTTCCCTTATTTTTTCCCTTAATTTGCATCTGAAATTTGTTAATTTTTTGTTTAAATTTGCAAGTTTATAACGCATATCTTGCAAATCGCTTCAAAACGAAAAAACGCCAGCCCCAGTTGGATACCGGGGCTGGCGTTTAGAGAAGCATAACGCAAGGAAAACCCTTGTGCAATTTGCTCAATCAATTATTTAAAATATTCTACGCCGCTTTCAAACAGCTTCTGGTCTTTTTCACCGTCGATGTTTTTGGCGATGTCCTTGGCCACGACACGTTCGCTGTGACCCATCTTACCCAGAACGCGGCCGTCCGGGGAGGTAATCCCTTCGATGGCCATGATGGAAGCGTTGGGGTTGAAGTGGATATCGTAGGTGGGACGGCCTTCCAGATCGACATACTGGGTCGCGATCTGACCGTTTTCCGCCATCTTCTGGATCAGTTCCGGCGGAGCAATAAACCGGCCTTCACCATGGGAAATCGGGATCGAGTGGTAATCGCCTACTTCGGTTTTGTACAGCCAGGGAGACTTGTTGGAGGCAATCCGGGTCTTGACCATCATCGACTGGTGGCGGCCGATCGAGTTAAAGGTCAGGGTGGGGGAGTTGTCTTCCATTTCGACGATCTCACCAAAGGGAACCAGACCCAGCTTGACCAGCGCCTGGAAGCCGTTGCAGATACCCAGCATCAGGCCGTCTCTTTCCTTCAATAAGGTATGGACGCCGTCTTTAATCCGCGGGTTGCGGAAGAAGGCGGTGATAAATTTGCCGCTGCCATCCGGTTCGTCGCCGCCGGAGAAGCCGCCGGGGATCATGACAATCTGGCTTTCGGCCAGTTTGCGGGCGAAAGCGTCCACCGAATCTTCGATGTCGGTGCTGGTGAGGTTGCGGATGACGAAGACGTCGGGGATAGCACCCGCCGCTTCAAAAGCTCTGGCGGTATCGTATTCGCAGTTGGTGCCAGGGAATACCGGAATCAGAACCCGCGGTTTGGCCACCTTGATGGCCGGAGCCAGATGAGTCTTGTTGTAGTAGCTGTAAATCTCCGGCTTGCCTTCGGGAACCGCAGCGAGGGTGTGGTAAACCTTCTCCAGTTTTCCTTCGTAGGAAGCCTGCAGTTCGTCCAGCGTCACCTTCTCGTCGTCCGACAGGATGATGGAAGCGTCGATCTTGGTTACACCGATGATCTGCATATCGTCGGTCGGTTCGAACGCGCCGTTCAGCTCCAGCACAAACCCGCCGTAAACCGGGTTGAAGAGGATTGTTTCGTCCACGGGGCTGGTGAACTTAAAGCCGATCCGGTTGCCCAGCGCCATTTTGACAATGGCTTCGGCGACGCCGCCGTATCCCAGAGCCCAGGCCGAGAGGACCTTGCCCTGGTCGATCATTTCCCGTACCCGGGCCAGGACCGTCCGGATGGAGGGGTAATCGGGGGTGCCGTCGGCGTGGACTTTCGGCAGCATCAGCGCCACCGACGAGGAGACGCATTTAAATTCCGGAGAGATCACTTTGCGGGCGTCGGCCAGCGAGATGGCGAAGGAAACCAGCGTGGGCGGAACGTCGATGTGTTCAAAGGTGCCGGACATCGAGTCCTTGCCGCCGATAGCCGCTGCACCCAGCTGCATCTGGGCTTCGAGGCCGCCCAGCAGGGCCGCCATGGGCTTGCCCCAGCGGGTGGGATCCTCGGTCATCCGTTCAAAGTATTCCTGGAAGGTCAGCCAGCATTTCTGTTCGTTGCCGCCGGCCGCGACCATTTTCGCGATCGATTCGATGACTGCGTACTGGGCGCCACGGTAGGGGTCCTGGCTCATCAGGTAGGGGTTGTAGCCCCAGGCCATCACCGAGCAGGTGTTGGTGTCCCCGTGGAGGACCGGCAGTTTAGCCGCCATGGCCTGGGTTTTGGTCATCTGGTATTTGCCGCCGTAGGGCATCGTAACGGTGGAAGCGCCGATGGAGGAGTCGAACATCGACACCAGCCCCTTCTGAGAGCAGATGTTGAGGTCGGCCATATGGGCCACCCAGTCGGCGGGACAGTTGTGACGGTTGTTAATCGGATGGACTTCGCCCGCCTCAATCTTAACGGTGGTGTGCTTTTCAGCGCCATTGGAGTTGAGGAATTCCCGGGACAGGTCGACAATCGTGTTGCCACACCAGTTCATCCGCATCCGTTTTTCCTCGGTGACGGTGGCGACTACGGTCGCTTCCAGGTTTTCCGCATGGGCCAGGGCGATAAACTTGTCGGCATTTTCCGGTGCGACGACAACTGCCATCCGTTCCTGAGATTCCGAGATGGCCAGTTCGGTTCCGTCCAGACCATCGTACTTCTTGGGCACCGCGTCCAGATTGATCTGCAGTCCGTCGGCCAGCTCGCCGATGGCAACCGAGACGCCGCCGGCGCCGAAGTCGTTGCAGCGGCGGATTAGGCGGGTGGTTTCCGGTTCACGGAAGAGTCGGGCCAGTTCCCGTTCGATCGGGGGGTTGCCCTTCTGGACTTCCGCACCGCAGGTTTCGAGGGATTCGACCGTGTGGGATTTGGAGGAGCCGGTGGCGCCGCCGCAGCCGTCCCGTCCGGTCCGGCCACCCAGCAGGATGACCACATCGCCGGGATCCGGCACTTCACGGATGACGTTTTCAGCGGGGGTTGCGCCGACAACTGCGCCGATCTCCATCCGTTTTGCCACATAGTTGGGGTGATAGATTTCGGTGACTTCGCCGGTGGCAAGGCCGATCTGGTTGCCGTAAGAGGAATAGCCATGGGCTGCGGTGGTAACGATCTTCTTCTGGGGCAGTTTGCCGGGAAGGGTTTCGGAGAGCGGGACGGTGGGGTCAGCCGCACCGGTTACCCGCATCGCCTGGTAAACATAGCTCCGTCCGGAGAGCGGGTCACGGATTGCACCGCCCAGACAGGTGGCGGCGCCGCCGAAGGGCTCAATTTCGGTCGGGTGGTTGTGGGTTTCGTTCTTAAAGAGGAGCAGCCAGTCTTCCTGCTGGCCGTTGACGTCTACCTTTACCTTGACGGTGCAGGCGTTGATCTCGTCCGATTCGTCCAGGTCGGTGAGGATGCCGTCTTTTTTGAGCTTTTTCGCCCCGATGACCGCAATATCCATCAGGGTCATCGGCTTTTTGCGTCCGGTGTAAAGCTCAGAACGCATCTCGCAGTATTTGTCGTAGGTCTTTTTAACCGCCGGGTCCTCGATTTCCACTTCGTCGATGATGGTGCCGAAGGTGGTATGGCGGCAGTGGTCGGACCAGTAGGTGTCAATCAGCCGGATTTCGGTGATGGTGGGGTCCCGGTGCTCGATATAGCGGAAGTACCGCTGGCAGAAGGAGATGTCGTCGAAGTCCATGGCCAGGCCATAGTGGACGATAAATCCGGCCAGATCTTCATCGCTCATTTCGATAAAACCATTTAAGGTTTCGACGGTGGTGGGAATGTCGTAGCTGGTGGCGAGGGTGGTAAACTTCTCCAACGAGGCTTCCCGCGCTTCCACAGGGTTGATGAGCATATGCTTAATGGCGGCAAACTGCTCGTCGGAGATCTGCCCCTTAATCAGGTAGATGCGGGCGTTGCGCACCCGGGGACGGTCCCCCTGGGTCATGATCTGGATGCACTGTTCGCAGGAATCGGCCCGCTGGTCAAACTGCCCGGGAAGGTATTCCACCGCCAGCAGCCGCTCGTCCGGCTGGAGCGCGGGAAGTTCGGGGCAGGTGACGTCGACCGCCGGTTCCGAGAAGATGGTCCGGGATGCGGTTTCAAAGGTCGCCTCGTCGATTCCTTCGACATCGTAGCGATTAAAGAGGCGGACCCCTTCAACGTCGATTCCGAGGGTGGAAATGTCGTGGCGGACTCCGCCCGCTTCAACGGCAAATTCCGGCTTTTTTTCGACATAGATTCTGAAAACAGCCATTTTGTCAAATCCTTTCTGCTTTAAGATTTGAGAAATTCTCATAATCCTAGGGTGGAAAGAGGAATGGGCCCTCTCAGTCTGCCAAAATGACAGCCTGGGCGGACCGTTTCCTCTGTGGATGCTTTTTATAAACTTTCCGGGTCGAGCATTTCGCCGATGCAGCGTTCGCCCGCCCGGCCGGTGATTTTCACCGGGACAATCCTCCCGCAATACTCCGGCCCGCAGTTGACGATCACCGGGGTGTAGTTTACGGTGCAGCCCTCATAACCCAGGGCCAGGTGGGTGGTCTCGATGAGCACCTTTTCGACCCGGCCGACCATCTGATCGAGAAACTGGACGCGGGTTTCTTCGGTTACCTGCCGCATCTCCTTTGCCCGGGCGGTTTTTACCGGCTCGGGAACCTGGTCCGGACGGTTGGCCGCCGGGGTGCCCGGACGGCGGGAATAGGGGAAGACGTGAACCTTTGCAAAGGCAATCTCCCGAGCAAAGGCGGCGGAGGCGGCAAAGTCCTCGTCGGTTTCCCCGGGGAATCCGACCATAATGTCGGTGGTGATGGCGGGGTTTTGGAAGTTCTCCCGGATGACCCGGACAATCCGGGCATACTCGGCGGCGTCATAGTGCCGGTTCATCGACTTTAGGGTCCGGTCACAGCCGCTTTGGAGGGAGAGGTGGAATTGGGGACAAAAGTTGGGGTAGGTGGCCATCCGGGCGATATCCTCGTCCGACAAAAGCTCCGGTTCCAGGCTTCCCAGCCGGATTCGCTTGAGCCCCGGGGTCTTACAGGCCAGGTCCACCGCGTCGATCAGCCGCAGCCCCCATTCTTTGCCGTAGGAGGAGAGGTTGATGCCCACCAGCACCACCTCTTTGTACCCGGCGCTTGCCAGGCCTTTCAGCTCCTTTTCGATGTCTTCCAGCGGCTTGGAGCGGATGGGGCCCCGGGCCTTGGGAATGATGCAGTAGGAGCAGTAGCGCTCGCAGCCGTCCTCGATTTTGACATAGGCCCGGGTTCTGGACCCGAGGGCCTGGACCTCCATCGGCTCGAAAAGCTCTCCCCGGACGTGTTCCGGGATGTCGATGATCCGCTCCCCGGTCTGAAGGGCCTTTTCCACCAGCTCGGGAATCCGGCCCCGGGCCAGCTCCCCGGTGACGATGTCTGCCTCGGGAATTTTGGCGGCTGCCTCAGGAAACGCCTGGGGATAACAGCCGGTCAGCACCGCCACAGCGGAAGGATTTTGCCTTTTCATCCGCCGAAGCAGCTGCCGGGTCTTTTGGTCGCCGGTGGCGGTGACCGTACAGGAGTTGAGCAGGTAAACATCTGCCGGGCCGTCAGCGGGGACAATTTCATATCCTTTCTTGCGGAACAGCTCGGTTAAGACTTCGGTTTCATACTGGTTGACCTTGCAGCCAACCGTCATCAATGCGATACGGGGCAACCGAAAACCTCCTTTTTCAGGTTGATTGGCGTCGTTATATTTTTAACATCTCGCTTTTCCCGCCGTATTCCGGCCATATTCGACAGCTGCGGGACAGACGTAGGCATAGGTGGAAAAGGGAAATAGTCAATGTGTCATATAAGGATGAAATAATATTGTGCAGCCTCTACAAATACTAATTCTTTCAATTTATATTATAATGGAATAAAGAGAAATTGGCAATACGCAGTTGACTTAAAGAACACTTCCTGATATACTACAAATATGGTGATTATGGAGAAATGGCAAAGGTCCATCCATAGCGCGCGGAGGACCGGTTTTTGCCCCGCCTATTCACCATGATAAGTTGCTCCAGGTAAGGAGGAATTCCCGGAAGATGAGAACTTGCAAAGTCATGCTGAACACAGCGGCCGACGTGAAAGAGTTCGTCAGGCTGGTCAGCGAGTGTACCTATGACATCGGCCTTTCCACTGGCCGGTATTTGGTAGATGCCAAGTCCATCATGGGTATATTCAGTCTTGACCTGTCTAAGCCGGTCACGCTTTGTGCTCACTTCGACGACGCCGATGAGCTGTTCGCCGAGTTAACAAAATTCAGGGTCGCTTAATGGGAAGCATGCACAGCGCAGCAGCCGGAACGGGCTTCGGCTTTTGGGAAAGCCCGGATGTGCCACAAACGGGAGCTGAGATCAGCTGCCCCGCGGTAGCTTAAACAGAGCAAAGGAGAGAATTATTATGAAAAAAGTATGCCAGATTAAACTGAACACCATCAATGAAGTCAAAGATTTCGTCAATATCGTCCTCCAGTGCCCCTATGATGTCGACCTGGTTTCTGGCCGTTACATCATCGACGCTAAGTCGCTGATGGGCATCTTCAGCCTCGACCTGACCCGCCCGATCGACCTCTCGGCTGACACCGATGACGTCGAAGATCTGCTGAAGAAGATCGATTTCTGCGTCGTAAAATAATTTCCCTTTGGCATCGCGCGCTGACTAAAAAGGGAAGGCGGGAAGACCCGCCAAAACCGGTATGCGGTAATCGGTTACCGATGATGCCGGCCTAAAAAGAAAGAATCCCCGCGAAAAAAGAGAAAAAACAAGCGGGAAATTGAAGTTGCTTGTCCGCTATGGGAACCAAAAAAGAAAAGAAAAAAACAATCCCTGCGGAACACTGTTTTTAAGGTAATGAAAGGAATATTGTTATGAGAATCTGCAAAGTTAAACTGAATGCGTTTGGTGAAATTCGTGCCTTCGTCGAGCTTGCTTCCAACTTCGACGACGATGTCGACATCGTTTCCGGCGTCCACAAGGTGAACGCCAAATCGCTGCTGGGTCTTCTGACGCTGGACCTGTCCAAACCGGTTGAGATCCGCGTCCACGGGGATCATCCGGAGAAATTTGTCAACGCGATTGATTCCTACCTGGTTGCATAATTGAGAGCGTAACGCCCGCATAACAGTCATGCCGCCCGCTGTATTTCGGTACAGCGGGCGGCATTTTCGTTATTATGATTTTCGCGAGGGTTTGACATTGACATCCGGGTTGGGAGGCCCTTGAATCTCGCCGTTAAGCTGCTCAAACTTTTTGATATTCTCCCGGATTAAGACCAGAATGTGGCTGTTGATCGAACGCCCTTCATAATCTGCCACATAACTAAGCTTTTTCAGCATCTCTTCCTCAATCCGGATGGACACACTTTTAACGGCCATTGCATTTCCTCCTCCAATAGATATAGAATGGGTTATTTTACAGCGAAAACTCTTATGGCTATTATATATCCGAAGTCTAATGAAGACAAGTCCGCAGAAGGCCAGTTCATTTGGCTAAAGAGAGAATATTTTCCGTCCTCTCTACATATACTTCCGGTGAGAAAGGGGCGTTTTGCGATGGGAAAAGGGTGGAAGAAAAAGTTGCGGCGGCTGACGGCAGGGATGTTGGCCTTGGGACTCTGGATGCTGAGCGTCCCGGTCATGGCGGCGGATGAGACGGAAGAAGCTCCGGCGGATACGGCTGCCAATGCCGTAACCCTCAATATTCCGGCCGAAAGCTGCATCCTGGTGTCCGGGGACACCGTTCTTTACGAGGAGAACGCCGATCAGCAGATGCCACCGGCGTCGATCACCAAGATCATGACCCTGCTGCTCACCTTTGAAGCTTTGGAGGCGGGGCAGATTTCCCTCGACCAGATGGTCACCTGTTCGGAATATGCCGCGTCGATGGGCGGCACCCAGATCTGGCTGGAACCGGGGGAGGAGATGTCGATTTCTGACATCATCAAGGCCACAGCGGTCAACTCCGCCAACGACTGCGCCATGGTGCTGGCGGAAACCATTGCCGGCAGCGAGGAGACCTTTGTTCAGATGATGAACGATAAGGCGGCGGAACTGGGCATGACCGGCACCCATTTTGAAAACCCCACCGGTCTGGATGCTGAAGGGCATCTGTCCACCGCCCGGGATATTGCGACCATGTCGGTGGAACTGCTCAAGCACAAAGGCGTCACCGATTATACCACCATCTGGATGGACTCTCTCCGGAATGGCGAAACTGGGCTGGTGAACACCAACAAGCTGGTCCGCTATTATGAGGGCTGCTCCGGCCTTAAAACCGGTACAACCGATGGTGCGGGAAGCTGCCTGTCCGCTTCGGCCACCCGGGACGGGCTGGACCTGGTAGCGGTTTCGATGGGGAGCGATACCTCTGCCGACCGCTTTATCGCCTGCCGGACCCTTTTGGATTACGGTTTTGCCAGCTTTGAAAGCTATACCCCGGTTGTACCGGCGGAACAGTTGACGCCGGTGCCGGTTTCCGGCGGACAGAAGGAATCTGTCACTCCCGTTGCAGCCCAGGCGGACCCGATTATCCTCTCGAAGGGGAAGGGTGCCGCGGTGGAGATGACGGTGAACCTGTCGGAGGGGGAAACAGCCCCTGTGGCAGCGGGAGACCCGGTGGGAGAGGCGGTCTTTACCCTGGAAGGCGAGACGGTTTTGACCCTTCCGCTGACTGCTGCAGAAGGGGTGGAACCGGTAGATTTCGGCTTTGTCCTCTGGCGGCTGTGGGAAATGCTGATTACTCCACCGTTTGGTTCCTAATAAAGGACACTCCATTTCTTTCAGGGAGAATTGGTTTAACCTGTTCAAAAGATTTCCATTATTTTACAAAAAACTGCTTAAAATAAATTTTTCTGAAAATTCACGGTAAAACGGCTTGAATATCCCCCGTTCATGTAGTAAAATAAGATTGTGGAAAACTCCGCGCAGAAAATGCGCTGATGTACGCCCGTGGCAGGCATATGCCGCACACGCTTTATACTATTTGAACAGGGGGTATACGCCCATGGCGTTAACGTTCAACAATTCTTATATGAAAGGGTTTATGGCTGACCATGAAATCAGCGCGCTGGCACCCTTTATCAAAACTTCCCACGATATGCTCCATGCCGGCACGGGGCTGGGCAACGACTTCCTCGGCTGGGTCAACCTTCCCACCGACTACGACAAGGAAGAGTTTGAACGGATTAAAAAGGCTGCGAAAAAGATTCAGGAACAGGCTGACGTCCTGGTTGTCCTGGGCATCGGCGGCTCCTACCTCGGCGCCCGCGCGGTTATCGAGGTTTTAAAGAGCCAGCTGTACAACAACCTCGCTAAGAATACGCCCCAGATCTACTTCGCTGGCAACAGCGTCAGCCCCTCCTATTTACAGGAGATCATCTCGCTGTGCGAGGGCAAGGACATTGCGGTCAACGTAATCTCCAAGTCCGGCACTACCACCGAAACCGCCCTTGCTTTCCGGGTCTTTAAGAAGCTCTTGGAGGACAAGTACGGCGAAGGGGCAAAAGACCGCATCTACGCCACCACCGACCGCAAAAAAGGTACCCTCAAAGAGCTCTCTGATAAGATGGGCTACGAGACCTTTGTGGTTCCGGATGACGTCGGCGGCCGTTACTCGGTTCTGACTGCGGTTGGCCTTCTGCCGATTGCGGCGGCTGGCATTGACATCGACGCTCTGATGGAAGGCGCAAGAGCCGCTCAGAACGCTCTGATGGATCCTTCTATTGAAACCAATGATGCTTATCGTTACGCGGCTACCCGGTTCGCAATGAAACAGAAGGGCAAAGCGATGGAACTGCTGGTTTCCTTCGATCCCTGCTTCGCGACCATGGCCGAGTGGTACAAACAGCTTTACGGCGAGAGCCAGGGCAAAGACGGCAAGGGCCTCTTCCCCTCTTCGGTCACCTTCTCCACCGACCTTCATTCTCTGGGCCAGATCATCCAGGACGGCTCCAAGATGCTGTTTGAGACCTTTGTGGATATCAAGAAGCCGAAACAGGATTTCTTCATTGAAAACGACCCCACCAACATGGACGGCTTAAACTTCCTCTCCAACCAGAATATGAGCATCGTCAACGCCACTGTCATGCAGGCGACCCTGCTGGCTCATTCGGAAGGCGGCGTGCCCTGTGCGGTGCTGGAGATGCCCACCATCAATGAATTTGAAATCGGCTATATGATCTACTTCTTTGAGAAAGCCTGCGCCGTTGAAGGCTATATGATGGGTATTAACCCCTTCGACCAGCCCGGCGTTGAAAGCTACAAGAAGAATATGTTTGCCCTCCTCGGCAAACCCGGCTATGAAGAGCTGGGTGCTGCCCTGAAGGCAAAGATGGGCAAATAAAATACAGCGTTTAAGCGGGGAGGGGACTCCTTCCCGCCTGAATAAAGGAAGCGGTTTTCCGTTTCAGAAAATGGAGGTACCACTTATGATTAAACTTATCGTCGGAAACAAAGGATCCGGTAAAACGAAGCTCTTAGTAGACCTGGTCACCAAGGCTGCCAACTCCTCCAACGGTAACGTTGTCTGCATCGAAAAGGAGCCCAAGCTGACCTTTGACATTCCTTCTTCTGTCCGTCTGATGGAGACCTGCAAGGATAACATCGAAGGCTATGATGAATTCTATGGCTTTTTGGCGGGCGTTCTGTCCGGCAACTTCGATATCACCGATCTGTTCGTCGATTCTACCCTCAAGATCGGCGGTCGGGATATGGACAAACTGGCGCTCTTCCTGGATAAGCTGGCCGCTTCGATCGGCAGCCGGGAAGTCAACGTCGTGATGACCATCTCCGCTGACAAGTCGGAGCTCCCCGTTTCGATTCGCGGTTACATCATGTAAAGTGTGCAAACAAAAACCGGCTCTTGATTAGGGCCGGTTTTTTTATAGCGTTTTTATCGCCCCGGTTCCTAGAGTCAAAAGGAACCGGGGCATTTTTATCCGCCCGTATGCGCCATCGTCTGGGAGACTGCCGCTGCGGGGGTTGATACGGCGGCCGCCGGTGCCGAAGCCGGCGGGTCAAAATGACTTTCCCAGTAATCGCCGTAGGGAACCTGCTGCATGAGGTCCGCTTCCGCCCTTTCCCGGCGGTAGACGGCTAAAATCGCGTCCTCCAGCTGCCGGCGGGCCGCTGGGGTGATCGGATGGGCGATATCCCTGAAAACCCCGCCCACTTCCCGGCGGGAGGGCATCGCCACAAAGAGCCGCTGAGGCCCTTCGATGACCTTGATGTCGTGGATGGCGAGCTCGTCCCCAATGGTGACCGAAACGACTGCCCGCAGCCGTCCTTCGTGCATCAGTTTGCGTACTTTGATATCGGTGATCTGCATACTCAAATCCGTCCTTTCTGAATCGACGTGTTCGGTGTTTGGCCGGTTTATCCGGGCAGTGAAGAGTTTGAACCGTTTTTGGAAAAATATGCGGGTCGATCTGAAAAAGCCTATATGGGCCCAGATAATCCAATTTTTGTGTAAAGTTAGTATGAAATTCCCCCGCCGTTGCTTGCGCTTTTGGCCAAAATATGATAATATGAGTATAAGTTTGAAATGGGCGAACCTACGCTCAAAATCAGAAAGGTTAGGGAAAACATTATGGATAGTTATTGCGAATACATCGTTAAAAAGAAAAACGGTGGCCGGGAGATGGGGCTGCGGGCCCTCATCATCGTCGCCGCGGTGGCCCTTTTTGTGATTTTTGTCATGTTGGGCTTTGTCATCCCGAATTTTTCGATGATTACCACCCTCCTGGCGGTTGGCGCCCTTTACGGCGGCTATATTCTCATCACCAATATGAACGTGGAATACGAGTACATTGTGACCAACGGCGAAATGGACATCGACAAGATCATCGCCAAGCGCCGCCGCAAACGCCTGCTGACCGTCAATGCCCGGACCTTTGAACGGTTTGGGACCTTTAAGGAGTCCGACCATGCCAGCGAGAACTATGCCAACCGCATTTATGCCTGCACCTCTCCTCAGGACCCCGGCTGCTACTACGCCGTGCTCAACCATCAGACGATGGGCCAGGTGCTGCTGGTTTTCTCTCCCAACGACAAGGTGTTGGAACATTTAAAAGCGTATATTCCGAAACAGGTGGGCGGCAATGCTTTATACGGGAATCGACCTCACGGAAATTGACCGGATCCGCCGCTCGGCATCAAACCCCCGTTTTATAGCGAGGGTTTTTTCGGTGGAAGAACAGGCGTATTTTAAGGGCCAGCGGGACCCTTGCCCGTCGATGGCGGCCTGTTTTGCGGCGAAGGAGGCTTTTTCCAAAGCGCTGGGCACCGGGGTGCGGGGCTTTCAGCTGAGGGAGGTGTCGGTGGTGCACGATTCTTTGGGCGCCCCGTCGCTCCATCTTTGCGGCGAGGCGGAAAAGCGGGCCCAGGAAAAAGGATTTCGCTCGATTTCCCTTTCTCTGACCCATACATCCTCCTTGGCGGCGGCGGTGGTCGTCGCGGAGGGCTAAAGAAAAGAGGTTTATCATATGGGAGAACTTTCCGGGAAAACCATTTTAGTCGGCGTCACCGGCGGCATTGCGGCCTATAAGACGCCCAACCTGGTCAGTATATTGGTGCAGCAGGGGGCGAATGTCCATGTGCTGCTGACGGAAAACGCGAAAAATATCATTCCTCCGGTGCCTTTTGAGGCGCTGACCGGCAATCGCTGCCTGACCAGTCCCTTTGAGCGGAGCGACCCGCCGGAAATTCATCACATTTCCCTGGCCAAGAAGGCCGATTTGGTCATCATCGCCCCGGCTTCGGCGGACGTGATCGGCAAGTGCGCCAACGGAATTGCCGACGATATGCTCACTTCCACCATTCTTGCCTGCCAGTGCCCGATTTATTTTGCCCCGGCGATGAACGACAGGATGTATGTGAATTCCATTGTCCAGGAAAATATGGAAAAACTTCGCCGCCACGGCTGGCACCAAATCGACCCGATTTCCGGCCATCTGGCCTGCGGCACCGCCGGCCTTGGGAAGATGCCTGACCCGAAGGACCTTTACCAGTATATCCGTCGGGAACTGGCGCACCCCCACGATATGGAGGGAATGAAGGTGCTGGTCACCGCCGGCGCTACCCAGGAGGCCCTCGACCCAGTGCGGTATATCACCAACCACTCCTCTGGCAAGATGGGCTACGCGGTGGCGGAAGCGGCCATGCTCCGGGGAGCGGAGGTGACCCTCGTCTCCGGCCAGACGGCACTGGACCCTCCGCCTTTTGTGACAGTGGTTCCGGTTGTATCGGCAGAGGATATGTTTAACGAAGTCACATCCCGTTCTGCGCAGATGGACCTGATTGTGAAGGCTGCCGCTGTGGCGGATTATACCCCGCTGGAAACAGCTGACCATAAGATCAAAAAGTCCGACGGGGAGATGGTGCTCAAGTTGGGCCGGACCAAAGACATCCTGGGTTACCTGGGAGAGCACCGGAGGGAAAACCAGCTGCTCTGCGGTTTTTCGATGGAGACGGAGAACCTGTTGGAAAACTCCCGGCAGAAGCTCGCCAAAAAGCACCTGGATATGATCGCAGCCAACAGCCTTAAAACCCCCGGCGCCGGCTTCCAGGGGGAGACCAACGTCCTTACTCTGATTACCAAGGACGCGGAAACGCCGTTGCCGCTGATGAGCAAATATGAGGCAGCCCATCGGCTGCTGGACCAGCTGGTGGCGATGCACAACGAAAGGATGAAGACAGATGGAGTTTGATGCGGCTCTTTTAAGTGCGATTCTCGATGCCTATCCCTACCAGGTCGTCTATTGCGACCGCAATCATATTATCCGGTATATGAACCGCGCGGCGCACCAGTTGTACAACGGAAAAATTGGTCTGGGGGACAGCATTTTCAACTGCCACAATGCCGATTCCTGCCGTAAGATTGAAGCTTTTCTCGCCCGGGCTGATGCCGGGGAAGAGGAGATGCCCGAAGCGGTCAGCCTGCAAAAGGGAGAGCGGGAATTTTTTACCCCTGTCCGCAACCGGGAAGGCAAGGTCATCGGCTATTTTGAGCGGCACGAAGACTACTGGGATTTAAAGCCTTTAAATGGCAACGAATAAGCCTTTTTCCCCCGGCCTTACCGGCAGCGGGCTAAAGCTCATCGCCATCGGCTGTATGCTGATCGACCATATCGCCTGGGCTTTTGCCGATACCCTGTCCCCGTTGGGATTTGGCATGCACCTGATCGGCCGGATTACCGCGCCGGTCATCTGTTTTATGCTAGGGGAAGGGTATCGGCATACCCGGAGCTTTCCCCGTTACCTCGGCCGGATGGCGGTTTTCGCCGTCCTTTCTTATCTGCCGTTTATCTATTTCCTGACTGGGTCATTGCCGGATGGCAACAGTTTCCTTTCCCTCAATATGCTTTACACCCTGACCCTCTGTTTGCTGGCGCTGCGGGTAGACGAGCGGCTCAAAGGGACAGACCGGAATTTTGCGCTGGCTCTGTTGGGACTTTTGTCCCTGTTTGGGGACTGGCCGGTGGTGGCTCTGCTCTATACCCTGAACTTTGCCCGCAACCGGCGGGATTTTTCCCGGATGGTCCGAAATTTTGCCTGGATTACCGGTGGGTTTGTCCTGGTATTTGGATATCAATACTGGCAGATGGGTATGGAGCCTATGGAGATTTGGGGAAATCTTGCCTTTCAATTTGGCACCTTCCTGGCACTGCCGTTCATCCGGCTGTACAATGGTCAGAAAGGGCGGAATATCGGGGAAAAGTGGCTTTTTTACTTTTTCTATCCGGTTCATCTCACCCTTCTCGCTTTGCTGCACTGGGGCATATAGCCGGATAACGGAACCAAGAGGAGGGATTCGATGCGTGTTTTGACATCTGACCAGATGCGGTTGGCGGAAAAACTGGCGGTAGACGCCGGGTCCTCTTATGAGGAGTTAATGGAACAGGCAGGCCAAGGAGCCGCTTCTCTGTTATGGAACCGTGAACGTGCACGGCTCCAGCAAGGGGGCCTTACGGTGCTGTTGGGCCGGGGCAACAACGGCGGGGACGGACTGGTGATTGCCAGAGCTTTGCTGGAGGCGCTGCCGGATATTCAGGTGCGGCTTATTTTCTGTTTGGGGGAGCAGCTTTCGGAATTGGCAATATTAAACCTTGCCCGGTTGGAACAGTTTGGAGAAAGGGTCCAGCGCTTTTCACTGGACACCCTGCCGGAAAATCTGTTTACCGGCGGCGTAGTCCTCGACGGCATCTTTGGCACCGGGTTTCACGGCTCCCTGCCGGAGGGGTTACAGCCGGTGCTGCGGGCAGCAAATGACGGGGAAGCCCTGCGGGTGGCGCTGGACATTCCCACTGGAGTTAATGGCGACAACGGCCTATTGGACCCGGATAGTTTCCAGGCATCGGTTACCTATGCCTTCGCGGCTCTTAAGCCTGCCCATCTTCTGAAAAGCTCCCGGGAGCTCTGCGGGGAGACGGTGGTAGTGCCCATTGGCATCACCGAAGAGATGCTGGCAGAAGCGGGGGGCCTTATCCGGATGGACAAGTCCACCGTCCGTTCCCTCCTTCCAGTTCGGACCGCCGATTCCCACAAGGGAAGTTACGGAAAGCTTCTGGGCATTGGCGGAAGCGGCACGATGACCGGCGCTGTGCTTTTGTCGATGAGCGGGGCGGTTCGGTGCGGCGTGGGGCTGGTGATGGCTGCAGCTCCGGAAATTGCGATGCAGCCGGTGCGGATTTCCCTGCCGGAGGCGCTGCAATACCCCTTCCCATTGGGAAAGGATGGATTGATCGACGCCGGTGCGGTTCCGAAACTCCTAAAAAAGGCTGCCGATTGGCCGGACGCTATCCTGTGCGGATGCGGACTGGGCCTGGGGCCGACAGCCCAGCAGCTGGTGGAAGGGGTTCTTTCCCTTGGAAAGCCGCTGGTGTTGGACGCCGACGGGTTGGGAAACCTGGCTCGAATGGGGACCAATTGGCTGCAAAAGGCGGCAGGGCCGGTGATTCTGACGCCCCATATGGCGGAGTTCTCCCGGCTTTGCGGCAGAAGCGTTCCGGAAATCCGAGAAAACCGCATCAGCATTGCCCGGGAGTTTGCCCAGGAGTATGGAGTGATTCTGGTTTTAAAGGACAGTTCGACCCTTGTGGCCTCTCCAGATGGGGCCGTCTACCTCAATGACAACGGCAACTCCGGCCTCTCCCGGGGCGGCAGCGGCGACACCCTGGCCGGGATGATTGCGGGACTGCTGGCAGAAGGGAGCACGCCGGTGGGGGCAGCGGTCTGCGGGGTTTATCTCCACGCTTTGGCGGGGGACCTGACGGCGGCGGAACTGACCCAGTATGGTATGACGATAACCGATGTCATTCAGCATATTCCCCAGGCGTTTCGGGAGGTTTTGGCTGGGTAGGCCGTTTGCATAGCTCCAGTTTCATGGAGTAAAAAGGGCTTTCTATTGGAAGCCTTTTTCATATTTTTAACCCTTTGGTATTGTTAGAAAGGATGACCCAAATGAGCAGCAAAAAAGAAATGCCGCAGATTAAAAAGGACAAAAACGGCCGGTCTGTTTGGCTGGTGGACGGCGCTCCTTATATTGCCCTGGCGGGAGAGATTCATAATTCCAGTTCTTCCAGCTTGCAGTATATGGATGAAAAGGTATGGCCGGCGCTGCGGCCGCTGCATATGAATACCGTTATCCTGCCGGTGGCTTGGGAAACCATCGAACCGGAAGAGGGAAAATTTGACTTTTCTCTCCCCGATGGCCTGATTGCGGCCGCCAGACGGGAACAGGTACGGCTGGTCATCCTTTGGTTTGGCCTGTGGAAAAACGGAATTTCCACTTATATCCCTGGATGGGCCAAAAAGGCCAGCAGCGGCACCGGAGCCCGCTTTTTCCGGGCCCGGGACGCTTTCGGACGGCCGCTGGACTGCATTTCTCCCTTCTGTACCGACGCGGTGACCGCTGACGCGGCGGCCTTCCGGGCGCTGATGCAGCATCTGGCGGAAGTGGACACCGACCGGACGGTCATTGCCGTGCAGGTGGAAAACGAAATGGGTATTTTGGGTGCCGATCGGGATTACTGCGGGGCGGCCAACCGGGCCTTTGAGCAACCCATTCCCCAGCCGGTGGCCGATTGGTTCGGCGTCCGGGGGAACTGGCAGCAAGCTTTCGGCCGGGATGGGGCAGAGATGATGATGGCCTGGCAGTATGCCGGGGCGGTGGAGCAGATCGCTTCCCAGGGCAAGAGCGTTTATCCTCTGCCGATGTATGTCAACGCCTGGTTGCAGCAGCATCCCGACCGGGCGGGGAAATACCCCTGCGGCGGGCCGATTGCCAAGATGCGGGATGTCTGGAGACTGGCGGCTCCGTCGATTGACTGCTATGCGCCGGATATCTACGTCAACCATTACCGGGATGTGTGCGACGAGTACGCGGCTGCGGGGAACCCTCTGTTCATTCCCGAGGTGCGGGCCACCAAAGACTCCGCTTCCTTCCTCTTTTACGCGGTTGGTAAACATAACGCCCTCTGCTTCGCGCCTTTCGGCATCGAAGATCTCTGCGGCAAGCGGCAGGACGAGGCCGACCCCAGCCTTCTGGCGACCCTGAACATCGGCGCCGGGGCGTTTGACGTGAGCAGCGCCGGGGAACGGTTGGCGGCGGCCTATGACCTCATCGGCAACATGCAGGAACTGATCCGTGAGGCTCATGCCCAGGGAAGAATCCACGCTTTTCTGGAATACAATGACGCAGGGGTTACCATCCCGCTGGAAAAATACGACGCCCAGATCTCCTACACCGGGGCGTCCGGCTCCTTCTTTGGAGGCCCCGGTAAGCGACCGGACAGCGCGGTTGCCGGCGGTTTTATCATCGAGCAGTCGGAGGACGAGTTCCTTATCTGCGGCACCGGCTTTTCGGTCAACTTCCTGCCAAAACCGGGGGTGCAGGCGGTAACTGGTATTCTGCGCAAGGAAGAGGGCCGTTACCGCGGCGGGGTCTGGATTCCCGGACGGGTGTTAAACGGCGACGAAGGCTATTTTATCCATCTGTCCGATTTTCCGCAGGTACAGCGGGTCTGGTTGTATAGCTACTGCTGATACCGGCGGTTTACATAACCAGCTGGGCAGCTGGGTATACTGAAAATGGTAGGGCGGGCCGGAAAAACGGCCTGCTGCCGTTTGTAAGGAGGGAAAACGATGCGGATTATCCTTGTAACCGGGGCATCCAGCGGGCTTGGCGCCGAGTTTGTGCGTCGGTTGGATCGGCTGTCCATTATCGAAGGCTGGGAAATCGACGAAATCTGGGGCATTGCCCGCAGCGGCGATAAATTGGCGGCGCTGCAAAAGGAGCTTCACACCCCCTTCCGGCCGCTGGCGCTGGACTTAACCCAGGAGGCCTCTTTCCATCTGGTCAAGGCAATGTTACATTCCCTTCATCCGGAAGTCTGGATGGTGGTCAATGCCGCTGGAATGGGTAAGATTGGCGGTCCCGGCGAGATTTCCGACCAGGACACTGCCCGGATGATCGACCTAAACTGCAAGGCGGCGGTGGAAATGACATCGGCTGTCCTTCCCTATATTCCCCGGGGCGGGCGGATTGTGGAGATCTGTTCGACAGCGTCTTTCCAGCCGTTTCCGTATCTCAATGTCTACGCCGCCAGCAAGGCTTTCCTCTACCGGTATAGCCGGGCGCTTTCCCGGGAGCTGCGGGGGCGGGGGATTTCGGTCACCGCGGTCTGCCCTTACTGGGTTAAAGATACCGGTTTTATCGGCAATGCCCGTCAGGGAGACGGCGGAGATAAAATTCGCGGCTTCCCCTTTGCGTCGGAGGAAAAGACGGTGGTGCGGAAGGCTGTGCAGGATGTGCTGATGCGCAAGCCGGTTTCCACCCCCGGTCCGGTCTGTACCGTCCACCGGGCGGCGGCAAAGCTGCTGCCGGACGGGTTTATGATGGACCTTTGGGAACTGATTAGATGGCTATAAACAGAAGCCCCCGCGTGGAGAAGATTCTGGACTGTTCCCGTAGGGATAGACAAAGAAAAAAGAATCCTATCGAAGAATAGAAAAGGATTAAACGGCTTTACTCCGGATTTCAAAAGGAGTGAGGCCGTTTTTCAAATCAATACGCTCAAAATT
>CALXHB010000126.1 GCA_944387995.1 uncultured Clostridia bacterium | reverse complement strand
ACCCCCAACGATCCCTACATCCAGCTGGAAGCCAAAATCAATGGTCTTCCTTTAAAGCAGGTGGACGATTTTGCCGATGCCGTCACCGAGAAGGAACCCAAGTGCCTGATGACCGGCGATGGGGACTATATGGGCAAAATTGAGCCGGAAATCGCCTCCGCCCTTCACGGCCTCAGCGTCTACCGTTCGGAATCCTACTTTCTCGAGATTATGCCGGCAAACATTGATAAGGCAAAATCCCTTGAAAAGCTCTGCGAATATGCCGGGGCCACCCGGGAAGAGTTGGCTGCCTGCGGGGACGGTTACAACGATATCCCGATGATCGAATACGCGGGACTGGGCATCGCGATGGCGAACGCCAAGGACCCGGTCCGTCAGGCCGCCGACGTGGTGACCCTCTCCAACGATGAAGATGGTATCGCCGCCGCTATCAGCCAGTATTTTGACATCTGATGTTATATCTGCGTCAGGTGACTCTCCCGGGCGGGTCCCAGGAGAGCAACTTCTTTTGGACCAACCAGGAGCTCAAACGGACCTGTTATCAGAACTTTTATCCCTTCCAGATTTTTCCGGATAAGAAGCTCAAAACCCTGACTTTTGAGTCGGTCACCATTTTTTGTGGGGGCAACGGCAGCGGAAAAACCACCCTTTTAAACCTCCTAGCCGACCTTTCGGGCGCCGGTCGTACCTCTCCTTATAACCATTCCAGTTTCTGGGGGGATTACCTGAAGCTATGTGAGGTTTCTTTTACCGACAACTGGGCGGGGCAGGCGTCTATCATCACCAGCGACGATGTATTTGATTATCTCCTAAACATTCGAACCTTAAACGCTGGGATTGATCAAAAGCGGGAAGAGCTGCTCTCCGAATACCTGTCTATCCGTTACGGAAAGGGTAAATTCCAGATGCGGTCGATGGACGATTACGACCAGATCAAGAAGAAGTCACTGGCCTACCGGCAGACTGGCTCCCGATATGTCAAAGATCAGCTGATGGGAAATATCCGCAATGGTTCCAACGGCGAAAGTGCCTTTGAGTACTTTACCCATGCCATTGGGGAAGATGCCCTTTATCTGTTGGATGAGCCGGAAAACAGCTTATCACCCTCCAATCAGCTTCGTCTGGCCCAGTTTATTGAGGATTCCGCCCGGTTTTTCCATTGTCAGTTTATCCTGTCCACCCATTCGCCTCTTCTGCTGGCGATGAAGGGAGCAAAGGTTTACGACCTTGACCGCATCCCGCCGGCACCAGTCAAGTGGACTGAGCTGGAGACGGTGCAGGTTTACCGGGATTTTTTTGAAGCCCACCGGGATGAGTTTTGATGCTGTTATTTTCTATCATCGAAAAAGCGTGCCCATATAACGGCACGCTTTTTCTCGTCCTTATTCTTTTTTAATTGTGTTCAATCGTGCAGGGCCATTTGAACCTTTTGCAGGGCACCTTTTTCCAGCCTCGAAACCTGGGCCTGGGAAATCCCAATTTCATCGGAAACTTCCATCTGTGTTTTCCCTTTAAAGAAGCGAAGCCCGATGATTCGCTTCTCTCGATCCGAAAGCTCCTGCAAGGCATCCCGTATCGCCATTTCGTCGAGCCAGTCCCCATCCGTACTGCCTCCTGCGATTTGATCCATCACACAGATTGGTTCACCGCCGTCGGAATAAACCGGTTCGTAAAGTGAAACGGGGTCGACAATCGATTCCAGCGCCAAAACGACATCACTTTTCGATTGTCCCAACTGTTTTGCGATCTCCAGGATGGTTGGTTCCCGCCCTAAGGACGAGGTAAGCTTTTCCTTCGCTTGCATGGCCTGATAGGCCAAGTCCTTAAGGGAACGGCTGACCCGCACAGGGGCGTAATCCCGCAGAAATCTGCGCACCTCTCCGATAATCATCGGTACGGCATAGGTAGAAAACCGGACTTCCTGGCTGAGATCAAAGTGGTCAATCGCTTTGATCAGTCCGATGCAGCCGACTTGAAACAAGTCGTCCATACTTTCACCCCGCCCGGAAAAACGTTGGATGACACTGAGCACCAGCCGTAAATTCCCGTTGATGAGTGCCGTTCTGGCTTTTTTTCGCTCCTCGGGGTTTCCATCCTGCATCTGACGAAGCAGACACACCTTTTCCTCTTCTTGCATGACCGGGAGGGAAGATGTATCCATCCCCGCGATGCTGACCTTTCCTTTGTACATAGGCACCTCCTAACCCCGCACATTTAGTATGTGCGGTATTAGAAAGTGCCATACAGGGGAAAGATTGGGAATAAACAGAGTAATCCACTTAGAAGGTATTTATCACAGCAGGCAATATACAGTCTACTATGATTGAATATTCATCCCTCAGGGGGACAACAAATATAACCTCCAAGTAAATAATGCCAGTCAACTGGCCTGTTTCCCGCCGATCTCCGGGTAAATCGCCACCTTGCTCATTTTTTAATATATTCATATTATACAGTAGCCTGTGAAGGAATACAATCAGTTTTCTACCTTTAAATAGCTATAATCAGGTTGAAAAGAAAATAAAAAAGCTCCTGGATAACCAGAAGCTAGGGGATATGTTGCCATTTTATTGAACATGAAAAAAGGAGCCGATTGTTCCACCGGCTCCTAAGGATGTTAATTTGATACGATATACGAAGTAATTCCCCGTTCTGAGAGGGAAGAGACCAGGTCCTCCGAATCAATCACCGGCATAACCGTTGACGGGTCGGCAGTCACCCGATCGAGAATCGACAGATCACTTCCAATGATCGGCGCGCTGGGGGTGAAGGTAAAGGTATTAGGGGTTGTGGTGTAGACCTGGGTGTTTACCCCTTCGGTGTAACAGGCTCCATGGTAAGCGGGGATTACCCGCAGGCCTGAGGCGGCGTTCTGCATCGACTGGAGAACCGCTTGGAGCTGATCGACTTTAGAAACTCCGCCGGTATCGCCCAGCCCCATCTTCTGCTGAAGGGTCGAATTGGGGTACTGGTTGCCATACACCACAAGATCGACAAACCCCAGCTGGTCCAGTTCTGCGGCAATGGAGGTCAAATAATTCACCGTTGCGTCAGCATAGGGGTTCATCCAAGGCTTTCCACCGTTTACCGGCTTCGCATCCAGCCATGTGGTCACCCCATCGTCTGTCCACAGATAAGAGGTCCCGTAACGGGCATGGGAAGCGGTGTGATCCTCAAGGGAATATATGGAAGCCGCCGGCTTAAACCCATAGCTTTCGATCATCGAAACCAACTCTTCAAGATCAATTCGGCTGGATGAGACCGCGCCGCAGGTATAAGCCAGACTGACGCCGGTATTGTAATAAAGGATTCCTTCACTGTCCTTGACCGGGACAACCACTGCATTGTACACCGTCTGGTCCAATCCGTCCAAGAATGTCCGGGCAGAATCCAGCGAAAGAGTGGTTTCCAGCGGCATGGTAACTGCCTGGAAGGCCCCGTCATCAGCGGGGGCCGGCAGGTCCTGCTGGGGAGAATAGACTGCAACTGGGTCCCCATAAAGCGTAAAGAGATTCTCCTTTACAGGAGTGTAGGTGACTGTGGGAACGCCATACTGACTGTAAAGGGATTCTACTTCACTGCTAGGTTCTTCCGATTCAAGGCTGCTTTCCGGTAAACTGGTATCTTCGCTTTCACCTTCCGGCTCCGAACTGCCCAGACTTTCTTCTAAGCTGCCCGGGGCTGAATCATCCGGCAGCGAAAGGGAGTCAGACAGACCGGAAAGATCCCCATCAGAAGGAGCAGTCAGTTCACTGACCGCCTTGGCTCCAATGTATCCGACAAATACCAGTACGATCAGCACCAGTGCAAAGAGCGCTCCGCTGATTAGTCGTTTTTGTTTCTTCCGTTTGATTTGATAGCCGGAGGAATAGTGCTTGATTTTACGCCCCATCTTCTTCCCCTTTCAGCAAAGCAATCGCTTTCTGCGGGTCTTCGGCGCCAAAGACAAAGCTCCCGGCCACCAGCACATCGGCTCCCGCTTCCCGGCAGAGTGTACCAGTTTCGGCATTGATTCCGCCGTCGACGCTGATGTGAACATCCGGAGCGGCCGCTCGGATGGACCGAATTTTTTGAAGACTTTCCGGCATAAACTTCTGTCCGCCAAATCCAGGCTCCACGCTCATCACCAGCACCAGTTGCAGTTCTGGCAAAAAGGGAAGCAGCTGTTCCACTGGGGTGGCGGGCTTAATGGAAATACCGGCTTTCATACCAGCCTCGTGAATCTTCCTAATGGTCTCCCGAGGGTCGCAGGCGCTTTCCAGGTGGAAGGTGAGGTAATCCGCTCCTGCCTTGGCGAAAGCCTGTACATAGGGGAGGGGGTCCTGAATCATCAGATGGACGTCAAAGGTGAGTCCTGTCACCGGCCGTAAAGACTGAATTACCGGCAGACCGAAGGAAATATTGGGAACAAACACTCCGTCCATCACATCCAAGTGCAGCCATTGGGCGCCGCCCGATTCGATTTTTTTCAGTTCCCGGCCCAGCTGGGTAAAATCCGCAGCTAAAAGGGAAGGGGATATTTTAACCATCTGCATCGTCCTTTCTGGAGCAAATGAAAACAAATTAATCCTAATATGGCTATATTTTACCGCATATATAA
>CALXHB010000125.1 GCA_944387995.1 uncultured Clostridia bacterium | reverse complement strand
TCTTACCTCGCCTTTCCACCCTTACCGGGTTGCCCCGGCGGTATATCTCTGTTGCACTTTCCCTAAAGTCGCCTTCGGCTGCCGTTAGCAGCTATCCTGTCCTGTGATGCTCGGACTTTCCTCATGCTGATTGCACGCTGCCACACAGCCTGCTCGCAAAGATTATTTTACCACATTGGAGTCCCTGCTGTCAAGGTACTGAACGTAAATTTGACAGGGGTTTTGTTCATCCCAAAGGCTGGAGAACAGCTCCAGTTCCTTAAAGCCGCATTTCTGGTAAAAATGGTTGGTTAGGTCGTAGGCAGGATATTTCCCCTCCTGCACCGTTTTCACCTGGGCGTAAAGATAACCCTTTTCCATCGCGTACTGACGGAAGGTTTCCCAAAGAGCTGTACCAATACCCTGCCGGTGGCAATCTGGCCGAACTCCCATCACCATGATTTCGCAGGTGAAGCGGCTGGTTTCCCGGAGTACGATAAAGCCCTGTGGCATACCCTGTTCATCGAAAGCGGCAAAAAAGGGCCGGGAGAGGCTGTCCTCTATATACTGAGCGGTGCTCTCGGGAATGCCAAACCACTCCGGAAGGAAATACAAAATTTGAGAGGCAATGGATTTTTTCTCTGCAGGGTTTTCAATCTGTCGAATCATAGGCCCTCTTCACTATTAAAATGGATATATTTTTATCAAGTTTACCATCTAAAGACCTTCCCTGTCAAGGGAAAAGTTTAAAGTTTCTTTATCCAATTGACAGAGTAAAAAAACTATGCTACGATAGAAAAAGAATACAGAGGCAGGACGGGACATAGGATGAAAAAAACGGTATTGAAACGGATTGGACTCTGTCTGACCGCTGTCTTTGGGATAGTGGTTCTATTGGACGCCGGCTGCATTTTCTATAAGGTAACCGGTATTCCCTGTCCTGGGTGCGGGTCCACCAGAGCCTATCTGGCGGCGGCACAGTTTCACTTCCGGGAAGCATTTCAGATGCACCCTCTTTGGCCGCTGACGGTACCGCTCCTCCTGGTCAGCATCTGGAAGGAAGGGAATCCCTTCGGAAAGCGGAAGTGGAACGCCCTGTTTTATGGGCTGGTGGCGGTTCTATATGTCGGAACCTATATCATCCGGATGGCGCTGCTGTTCCCTGATACTCCGCCGATGCTGTTTAATGAAAATGCGTTGCTGCCCTCTATCGCCCGCCTGCTGGGGCTCATCTCGTAGAATAAGGAGTTTGGTAATATGATTCCGTACAGAAGTTTTTGGACGATTTTTCTTCTATCGGTGATAACCTGCGGCATCTATTGGTTCTACTATATGTACAAGCTAACCCAGGACATCAACCAGATGACCGGAGACGACGGGTATTATACCGACGCTGCGGCAGTGGTCTTGCTTTCGATTATCACCTGTGGGCTGTACAGCTGGTACTGGCTCTACCGTCAGGGAGACCGGCTAAAAAGATTGGCCGACTGCAACAACGTTTACTGTGCTGAAACCGGAACCTCCTATCTGATTTGGGCAATCATTGGGAGCTTAATCTGTGGGGTTGGGAATCTAGTTGCCCATTACCTGCTGATCCGCAACTTCAACCATATTGCAGACGCCTATAACGCGCACTTTTACTTCTCCTAATTTCATGTAAAACTGAGACAACGCGGCACCCGAATCTTATTTCGGGCGCCGCGTTGTGATTTATCAGATTTCCATCTGCTTGCCGAGGAAGGAAGCGGCGGCCTGAACCAGCTTTGCCTGGACCTCGGTAACCGGGTCTTCCCCTAGCAGCAGGACGCTGCCAGTGACGTCTCCATCCGCGATAACCGGAATTACCGCGCAGGCGCTCTTATCTACCCCTTCCGCCGGGGAAAACCGGGGCGACGAAGAGCTGTCGCGAAGGTAGGTCCGGCGAGACAGTTCCAGCTGTTCCAGCTGGGGGGTAATTCTCCGGGACAGGTAATCCTTTTTCGGGACCCCTGCTGCCGCTACCACCTGGTCACGGTCGCAGACGACAACTGGCAGGCCGGCCATCCGGTAGAGCACATCGGCATACCGCCCGGCATATCCGGACAGTTCCCCGATAGGGGAATATTTACGAAAAACCACTTCCCCATCCCCTGAAGTGTAAATTTCCAGCGGGTCACCTTCTCGGATACGCATGGTTCTTCTGATTTCTTTAGGAATTACGACCCTGCCCAGATCATCAATTCTTCTCACGATTCCAGTTGCTTTCATCGGCATTTCCTCCATTTGGTTTTGTACCTAGTATCTGTCCCCATCGGGAAATTATGCGCCGCCGGGGAGGAGGTTGTTGGAAAGGGTGCCGGGTTTTGCCAGCCTGATAAAACCGATTTTGGAATAGAAAAAAAGAGAAGACCGGACGCTTGCACGGCCGGCCTTCCTGAGCAAAAAGTGTTATGTACCTGACCCCGCGAGGGTACAGCGGACGGTGAACCGCGTTTCCCCGCTGAGGGTGCAGGTGAAGAGGGTTAGAGCCTGTCCGAGATAAGCCCCGGTCTCTCGACCGCGTAGTACATCAATGGTTCTCACTGGTGTTGGTAATATTAAATACCAACTGATGGGTTTCTTCCACATCGGAATCATATCCCAGGGGAACATCCTTTTCTACAACCCACCAGTCGTCGTCCTTCCAACGTTCCGGGATGGTTGTACCGCCCATCCAGCCATATTTGGCAAAGACTTCGACGGTGGTATAGTATTCTTCTTCGTGGTAGACGTCGACGAGAACAGAATCGGGACGATTGGCATCCGATTCATCTTCCCAGTGCTGGTTGATCTTCAAATAGGGCGCACTGGAAATAACGGGTTTTTCTTCTTCAGCTTTTCCAGGTTCTTCGGGGGCTTCTGGTTCATCGGGCAGACGAAGAAGGAAAGTGTCGCTGTCTTCTCCGCCACCGCCTTTGATTTCTGTGGTAATTAAAGTAAAGGCACGTTTGGTATCACTCAACCACTGATAGAAAGACTTGCCATCCTTATAACCAAACTCATAGTAGTCCTTGAGCCATTTATCAAGTGGCATTAAATCATCATGGAAACCGTCGTTGCTTCCCCAAGGATTCACTCCATAATTAGGATCTTTTCGTAGACTGTAATAAGCAGTACCTTCAATATATCCTTCACTATAGAAAGAAACGGGATTCCCCGCCCAAGATTCTGTTATCGGCAGGCAGATACCAGAAATTTTAATAACTGGATTAAGTGAACTAATTGACCGTGCCTTAACTCCATCCCAATGGCAATGTACAACTAATTCATTACCGTTTACTGTATAAGGTGTATCATCCAAAACAAACATATCGCTTTCCAGTTTCAGGTTTTTCAGCATTCCACTTTGAACTGCTTCTGCAAGATCGAGTTTTTCGTCAAATTGGAAACGAATGTCGACATATGTATTATCGTAGATAACATTCCTACACGTCGTTAATACGGTCCAAAGAATATTTCTGTATCCACCAGATGAACCATCTTCAGTTTCCACAGACATATTCTGCAAATTCATTGTTGCCGAATATTCAACGGAAAGATTCTCTTTATCGGAAATATTGTATACTGTCTGTCCATCTGTTACTTCTGCTTGTAAGGCAACATCATCCTGCCTGACAGTACGTGTGACACTCTCAACCCAATCTGTCACATACCCAGAATTATCTGGTTCTATTCCATATACATGGCCGCCCCATTCATAATAAACAGTAACAGTTGCAGAAACACAGCCTGCATCTGCCAATTCTTTCGCTGTAGGGAGTTGAAACTCGACTGTTTTAGTCGGATCATCCACATTTAAAACAAAGTGCTCACTCGATTTAAACGGAAGAGGATATATCCATTCTCCATTTTCATCATAACAGCTCATAATGACATAAATGTTTTCAAAAACTCGGTTATTGGCCGTATCAGTAAAAAAGCAGCGGACTTCATTCTCTTTGTCCAGATATTCCGTTTCTTTTGGAAGAGAAATTACCAAAGCATCTCCCGGTTGAACTGTTTTCGGAATAGGCGTAATCGGAGGATCTTTTTCCAACAGCTGACTTTCAATATAGGCTTCGACCGGTCCATTATCATTATTGATGTTCATTCTATAGCTTGTTGTTACAGAAATCTCAAACTCCTCATTTTCTGCCGAAACTGCCTCTTTCGGAAACAAGCAGAAAACCATCAGAATTGCAAGCAGACTGCTGAGCAACCGGCTTGCGGCCTTTGTCTTTGACATTTGACACTCTCTCCTTCATCGGAAAATTATTGATGGTTGAGACAGAAGAATGATTCTGTCCTTTTCTTTTTCTAAACACCAGCTAAAAGGAGAAAAAAGTGCGCAAAAACCAGAGAACTGTAAAAAAGGCGCTTTACAGTTCTGTTTATAATGCCTATTTTTAAGAAAATCTGTTGCAAATGGGACGAGAATGCGCTATGATATGTACAATTGATGGCGAAGATGAAAACTTTTTCAGGACAAAATCATTCTTCTGTCTAGCTGACGAGCTGGAGTTTTTCCAGCTCTTTTCTATGCTCGGCGCCGGTCGAGATCAGGTAGATTCGGGTCGTCGAGAGGCTCGAGTGGCCGAGGACATCGGCGAGTTTGACGACGTCGTGGGTCTGGTGGTAGAAGGTCTGGGCAAAAAGGTGGCGGAGGTTGTGGGGGAAGACTTTCCCCGGTTCGACGCCAGCTTGCTTACAAAGGGCTTTCATCTCGGCCCAGATCTGTTTCCGATTGATGGGTTTGCCGCTTCCGGTGAGGAAAATCTCGCCGGAAGCGGTTTTTTGTTTCCGGGCGTATTTTAAAAGCTTCCGGCAAAGTTTGCCGGGGAGCAAAATCGTGCGGATTTTCCCTTTCAGGGCGATTTCGGCGCGGCCCAGGCGGGCAGATTCCACTGTAAAGTATTTCACTTCACTTACCCGGACGCCGGTCGAACCGATTGCTTCGAGGAGGAGGGCGAGGCGTTCTTTTCCGAGGCGTTCGGCGGTTGCGACCAGGCGGTAGAATTCATCGCGGGTCAGCTCGCGGGCGTCGTCCCGGAAAGCGCGGCGTTGGAGTTTATCCTCTGCCGCAACCTCAATTGGCATTTGTGCCAATACCGTCTCCACTTCCGGAGTCAGATCAGTCAATGTGGCTGCATTTTTAATCTGCTCATAAGCTTCATTCAGACGAGCTGAAACATCCGCAGAAGCTTCATCCATCTTGGATACCGGCGTAACAACAAGTCCGCCAGTGGAAACACCCTGAACAACATTACCGTCTGCATCATATACAACCGCAACGTATTCATTCCCTTGTTCATCAGCCTGAACAGTTACGGTGGGGGCATCTTTGCCCTCCACACTGGGAGTGAAATCGGCAGCCGATACCGAAACAACCATACAGGAGGAAACTAAAATTGCTGCCAGGATTGCCGCAAACTTTTTCATTATCATTCATCCTTTCTGTTGGACAGATAATAAAGTAATTGCCTGCTCCCGTTGTTCCATCTGCTGGATGGCTCCAGCCCCAAAACAACGGTTGATAATATCACAGGCCGTGCCTAGATTGGGCGGTCGGGTATCCATATTATGACAATCGGACCCCAGTAGATGAATCCTCCCTGCTTTTAACAGCCTCAAGGCTCGGCCCCGGCTCAATCGATTCAAAAAAAACGAGGAGTTGGATTGGATGAAGGCTCCCATCTCCTCCAGCATCGGCCAGAACCACTGTCCCCGTTGAAAACGAAGGTAGCGTTCAATATGGGCAATGAGAATTGTGCATCCCAGATTTTGCTGCAAAACCCTTATTTCGCCGAGCATCCGCTCATTCCAGGTGGTAAACGGCATTTCCAGCAGCAGCAGCCGGGTGCCTTCAATCATCATCTGACTGAGCGCCTCTGTCCTGCTGATGCCTTCGTAATACCGGACCTCTGCCCCGAGGGAGATACGCGGGAGATCCTTCCATTGGGACATTTCTTTCTGCAACCGGGCAGCGGATGCAGACCGCCTCTCCAGAAACTGCTCCGGCGATTCCTGAAAAGCGTAAAAATGGGGAGTGGCCGCCGCCCAGTTGATGTTTTGCGCCGCCATCTGTTTGAGCATCGCCAACGATTCTTCCACCGACCGACTGCCGTCATCCATTTCAGG
>CALXHB010000124.1 GCA_944387995.1 uncultured Clostridia bacterium | reverse complement strand
ATCACCCGCTGGTATAGCTTCCGACCATAGCCCATCCGGCGGCTGTCGGGACGGGTTTCAAAGGCTTCAATATCGTAGATACCCTCCCCTTTCGGGTAGAGCCGCACGCTGGAGCGGTAGCTGCCGTCATCCCCCAAAATGGCCAGGATGCCGCCTTCCTTCTGAAAATCGCCGCAGATGTAGTGCCAAAAATCGGTTTCATACCGTTCCAACGCCTGGGGTTGGGGCAGATCGGGATAAAAAGCGGTCAGATTTTCCTGGGTAGACTCCTGGAAAATCGACAGAAAAGCCTCCCGGTCGAGACCGTCCGTCCTTTCAGTCATCCAGAACCATTCGCCCTTCGGCCCCTGGGGCACCAGGCATTCCATCACATTGTCGTCCATGATAAAGCCGCTGCCGATATCGTTTTGTTCTTGCCGGACACAGTGGAAACCTAGATGGCGGTAGATGGAGATGACATCATCGTTAAACCGGTTGACATTGAGGTAGATAGCCGACAGTCCCTCCCGCTCGGTTTCGCGGTAAACAAACCGGAACATCTTTCCGGCGATTTTCCGGCCGCGAAAAGACCGGTCAAGGTAGAACTTACTCAGATACATCCGGTCCCCGCGGGGATAAAAGGCCAGAAACCCTGCCCAGCTGCCTTCATCCTGCACGACATAATACCGGTACCCCTCGGCAATCTGTCCGCGGATTCCTTCGGGGGACTGAAAGCGGGCGATCATGTAGCTGTTCTGCTCCGGGCCGATTACCGGGTCAAAATGTTCCCGGACGATCTTCCCGGCAAACGCCGAAAGCGCCTTTATGATATCCTCATCCCCGCCATCTACCGGCAGAAGGCTGATACCATCAAACAGTATCGGTTCCGTCATATTCTTTTCCTCCTTCGTCCCCTGGCAGACATCCACTCTAAAAGAGTTCAGCGGGAAGTCCGCCCGTTACATCATCAGCTTTTTCAGCTCATACAGAAATTCCAGCGCGTCCCGAGGGGTCATCGAGTCAAGATCGGCCTGCCGCAGCTGCCGCAGCGCCTTTTCCTCCTGCTGTTGGGCAAGGGAAACCTGAAGCTGCTCCGACGGAGCCTCTTCCGACTTTTCGACGGCTCTGGCCATCGATGCCCCGGCTTCTAACCCGGCGAGAATCTCTTTGGCTCGGCGGATAACCTTCTGGGGAACGCCCGCCAGCTTGGCCACCTCGATGCCGAAGGAATCGTCCGTCCCGCCCCGTACAATCTTTCGCAGGAAGATGATGTCATCCCCCCGCCGGCGGACGGCGATGTTATAGTTGACCACGCCGGGAAATTCCTTTTCCAGAGCTGTCAGCTCGTGATAATGGGTTGCAAACAACGTCTTGCAGCCAAGTTTTTTCTCCGAAAGGATGTACTCGACCACCGCCTGGGCGATGCTCATCCCGTCAAAGGTAGAGGTGCCCCGGCCGATCTCGTCCAACAGCACCAAACTCCGGGAGGTAGCCCCTTTGAGGATAGACGCTACCTCGCTCATCTCCACCATAAAGGTGGACTGTCCGGCGGTCAGGTCGTCCGACGCCCCCACCCGGGTGAAAATCCGGTCGCAGACCGAAATCTCCGCCGAATCCGCCGGAACAAAGGACCCCATCTGGGCCAGAATCACAATCAGCGCCACCTGCCGCATATAGGTGGATTTGCCGGCCATATTCGGGCCGGTGATGACGGCCACCTTGTTGGCGGAATTGTCTAAGAGGGTGTCGTTGGGAATAAAGGCGGTGCTCTCTCCCCGTCCCGCCAGGCCGCTTTCCGCTCCCAGCTGCTCCACCACCGGGTGGCGGCCGCCGGTGATGTGGATGGTGCCGGAAAGGGTGATGTCCGGGCGGACATACCGGTTTTGGACCGCCACTTCGGCCAGAGAAGCCAGCACGTCCAGCTCCGCCACCGCCCCGGCGGTCTGTTCGATCACCGGCAGCTTTTCCTGCACCGCTTTTCGGACCCCTTCAAACAGCTCCGCTTCCAGGGCCAATTGCTTTTCGGTGGCGTAGAGCATCCGGCTTTCGAGGTTTTTCAGCTCCTCGGTGATATACCGTTCGCCCCCGACCAGCGTCTGCTTGCGAATCCATTCCTTCGGCACCTGGTCAAGGAAGGACTTGGACACCTCGATGTAGTAGCCGAATACCCGGTTGTACCCGATTTTCAGCGTCTTGATGCCGGTCTTTTCCTTCTCCCGTTCCTCCATCTTGGAGAGGTACCCTTTTGCGTTGACCCGCAGGTCGGAAAGCTCGTCCAGCTCGGCGGAATACCCCTTCCGGATGACCCCGCCGTCCTTCATCGTTGGCGGAGCGTCGGGGTCGATGGCCCGCTCGATCAGCTCCCGCACATCGGTCAGCTCGTTGACCCGCCGGTCCAGCTCCCGCAGCCGGGGGGACTCGAGAGTGCGGGTGACGCTCTTGATCTGGGGCAGCCGGGCAGCGGCCGTCGCCAGCGAAAGCAGGTCCCGGGGGCCGACGGTGCCGTAGACCACCTTGGTCATCAGCCGCTGGAGGTCATAGACCCCCGAAAGTCCGTCGATCAGGTCCCCCCGCTTGACGGTGTCGTTATACAGCTCCTCCACCGCTTCCTGGCGGCGGGTGATGTGGGCCACATTCAAAAGGGGCTGTTCCAGATATTTGCGCATCAGCCGTTTGCCCATCGCCGTCTTGGTCCGGTCGATGACCCAGAGGAGCGAACCTTTCTTCTCCCGATTGCGCATCGTCTCGGTCAGTTCCAGGTTCCGCCGGGCGGTCAGGTCGAGGGAGAGATACTGTTCCCCGGTGTAACAGGTGAGGGAGGTCAACCGCTTGATGCCGCCCATCTGGGTTTCGGTGAGGTAGGAAAGAAGGCTCCCCACCGCTTTAAGGGCCAGGGAGCGCCCCTCCAGCTCCAGTTCCGAAAGGGAAACCGCCTGGAACTGGGTCAGAATCTGCTGGACAAAGGCGTCTTCCCGGTAATCCTCCTCCTGCCAGGCATCCCGGACGCAGTTGAGCCGCCGGGAGATAAAGGCCGCAATCTGCTGGTCCTGCAGGCAGGCGGGGTTCCCGATCAGCTCCCGGGGGGAGAACCGGGAGAGTTCGTCGATCAGTTTCCGGGCGGGGTCAGCATCCTCAAACTCGGCAAACTGCATCTCGCCGGTGGAAATATCGGCAAAACAGACCCCAATTCCTTTATCCGTGAGATATGCCGAACCGATGTAGTTGTTTTCCCCCTCCGGCAGCATCGCGCTTTCGATGACGGTGCCGGGGGTGGTAATCCGAATCACTTCCCGCTTGACCACCCCTTTGGCCCGATAGGGAGACTCCACCTGTTCGCAGATGGCCACCTTATAACCTTTATCCACCAGCTTTTGGATATAGGTATCCGCCGCCTGGTGGGGAATCCCGCACATCGGGGCGCGTTTGGGGAGGCCGCAGTTTTTCCCGGTGAGGGTCAGTTCCAGTTCCCGGGGGACGGTCAGCGCGTCCTCAAAAAACATCTCGTAAACATCCCCCAAACGAAAGAGGAGGATATAACCTTTATGCTGGTCTTTAAT
>CALXHB010000123.1 GCA_944387995.1 uncultured Clostridia bacterium | reverse complement strand
CCAGGATGGTTGGGGTCGCCGTATTTGGCAAAGTTGACCCAGGCGGTGGAAATCTGGTTTTCCAGCCGGTCGGATACACCGGGTTTGTTGCAGAGGACTACCTTATCGGTGTTGCGGAAGGCAAAGGGAATATCCGAGCAGTGCCATGCCACCCGGCCGCTGCCAATCGGGAATTCAAAGGAGAAAACATAGTTGTAGGCGGGGGCGTCAGAGCAGGCCACCTTTTTCTCGATAAAATCGCAGGTGGGAGTCCGGGCAAAGGTGTCCAGCAGTGCCGCGTCGGCGATGCACTTTTCGGGGTAAGCCTGGTGGAACAGCTGGGCAATCTGCGGGGCGGAATCGCCATAGGTCTCTTTGACGTACGCCAGCTGTTCTTCCTCAGTCAGCTGGTGCTTGTGGGGAATTTCCATCATCATACCAAATTCCGCCAGAACGGTACCGGCGATAACCGGGATGGAAGCCGCGTGTTTACTGAATCCCACCTTCCGGGGGTCGCCCAGATAGTAGCCATTGGGGGTAGGGGCACAGCCCACATACCCGCCGGCGGCTTGGATGGCCGGGCTAACCTTTTTGTAAGCCTGAACCAGCTGCTCGTAGGGGAGGGTCTCCAGTTTTTCGCATTCGTCGGCGGTGAGCCCCAGCTCCTTCAGCATTCCGTCCACCAGAGGTCTGGAATCTCCCTCCTGATACATAATCCCGTCGGCGATGCCGCTCATGATGATGCACTTGTGGAACAGGCCGTCTGCAGCGGGGGTCTGCAGCAGGGAGCTGATCTTTCCGCCGCCGCCCGACTGTCCGAAGAGGGTCACGTTATCGGGGTCTCCGCCAAAGGCGGCGATGTTGTCGTGAATCCACTGCAAGGCCGCCACCAGGTCGGCGTTGCCTGCGTTTCCGGAGTTTTTGTACTTTTCGCCGTAGGGGGACAGGTCAAGATACCCTAAGATGTTCAGCCGGTGGTTGATGGATACCACCACCACATCGCCAAAGCTGCAAAGGTTGAAGCCGTCGTAGGCCACCTGTTCAATCGACGAACCGGCGGCAAATCCGCCGCCATGCAGCCAAACCATGACCGGTTTTTTGCTCTCTTCTCCCACAGAGGGACTCCAGATGTTCAGATACTGGCAGTCTTCGCTCTTGGGCCAGTACCGGTGGGGAACCAGCAGGTCACCCTGGGCCGGTTCCGGGTCCATCATCGGAGAAACATAGCCGTAGCTGTTGGCGTCGATGATCCCTTCCCAGGGTTTGACCTTATGGGGCATCATAAAGCGCTTAGCGTCGGCGTATTTAATCCCGTAAAAGTGGTAGATTCCGTCTACGATAAAACCCCGGACCTTGCCCGCTTCGGTGGATACGACGGGGGTGTCTTCTGTACAAATAAACTGTCTTGCCATGATCGTCTCTCCTATCAATATTTATTCCTGCGCTGCTTTCCAAGCATCGAACTGTTTCTGTTTGTCCTCAATGATGGTGTCAATACCGGACTGATGCAGGCTGTCGTTGAATTCAGCCAAAGCTACATCCACATCGGCTACCGCTCCCAGACCGATCTGTTTTTGGTACTGGTCCATGATGGCGGTGCAGGCGGCGACTTCGTTGAGCACCGCGGAGCTGTCATAGGCAAATCCCAGGGCGTGGGAGGGCAGGAGATTGTCGTTGTATTCCCGGTACTGGTCCCAGATGTCCACGGGGTTGCCGACCCATGCGTGTCCGGTGAACTGGTTGGGCTGGGCCCAGCCAAAGTCGTTGTGGGTGGCCACATTGGTGGCGTCAATCCCCTCCGGGAAGTCCGCGAGACCATCCTCGGTTTCCACCCAGTCTACCCCTTCGATGCCCCAGTTGATGAGGTCGTTGATTTCACCGTTGGTAAAGACGAAGTTTAACAGCTGAGCCGCTTTGACCGGGTCGCCCGCCGCCGTGGAGCAGCCGTAGAAGAGGCCGTTGCCCGACAGAGAGGGTTTGATGCCGGTGGTTGCAAAGGGAATCAGAACCAGTTCATACCCGGTCTGGGACAATTTTTCAGCGATGGTATTGGGTTTATAGGCGGAGATGTAGGAGAAGATCCGTCCAGCTTTCATCAGCAGCTCGCCACTGTCGGTCATCGTCGTGACGTCGGCGGACATATAGCCCTTATCATACCAGTTCTTTTCGACCAGGGCAAAGTCTCTAAACTGATCCGTTTCAAACCAGTTTACGAAAACATCCGACTGGCCAAAGTCTTCCAGTACGCCGAAAGCATTTCCAGGGGCGTCTACCCATGCTGCGGGTACGCTTCCCAAGTATCCGTAGCTACCCAAAACCGTCATGTCTGGGTAAGCGGCCGAAACTGCTTCGAATAGTTCATCCAGCTTATAATAGCTTTCGGGATCGGTTTCATCCAGCACAAAATCGTCGGCGGTATATCCCAGCGCGTCCATAATATCTTTCCGGCAGAGCAAACCATAAGGGGAGTTTAACTCTTTGCAGACCGGAATTCCGCAGAGATAACCATTGATTTCGCCAACCATCCCGTAATCGCCGACCTCTTCAAACGCGCCCTCCAGGTATTCGCTGTAACCGGTTAGGTTGGCAATCCAGCCGATGGACATTCCTTCGGAAAAGTTATTGCCGCCGATCGGCGTGACGTCCACCGCTTCGTTGGCCGCCATCATCGTGGAAAAGACAGTTGCAAACGACCCTAGGGTCATCGGCGTCAGTTCCACATGAAATCCCAGGTTATCGCAAACCAGTTTATCCGCCTCTTCCTGGATGTCCGCCTGATTGGAGCCTTCCGCTGCCACCAGATAGACAAACTTGGCGGTATAATCGGACACCTCCGTCGTCTCAGAGGTCTCTGATTCAGTCTCAACCGATGCCTCCGAAGAGGGCTTTGACGAAGATTCGGAGGGGGTAGATTCCATCGTCGTTTTGTTGCCGCAGGACGCCAGGGTTCCCGCCGCCAGTGAAAATGCCAGTAATGCCACCGTAATCTTTTTTAACATTTTAGACCTCCTAATATATTGTACTAGTATGTACCGTATTGCTTGATATAAAGTATATATTAATTTCAAAATACCTGCTACAAATTTTGTGCTATAAAACTTACTGTTTCCTGCTCTTTTATTTACAGGGGATATATTTTTACTATTTGTAAAAAATATTTTGGAAATATTATCCATGCCTCTTTATAGGTTTGAATTTTGTCTTCTAATGTGATATAATGAACAAAAATATGCAATGGAAAAGGCTGTCCGTAGGGGATTTATCCATTGGTATACGATCAGATGCCGATTCAATTGACGAAGGGGTTTTACATCCGTCTCGCGAGGAGTTTACAAATGACCATATTGTTAGTGAGTGGTTCTCTGGATGAAAAGTTTTATACGGAACTGGAAGGTTTCCGGATGCAGCATCCGGAAACCTCCGTTTTGTGTACGGATTCCATTGAACAGGCCGATCAGCTGATGCAAAGCCACCCGGTTGATCTGCTGGCTTCCGACATGGATTTGCCCCATGAAAATGGATTGGAGCTGTTTAGCCGGTATAAAAAACTTCATCCGGAGCTTAAGTATATCGGGTTGGTATCCAGTTTGGATTTTATACAGATTCAGCGGCTGTTGGAAATTGGCTGTTGTCAGATTCTCCGCCATCCGGTTGAGGTAGGAAAATTGATGGACTGTGCCGGGCAGCTTTTTCAGGATATCCAAACCGAGAAGTCCGCGATGGCCAAGCGGCAGATTCAGTTTGCCATGATGGATAGGCGCTGGCGGTTTGTACTCGAGCATCAGTTTTGGATCAATCTGTTTATGACCAAGACCTCCAAGAATATTCAGGCTGTGAACGAGCATATCCAGATGCTGGGTCTTCAGGTGGACCCGGAAGGGTGTTACCGTCCGGTGCTGCTGAATATTCTGGGGGAGAAGCCCTTTAACCGCTGGGACGATGAAAACGGGTTATGGAAAATTGTAGCGTTGCTTCAGCGGTGTTTGGACGGAGATGGGAGGCTCCTCGGCATAAACGCCACCTATTACGATGACAGTCGGGCGATCTTCCTCTTCCCCGATCTGTCGCCGCCTTTGATGCGCAGATATCTAATGCGGTGGCTGGAAAGCTGTAAAGAAAAGATGGGAATTCATGCCAACTGCTGTGTAGGACGTCCTTGTAGTTTTCTGATGCTCTGTGACGAGATGCCTTCTCTCCTGCGGGAGGCCGATCTTCAGCCGGATTCCCAGCCGGTTTCCTGGACGGATGGAAGCGATGACAAAGGAAATGAGCTTCTGATCCGTACGCTGAAACAGTATATTGACGAACATCTGGATCACGAGCTCTCCCGGAAGGAGCTTTCCAATCAGGTCTTTCTCAGTGAAAGCTATATCTCTCACGTCTGGCGGAGCATTACTGGCTCTTCCTTAAAGGATTATGTGACCACTGTCAAAATGGAGCGGGCAAAGGAAATGCTGCGGGATACTACCCTGTCGGTGAGCCAGATTGCGCTGATGCTGGGGTATACCCACTTTTCTTATTTTTCCAGTACCTTTAAAAAGAAGAACAACCTTACTCCCGCCGAATATCGAAAAAAATTTCTAGAAAGCCGGTAACATTTTCTGGGTAAAGCGGGGCAAGGGGGAAAGTGGGTTCCCAAAAAGATCAGAAAATTTTGATTTGACTCTTGACAAAAGGACTTTTTCTGCCTATAATAGGTTACATCAAGAGTTTTTGATGTGAGGTGAGAACATGGGTACGATCTACCAGGAACAAGCAAAAGTCTTTAAGGCACTTTGCGATCCGAAGCGTTTGGCCATATTGGAACAGCTGCGCAGTGGGGAAAAGTGTGCCTGTGTTCTTTTGGAGCCGATGGACTTGACCCAGTCGGGCCTTTCGTATCACATGAAGATTCTCTGTGATTCCGGGATTGTTGTCAGCCGTCAGGAGGGAAAGTGGACCCACTATCGCCTGAGCAAAGCCGGCAGAGATGCCGCGATTGATCTACTGCAAAAACTGACCACGCCGGACGCGGAACAGGATAAACCCTGTCATTGCTGCGGGAAATAAACGCCATCTCACCAGGATGGCGTTTTATTTGGCGGAATACATCAAAATATTTTGATGTATTCCGCCTATAAACTGAAAGTGAGGTAGTTTGTATGGGCGTTTGGGATTTTATCCAAAACCAACTACTGGGCATGAAATGGCTGAACGGGTTGATTGGAATGGGGTTGTCCGCGCTGGGATTGGACGTGAATGGACGCATCGGAGGGAGTATCCAGTTTTTCCTCTACGACGTCTTGAAAATCACCATCCTTCTCTGTGTGCTGATCTTTGTGATCTCGTTTATCCAAAGTTACTTTCCGCCGGAGCGGAGCAAGAAGATACTGGGACGGTTTCACGGAATCTGGGCCAATATCATCTCCGCCCTGCTGGGGACGGTGACGCCCTTCTGTTCCTGTTCCTCCATACCGCTCTTTATCGGTTTTACCAGTGCGGGTCTTCCGCTGGGGGTTACCTTTTCCTTTTTGATTTCTTCCCCGATGGTGGATTTGGGCAGTCTCGTGCTGCTGATGAGCATTTTCGGCGCAAAGGTGGCCGTTATCTATGTGCTGCTGGGACTGGTGATTGCGGTGGCCGGCGGCACGATCATCGAAAAACTGCAGATGGAAAAATACATCGAGAATTTCGTCCTTTCAGCGGGAGGCGTGGACATTGATTCGCCGAGCCTGACTATCCGGGAACGTCTTGTTTATGCCAAGGAGCAGATGCTGGGCACCTTTAAGAAGGTGTTCCCCTATATTCTGGTGGGTGTAGGCATTGGCGCGCTCATCCACAACTGGATTCCGGAAAGTTGGATCACCGCCGTGTTGGGCAGCGACAATCCCTTTGGCGTCATTCTGGCGACCATCGTGGGAATCCCCATGTATGCGGACATTTTTGGGACGATTCCGGTGGCGGAAGCGCTGCTTGCCAAGGGGGCCCAGCTGGGGACGGTTCTGGCCTTTATGATGGCGGTCACCACCCTGTCGCTGCCGTCGCTGATTATGCTGCGGAAGGCGGTGAAGCCGAAACTGCTGGGTTTATTCATCGGTGTCTGCCTGGTTGGAATTATCCTGGTGGGGTACCTGTTCAATCTGTTTCAATTTATCTTAATCTAATGTAGGAGGAATTCATTATGGGACTGTTTGGTAAGAAAACAGAAGAGGCAAAGGGCTGCTGCTGCGGGGGGAGCTGTTCCCCGGAGAAGATGGAGCAGGCCGAAGCGGTTAAATCGGCCAAAGGCGTTAAAGTGCTGGGGTCCGGCTGCGCCAAGTGCCATGCGCTGGAGGATGCCGCCCGCGCCGCGCTGGAAGAACTGAACATGGACACCACCATCGACCATGTGACCGATTTTGCGCAGATTGCGGCTTACGGGGTGATGACCACCCCGGCCCTTGTGGTGGATGGCAAGGTCGTCTCTTACGGCAAGGTACTGAAAAAGGATGAGGCAAAGGCCCTCATCCAGAAGGTCAGAGGGTAACCCATGAAGGAAAGGCCCAAGGTGGCGTTTATCTGTGTGCACAATTCCTGCCGCAGCCAGATTGCGGAGGCCCTGGGGAAAAAGCTGGCAGCTGATGTATTTGAAAGCTATTCGGCGGGGACAGAGACGGTGCCGCAGATCAATCCCGACGGGGTCCGCCTGATGAAGCAGCTCTACGGCGTCGACATGGAGGAAAGCCAGCACAGCAAGCTTTTGTCCGAACTGCCGCCGGTGGACGTTGTGGTCACGATGGGCTGCAACGTGAACTGTCCCTATCTCCCCTGCAAACACCGGGAGGACTGGGGGCTGGAAGATCCGACGGGAAAGCCGGACGCAGCCTTTTTGCAGACCATCCAAGCGATTGAGCGAAATATTCTTGCCCTAAAAAAACGGTTGTCATAAAAAAGCAGTCCGTAACAAATCGTGTAAAGCGATTGCGGTTTACGGGAAAAGGGTGTATAATAGACCCGCTTTCCATTTGGAGGCCGACAGTTCGTTTGTACCATCCTGTCGTTAAACAAAACCAGGACTGCTATTCATAATCTTTGCTGGATAGTGGCTTTGCGTTTTGCAGGGCCATTTTCTTTTTATGAAGGTGGTTTTGCGTTTTGTAAAACTTACTTTTGGAGGAAGAATATGACCCGCGAAAACCTTAAGTCCAACCACAGTTTCTCCTTTGCCCGCTGGCTGAAACGGGAGAGGGAAGAGACCTCCATGCTGCTTCGGAACATTCCGGCGACGGTGGTGTCGCTCTTTGTCGTCAGCGTCATCGCGATGAATCTTCTGGCCAACAAAACGCTGATTCAGACCGACTGGCTCGCCCTGGACGGGGGGATTTTGATCTCCTGGCTGTCCTTCATGTGCATGGACGTCATCACCAAGCAGTTCGGCCCCCGGGCGTCCAACAAAATCGCCCTGCTGGCGGCGGCCGTCAACCTCTTCACCAGCCTGATCTTTTACATCGCCAGCATCATCCCCTCAAACGCCGACGATTACACCGCCCTCAACGGGATTCTCGGGGGGACCTGGTTTATTCTGCTGGGGAGCACGGTGGCCTTTCTGGCGTCGGCGGCGGTGAACAACTTCCTCAACTGGACCATCGGCCGGGCCTTTGAGAAAAACCCCGACGGCAAGCTGGCCTTTGCCTGCCGGACCTACATTTCCACCTTTATCGGCCAGTTTATCGACAACCTGATCTTCGCGGTGATTGTCTTCACCATCTTTGCGCCGGTATTCTGGGACGGATTTCGCTGGACGCTGCTCCAGTGCGTGACCTGCGCCTGCACCGGCGCCCTGGCGGAGCTGCTGATGGAGGTGGTGTTCTCGCCGTTTGGGTACCAGGTCGTGAAGAAATGGAAGAGACAGAAGGTGGGGGCGCCCTATCTCGCATATCTGCAGGAGGCAGTGGAATGAAGGTTTTAATCACCGGTTCTTCCCAGGGCATTGGGGCGGCCATTGCCCGGAAGTTTTTGGAGGAGGGGCACACGGTCATCGGCATCGACCGGCAGCCGGCGAGCTTTTCTGACGGCCGCTACACCCACCATCAGATGGACATCCGAGAATACGACCGCCTGCCGGAGATTCCGGGGGTGGAGGTGTTAATCAACAGCGCCGGCACCCAAAACGAGGCGGACATCGACATCAACCTCAAGGCCCTCATCCACATCACCGAGAAGTACGGCCTGCAGCCGGCCATCCGCTCGATTCTCCACATCGGTTCGGCCAGCGGCCACACCGGTTCCGAGTTCCCCGCCTACTGCGCCAGCAAGGGCGGGGTCGTGGCCTACACCAAAAACGTGGCGATGCGGGTGGCGGCCTTTGGGGCCACCTGCAACAGTCTTGACCCTGGCGGGGTGCTGACGCCGCTGAACGAGTGCGTGATGACCGACAAAACCCTCTGGGCCCAGATTATGGACGAGACCCCCTTAAAACGGTGGGCGACGCCGGAAGAGATCGCCCAGTGGGCCTATTTCCTGACGGTGGTAAACGGCTTCTGCACCGGGCAGAGCATCGTCGTGGACGGCGGGGAGTCGATTCTCCGCCGGTTTATCTGGAAAGAATAACCCTTGCCCCCTCCGGTTCTGACAGGCCGGAGGGGGTTTTTTTGTCATCTGAAACAAAATGGACGATAAACCCTTGACGTATTTATCCTTTTTGCGGTACAATGAACCTAAGAACTCCCCTTGGGGAGGAAAGGGCCCCGGCCGGAGGGCCGGTCCATCGAAAAGGAGGATGCAATCGGATGAAAAAACGAATATGGGCGGCGTTCATCAGCCTTTGTATGGTGCTGATGCTGCTGCCGGTTACCGCGCTGGCGGCAACGGTGGAGAATATCACCTATCTGGACGAGAATGGAACACAACAAACCACTGCCAGTGCTACACAGGTTACAAATAGTGATACCCAGTGGACAAAAAGTAAAATAAGACAGCAAAAAGGCAGTTTCCGAAAGGAAACTGCCTTTTTTGGGGTAGGTATATATGAAAATCAGGTCTAGCGTTTAGTGGTTCAGCAGAGCTTCGATCTCTGCCTTCTCCGGCATCACCCGCAGGGCACCCTTCCGGGTGGTCACCAGCGAAGCACCGGCGTTGGCAAACCGCAGCAGCTGGGAGAGGGTCTCGTTGTTGAGGCTGTCCAGCCCCTTCTCTAGCAGCCATCCCAGGGCGCAGCCCTCAAATGTGTCCCCGGCGCCGGTCTTTTCCACCGGCCGGATCTCCTGGAAGGTGGGCTGTTCTGCCCGGAAGTCCCGGTAATAGGCCCGGCTGCCGTCCTTGCCCAGGGTCAGGAAGATCAGCGGGATTTCG
>CALXHB010000122.1 GCA_944387995.1 uncultured Clostridia bacterium | reverse complement strand
GAACGGGAGCGGTACTGAATGACAGCAGGCTTGAAAAATCAAACCTAGAAAATCCCTTTCCGGCCAACCGGAATCGCCCTATGATCGACCTTTTAATGGACCGTTCAACCTTTTCAGATTTTGGAGACAGCATATGTTTTATTTTATTCGCCATGGTCAAACCGACTATTCGGAACGCAACACGAAGATTTACCAGGGATTTGAGGTCAATCTTTCCAGACTTTCTCCAACGGGAATCCAACAAATCAAAGAAGCCGCCCGAGATAAGAGGCTGAAGGACGCGGATATCATCCTCAGTTCCCCCTATACAAGGGCATTGCAGACGGCTGCCATTCTATCCAAGGAATTGGGGATTGAGATTGCAGTTGAAACCGATCTTCATGAATGGCTGGCCAACAAAAACTATCGTTATGAAGACGATGATACGGCGGAAAAGGCCTACCGGGATTTTGCTGATAACCAGGGAGTTTACCCCAACGGCGAGCAAAAGCTGTGGGAAGATACCGCCACCATGCGAAATCGGGTGATAAACGTCCTTCGGAGGTATTCCCACTATAAAAAGGTGATTGTTGCCTGCCACGGGATGATGATGCAGGCAGTCACCGGCGGAAGTCATCCGCAGAACGGTGAGATTGTGGAATTTGATCTTCTGAATGAAACAGTATAATGGAAAAGAGGTACCACAAAGACTAGTGGTACCTCTTTTGCTGCTTTAGGATAGAAAAAAGATTCGGCGCGAATCGCAACCCCCCCGCCCGATTGTATCGGACAGGGGGGGTGTTCTTGCAATTTGTGGATTATTCGTACAGCGGATATTTCGCGCAGAGACTTTCGACCGTCTTGCGGACCGCATCCTGCTGGCCCTCGAAGTCGGTCGCGACCTTGTAGATGCAGTCGGCGACCACATCCATGTCGTCCTCCTTGAACCCGCGGGTGGTGACGGCGGGGGTGCCCAGCCGGACGCCAGAGGTGATGGTGGGTTTCTGGGGGTCGTTGGGGATGGCGTTCTTGTTGGCGGTAATGTAGACCGCGTCCAGGTTCTTCTCCAGCTCCTTGCCGGTGACGCCGGTATCCCGGAGGTCGAGCAGCATCAGGTGGTTGTCGGTGCCGCCGGAGACCAGCTTCATCCCTCTGTCGGTCAGTCCCTTGGCCAGAGCCGCAGCGTTTTTGACAATCTGCGCCTGGTATTCCTTAAAGGAGGGTTTCAGCGCTTCGCCCAGGCAAACCGCCTTGCCGGCGATAACGTGCATCAGCGGGCCGCCCTGGGTGCCGGGGAAGATGGCCTTGTCGATGGCCTTGGCCAGTTCCTCTTTGCAGAGGATCATGCCGCCGCGAGGCCCTCTGAGGGTCTTATGGGTGGTGGTGGTGACCACGTCAGCGTAGGGGACCGGATTGGGATGGAGCCCAGCGGCCACCAGACCGGCGATGTGGGCCATGTCCACCATCAGGTAAGCGCCGCAGGCGTCGGCCACTTCTCTAAACTTCTTAAAGTCGATCTCTCTAGGGTAGGCGGAAGCGCCGGCGACAATCAGTTTCGGCTTGTGTTCCAGCGCCAGCTCCATCAGCTTCTGGTAATCAATCCGTCCGGTTTCGGGGTCGACGCCGTAAGGAACGATGTTGAAGTATTTGCCGGAGATGTTGACCGGGGAACCGTGGGTCAGATGGCCGCCCTCGTTTAAGTTCATCCCGAGGATGGTGTCACCCGGCTTTAAGAGGGCAAAGTAAACGGCGATGTTCGCCTGGGCGCCGGAATGGGGCTGGACGTTGGCGTGTTCTGCGCCGAACAGCTCGCAGGCCCGTTTGCGTGCGATTTCCTCGACAATGTCGACATATTCGCAGCCGCCGTAATACCGTTTGCCGGGGTAACCCTCAGCGTATTTGTTGGTCAGGATGCTGCCCATAGCCGCCATGACGGCCGGGGAAACGATGTTTTCACTGGCGATCAGCTCAATGTTGCGGCGCTGGCGGGAGAGTTCTTTCTCCATGGCCGACGCGACATCGGGGTCGGTTTTGGCCACAAGGCCAATCGAGTCGAGTAAATCTGCATACATATGCGCTGCCTTCTTTCTTTGAGATCGGGCGGATTACCGCCGCATTGGGTTTACGCTATTATAACCCATCCGGCTAAAATTTGCAAGGCCATAACCCAAATCTTTCAAAAAATGGCAAATTATCGGGTAATCTGCCGGGCCCGAAGCAGCAGAAATACCAAACATCCGGCCAGCATTGCAAACCCGCCGATTTCAATCCACTCCATCCCCAGGCTGGAGATGACCATCCCACAGAGGCTGGTTCCGATGGTGGTGCCGAGGTTGGTGGAGGCGAGAAACAGCCCGTTGGCAAAGTCCGGAGCCTCAGGGGCGGCGGAAGCAATCCAGTACTGGTTGACGTTGCCGATGCACCCGGCCAGAATCCCCCACACGAGAATCAGCGCCGCCGCGGGCCAGCCAAACCGACCCAGCAGGAGCAGCAGAATGTACATCCCGATCAGCAGGACCGGGCAGCTGAGGACAAACCGCAGGGCCTTTTTGGAGAGCAGCTGGCCCGCTAACGTGTTGCCGACGATGTTCATCAGCCCGTACCCCAGCAGCAGTCCGCTGACCCACCGGGGAGAGAATCCGGTCACCCGGCTTAAAAAGTCGGAGAGATAGCTGTACACCCCGAAGAGTCCGCCATTGAGGCAGATGACCCCGAAGATGGCCAGCCAGGTCCCCGAACGGCCCAGTACCTTCAGCTGGGCGCCGTAGCTGAGCCGCTTGGTGACCGGCAGGCTGGGGATGAGGAAGACGGTGGCTAAAAGGGCCAGGGCGTTCACCACCGCAAAAAAGAGCATCCCTGCCTGGAGGGAAACGACGTCGGCGATGGTCCCCACCACCGGCACCCCGAGGACCATCCCGGCCGATACCCCCACCATAACCCGGGAGACCGCTTTGGGGGCCTCCTCTGGGGCCACCGACGAGGAAGCCACCGACAGGGCCAGCGAAACATACACCGGCTGGAAAAAGGCCGGCAGCACCCGGGCCACCAGCAGCACCGGGAAGTTTGGCGCAAAGGCCGAAACGAGGTTGCAGAGGGTGAACATCCCCAGCACCACCAGCATCACCGACTTACGATTATATTTGGAGAGGATCAGCGGCATCGTCGGCCCCGCCACTGCCACCCCTAGGGCAAAGAGGCTGACCAGCAGGCCGGCGGTGGAGATGCTGACCCCGTACTGCTCCGAGACCATCGGCAGGATGCCCACAACCCCCATTTCGGCGTTGATGATCGAGAAGACGCCCACCGTCAGGATTAAAATGTGCAGCTTTTTCACAGATAGACACGCTCCTTTTCTTTTTCCTCTTTATTATAGAAAACAAAGCGATTGATTTCAAATACCTATCTATGATATAATCGAATAGGAAAAACCTATGGAAAAAGGGGATGGTTTGGTTGGAAATCCGGGTGCTGGAATATTTTCTGGCGGTGGCGCGGGAGCAGAGCATTTCGGCGGCGGCGGCCTCCCTCCACCTCTCCCAGCCCACCCTGTCCACCCAGCTGAAGGGGCTGGAAGAGGAGTTGGGCAAACAGCTGCTGGTCCGGGGGACCAAAGGTTCCCGGCGGGTGACCCTGACCGAGGAGGGGATGCTGCTCCGCAAGCGGGCGGAAGAAATTATCTCGCTGGTCCAAAGGACCGAGCAGGAAATCGCCCAGCCGGAGGAGGCGGTGGCGGGAGAAGTGTTTATTGCGGCGGGGGAGACTGAGGCCTTCCGGCTGGTGGCCCGGACGGTCCGGCGGCTGCGGCTCAGCTGCCCCGAGGTTCGGGTGCACATCGCCAGCGGCAACGCCACCTTTGTGCTGGAACAGCTGGAGCGGGGGCTGATCGACTTTGGCATCCTCTACGGGGCGGTGGACCGCACCCGGTACGAGGCGATGGAACTGCCCCTTCGGGACCAGTTTGGGGTGCTGATGCGGCGGGATGCCCCCCTGGCGGAGCGGCCGTTCATCACCCCCGAGGAGCTGCGGGACAAGCCGCTGATTCTCTCCAGGCAGGAGGAACGGGACGGCTGGCCGATTCTCTCCTGGCTGGGGCGGGAGATTTCCCAGCTGACCATCGCCGCCACCTATACCCTCATCTACAACGCCTCCCTATTGGTGGACGAAGGGGTGGGGTACGCGGTCTGTTTTGACCATCTGGTCCACACCGAGGGGACCGGGCTCACCTTTAAGCCCCTCTCCCCGCCGCTGGAGGCCGGAGCCTCGGTGGTCTGGAAAAAATACCAGTCCTTTTCCCGGGCTGCGGGGCGGTTTTTGGAGGAGCTCCGGCGGGAAAAAGAGCGGGGATAGGGGTGTGTATCCCCGAAGTTTCCCGCCTCCCCTTTACCGTATCGCCAAATTGTGGTACAATATAATGGTAACTGCCGTCCGGGGAAAGG
>CALXHB010000121.1 GCA_944387995.1 uncultured Clostridia bacterium | reverse complement strand
TTCGTCGATGAAGACGGCGATGGCATCTGCGACAACTGCGGCGGCCAGCATGGCACCGGACGTCACGCCGGAGGCCATCACCGCAACTGCCAGTAATCCAATAAACGATATTTTATAAAAAGAAGGGCTGCCTATGCGGAGCGAGCAGGAGGCGGACCGGGCACTGCGGCTATATGCCGACACCGTCCGGCGCATCTGCATGATCCATCTGAAAAACTACGCCGACACCGAAGACATCTTCCAGACGGTTTTCCTCAAATATCTGGTCTCCTCCACCGCCTTCGCCAGCGAGGAACACGAAAAGGCGTGGTTTATCCGGGTGACGCTGAACGCCTGCAAGGACCTGCTGGGCAGCTTTTTCCACAGCCGGACGCTTCCCCTCAGTGAGGTGATGCTCCAACCGGCGGCCCAGGAGGCGGAACACCAGGAGGTATTGGAAGCGGTGCTCTCGCTGCCGGAAAAGTTCCGGGATGTTCTCTATCTCCACTACTACGAAGGGTACACCGCTCCCCAGATGGCAAAAATCCTAAAAAAGAACGTCAACACCATTTACACCCTGCTGGGACGGGCAAAGGACCGGCTCAAAGCAAAGCTGGAGGAGGACGGGTATGGATCACAAACTGTATGAAACCTTTGACAGCATCCACGCGGAATCGGCGCTGGTGGCCCACACCCGGGCGGCGATGGGAGCGGCCGGGCGGGTCCGAAACCGCGGAAGGATGCGGGTGGCGGCTGTAGCCGCCTGCCTGGCGGTACTGCTGGTAGGCAGCGGCGGATGGGTCTATATGACCCCCGTCTCGGCCATCAACATCGAAACCAATCCCCCCATCGAGCTGGGGGTCAACCGGTTCGACCGGGTGGTCTCGGTCAGCGGTGGCGATACCCTCCAGTCGGAGGACGGGATCAAATTTTCCTCCTATGAGGATGCCGTTGATCAGATCCTCTCCGACCCCGGACTGGCGGATGTGCCTGAGCTGTCCATCGCCGTCACCGGCGGGAGCGAGATGCTGAACTCGGTGGAGAACTGCGCCTCTGCTCACCGCAACGTCTACTGCTGCTCCGGCAGCGAGGAGGAACTGGCGGCGGCGGAAGCGGCCGGACTGCCCCTGGGCAAATACCAGATGCTCCTGGCTCTCCAGGCCTTCGACCCCTCCATCACCGTCCAGCAGGTGGCCGGGATGACCATGCGGCAGCTGCGGGACGAACTGGCCCTTCTGTCCGGGGAAACCGACGAAAACGCCGGCTACCAGGGACAGGGCAACGGCTATGGAACCGGCGATGGCAGCGGCAATGGCTATGGAACCGGTGACGGCAGCGGCAATGGCTATGGAACCGGCGATGGCAGCGGCTACGGCTACGGGACCAGCAATGGCGGCCACCACAGCGAGAAACATCACTCCGAATAACCGTCGTGATGCCCCCAATCAATCACAAAAGGCATGACCCCTTTCCCTGGATGGAAAAAGAGGCCATGCCCTTTTCATTTCCGAAATGGTTAACATGGTCGGAAAAATGCTTATTCCGTTTTGTCGGCCGAATCCAACAGCGTGGTCCCATAAGAATTGTCGATGGCGCACAGCCACTTCCCTTCCACCTTGCGGTAGACATAAGTGGCCCGGCGTTCGCTGGGGTATTCGCTGTCCGGCTTCTTCTCCGCCTCCACAAAGGACTGAGACAGAACCAACACCGTGTCCCCCGCTTCCAGCATCATCATTTTTCCCTGGGAAGGAACCAGGGAATTGTTAAAATATCGGGCAATGGCCATAAAAGCCCGCTTGATTTCCTCTTTCCCGTGGGCCTCCCGACCAGGACGCAGCACCAGCACCGCGTCATCGGTGTAGAACTCCATCAGGTCGTCAAACCGTTCCTCCCGGATTGCCTGGTCCGCCTGGGCGATCAAATCACGAATTGTATCATAAACCATGTTAAACCCTCCTTGAGGTGCCATAGATATTGGATAAAACAAAAGCTCCCGTAAGGAAGATACCTTACAAGAGCTGATTTGGTCGGAGTGACGAGACTCGAACTCGTGGCCTCATGGACCCGAACCATGCACGCTACCAAACTGCGCTACACCCCGATTGTGACGCGAACTTATCGCGTCAACGTTAATTATTATAGCGCAAAGGGGTCTATTTGTCAACCCCTTTTTTTCATTTTTTTGCAGAATCTGGGAGTGACCCGCAAAGAGAATGGATACCCTTTAGGGGTTCTGATAGAAGGTGACCCGGATGTCGGTTCCCTTCCCCAGCTCGCTCTCCATCTTAATATCGGCCTTGTGCTGGGCGACGATGTGCTTGACAATCGACAGCCCCAGCCCGGTGCCGCCGGTTTCCTTAGAACGGCTCTTGTCCACCCGGTAAAACCGTTCAAAGACCCGCTCCTGGTCCTCTTTCGAGATGCCGATGCCGGTGTCCCGAACCGACAGGACCACCCGCCCCTTTAAGGGAATGACCGAAACCTTGACGCTGCCGCCCTTGTAGTTATAGCGGATGGCGTTGTCACAGAGGTTGGTAATCAGCTCTTCCAAAAGCCCCCGGTTGCCGATGACCGTCGCCTCAGAACCGGACAGGCTTAAGGTGACGTCCCGGGCGGAAGCGTTGACCTGCATCGAAGAAACCACCTTCTGGGCCAGAGCGTAGAGGTTCACCTGCTCAAAAATCACCTCCAGCACCGGGCTATCCAGCTTGGAAAGCTGGATGATATCGTTGATGAGGGTGATGAGCCGGGAAGCGCTTTGGCGAATCTGTCCGGCGTAATGGGGCACCTCATCCGCCGGGATAATCCCGTTTTCCATCAGCTCGGCATAGCCGGAGATGGAAGTGAGGGGAGTTTTCAGCTCATGGGACACGTTGGCGGTAAACTCCTGCCGCAGCTCGGAGGTCTTTTTCAGCTCCTGGTGCTGTCCCCGGATGGTGCTGATAAAGGGGGCAATTTCCGGATAGGGGGAGATATAGTTCGGATTTTCCAAGTTGGAAGCCACATCAGCAATCGGACGCACCAGACGCCCGGTGAGGATATGAGCCAGCACCGCCGACATCACCAGCAGAAGCACCACCGACACCAACAGCATCGGCACCGCCTCCAGGAAAAAGCTCCACAAGCTCACCGCCACCCGGGAAAGCCGCAGAACGTTTCCGTCCGGCAGCAGCTGGGCGTAATAGTAGGTATCGTGGCGCATAGTCTCCGACTGACGGACGGCGTCCCCTTCCCCAGAGGTAAGGGCTTCCTGCACCTCTTCCCGTTCCAGGTGGTTTTCCATCTCGGCCTCATCGGCCCCAGAATCGTAGAGGACCGACCCGTCAGAGGCGATCAGGGTCACCCGCAGTTCCTCAGCGCTGTCCCCCGCTGTGGCAATGTAGTTCTCAGAAGCGTCGTACATGTCCGCCAGGAGGTGGCAGGTAGACCGAAGGTCATAAATTACCTGGTCCCGGAAATTCCCATAATAAACGAGCGAAAGCAGAACCAGCGTAATCAAAATCGCCAGCCCTGCGAGAAGCATCATATAGACATTTATTTTCTTCTTCATTTTCGCCCGTCCTTTTAATCCTCCTGGGAACCGCTGCCGCTTTCTGCTCCGCCTTCAGCAGGGGCAGTGGGCAGAGCCTCGGCGATATAACCGACCCCCCGCATCGTCCGAATCATGCCGGCGGAGGCGCCCAGCTTTTTCCGCAGCGACTTAATGTGCATATCCAGCGTCCGGGACTCGCTTTCGTAACCGTCCCAGACCCGCTCCATGATGAGATCCCGGGAGAGGACGATGCCCTTGTTGAGCATCAGAAGGTGCAGAAGCTCATACTCCTTCAGGGTCAGTTCCACCGGCCGGTCGTCCACATAGGCCATCCGCTTTTCCCCGTCCAGGAAGACGTTTCCGAGGGTCAAAAACTTAGACTCCTCCACCGCGCTCCGGCGGATCAGCGCCTTGACCCGGGCGATCATCTCCATCACCCCGAAGGGCTTGGCAATATAGTCGTCCGCCCCGCAGTCAAACCCCCGGACCTAGTCGAACTCCTCACCCATGGCGGTGACGAGGATGACCGGGAGCTTCTTGGTGTCCGAACGGCGGCGAAGGTTTTGCAAAATCGTAATGCCGTCCTCGTCCGGCAGCATGATATCCAGCATCACCAGTGTCGGCAGTTTTTTTTTTTTTTCGGCGTAAAACTCCTTGGCCGTCCCGAAGCCCTGGACGCGATATCCGCTGTTTTTCAAAGCCAGCATCTCAATCTCCCGGATATTCCGGTCGTCTTCCACAATATAAATCGTCTGCATACTCAAAACCTCACCCATTTCGGGCAGCCGGGGCGCCCGATTCTCGCTTTTACGGTTTTCTTTGTGTAAATGGCCGCTGTGCAATGCCTAAATTCCCATTTTAGTTGATGATACCGGATAAATATAAGGCAAAAAGTGCACAGTTGTAAAATAAATGTAAATTTGTGCCGGTGGAGAAAACCCCCGGCCGTTTTCCAGCCGGGGGAAACGCCATTTTATTCATTCTGCGCCGAAGACTGAGCAGCGTTAACTGCGTCAGCCGACTTGTGGCTGCCGGTGATCGAGAACATCACCCATTCGGCGATGTTGGTAGCATGGTCGCCAATCCGTTCGAAATACTTGGCGATCATCAGAAGGTCCGCGGCCTGGGAGCCGTTTTGAGGATTCTGGTGAATCAGATCGATGAGGTCGCTGCGGACATTCATGAACAGTTCATCCACCTGGTCGTCCCGTTTGATGATGTCCTTGGCCTTCTCCATATCCCGATCGACAAAGGCCTGCATACAATCGAGCACCATCACCGAAGTGAGCTTCGCCATCTGTTCGATGTGGCCCAGATGACTGATGTAGGGCTCGCCGGAGAGGTGAAGAGCAATCTCTGAAATGTCGGCGGCGTGGTCCCCTACCCGTTCCATGTCGGTAATCATTTTGAGGGCCGCAGAAATCTGCCGCAGGTCCCGGGCAACCGGCTGCTGGGAGAGGAGGAGCTTAAGGCAGAGGCTCTCGATCTCTCGTTCTTTCTGGTCGATCTCCTGGTCATAGGCAATCGCTTCCTTCGCCTTTTCGACGTTTTGGCTCAAAAGGGCGTTGATGGCGTAGCCAATGGCCTGGGAAATCTGAACCCCCATCGAAATCATTTCGTTGTTCAGCTCTTCCAGCTGGCGGTCAAATCTGTTGCGCATAGTTTCCTTTCCTTTCAGCTGCTCATCTGCTGGCAGTACGGCAGCATGTAAGACTTTGCATTCTAAGTGTCTGCCGGAATGATTGGGCATTGGATGTTAATTTCGCTACCCTTATGGCAGCGCAGGTTTGCTTTGCAGACCATCGCAATCAAAGATTGCGACATAATGGACCAAAGACCCCTAGCATTAACCGAAGCGGCCG
>CALXHB010000120.1 GCA_944387995.1 uncultured Clostridia bacterium | reverse complement strand
CGCTGGGGCGCAGCCTTTTGGACGGGGCGAAAAACGTCAAGCTGTTCGGCGAGGATATCCACGTCGCCGCCCGGATCGCCCGGATCGACGGCATCAGCGGCCACGCCGACCGGGAGGGGCTGCTGCGATGGATTCAGTCCTTCCAGCAGAAGCCGAAAAAGGTCTTCATCGTCCACGGGGAGGACCTGACCTCCGACCTGTTCGCCTCCACCCTGCGGGACCGGTTAAACCTGGACGCGGAAGCCCCGTACAGCGGTTCGGCTTTCGACATTGCCAAGGGCGCCTGGATTACCCGGGCGGCTCCCAGACGGGTCGAGAAGCTGGAGAGCAAAACCAGCCGGGCCAACTCGGTCTTTGCGCGGCTGGTGGCCGCCGGACAGCGGCTGGTAGCGGTTATCAAGCAGAACGAAGGGCTGGCAAACAAGGAACTGGCCAAGTTCGCCGACCAGATCAACGCCCTTTGCGACAAGTGGCAGCGATAAACCGCCCGGAAAGCGCAAGTCCCGGGTGAAAACCCGGGATAGTATGTAAATCAAAGCGTTACAATCGACGCTGCCCGTAAAGTGACCATCGAACGGGGGGCAATTTAGGAGTTTAGGGTCCAACCCTTTTTAAAGGGTTGGTGGGAATGGGAGGGGCAAAGCCCCTTCCCAGGCGCTAACTTTTAATGAAAGCAAACTTTTCACAGCTGCTGCTTCCACAGGTTACTAGTCGCGCAGCGACCATTCAATCGTCTAATATTGTCTCACCGACGCTCCGGGTTTTTATCCGGGGCGTTTTTTCATAGTCCCAGGGCCAAAAACTCCTTCACGGCGGTGGGGGTGCCGGCCAGAATCGAGCTGATCCGGTTGAAATCGGTCTTTTCTCCCTCCATCGTGCAGAGGACGCCTCCTGCCTCGGCGAGGATGCACTGAGCGGCGGCGTAATCCCAGGGGGAGAGCTTGCACTCAAAGAAGAGGACGTTCCGTCCGGCGGCGATATAGCTGATATCCAAGGCCGCGCTCCCCTGCCGCCGCAGGTCCATCGTCCGAGGGAGAATTTCCCGCATCACCTTGAAGGTGCGGTCGGTGTATTCGGGGTTATAGGGAGAGGTGCCGAAGCAAACTACCCCGTCCTTCAGACCCCGGTCGGTGATGTGGAGGGGCTGACCGTTGAGGAAAGCGCCTTTCCCCTTTTCCGCCCAGTACATCTCCTCCCGGAAGGGATTGTAAACGACCCCCAGAACCGGCTCACCGTCCAGGGCCAGTCCCACCGAAACGGCGCTCATCTGATAACCGCAGATAAAGTTGGTGGTGCCGTCGATCGGGTCGACGATAAAGGTATACCCCTTCCCCACCTTCTGGCTGCCGTCCCCCTCCTCGCCGAGGAAAGCGGCCTCGGGGAGAATGGCGGGCAGTTTTTCCGACAAAAACTTCTGGACCGCCACGTCATAGGCGGTGACATAGTTAGCGTGGCCGGGTTTCACCTCAATCTGTCCCTCGGTCAGATGGGAGTCCAGCATGATTTTTCCCGCCTCCCGGACGGCCTTCTGAATCTCTTCCAGCATAATCTTTTCCTCCATTCGCAGTTTTACCGATTTTCGCGAAGGTTACTTTAGCAGCAGCTTTTCCAGATCTTCCACCTGTTCGGCCACCGCTTTCGCTCCACCTTTTTCCAGCTCTTCCCGGCTGCCGAAGCCGTACAGGACCCCGATGGCCGGGATGCCTGCCAACCGTGCCCCTTCCATATCAAATCGGGTGTCTCCCACCAAAACGGCTTCCGACCGGTTGACCGTCGGGAACTGGGCCAGCACATACCGCAGGACGTCCACCTTGTTGTCCCGGGTGCCGTCCAGCGTTGCCCCACCGATCAGCGAAAAGTACCGGCCAAGGCAGAAGTGGGCCAGAATATCCCGGGCAAATCCCTCCGGTTTGGAAGTGGCCAGGGCGAGGGTGCAGCCGGCCTTTTGCAGCCTTTGAAGCAGGGCCGGGATGCCGGGGTAAACCTGACAGTTGAGCTTTCCGTGGGGGGCGTACCACTCCCGGTAAAACGCGACCGCCTGTTCCGCCTGTTCGGGGGAAAGGCCGCAGTAATCCCGAAAGGAGTCCCGCAGCGGCGGACCGATAAACCGCCGGAGCACCGGGTATTCCGGTTCCGGCGCTCCCAGCTTCCGGAGGGCATAACGGACGCTTTCGAGGATGCCCGGTTCCGAGTCGATAATGGTTCCGTCAAGATCAAAAAGAATCAAATTGTACATAGATTCACCTTTGCAAAAGAGTCAGGATAAAATACGGCAGATAAAAAGGCGGGAAAGCTTGCCGCCTCCCGCCTCAACCTGATGAAATTTTACAATGAATAGATGGTCGCTGCGCGACAGTTAACCTTCGGAGTAAGCAGCTTTAAAGGGCAGGACCCTAAACTTCTTATTTATCCCCCGTTTAGCCGTCACTTTGGCTCAGCGCCAACTATAACACTGTTTATTTGGATTATTGCCTACTAATTAGCCTTTGATGCGGCCTTTTTTCGCCAGGTCGTTCATCGCGTCCTTACGGGAGAGGTTGATTCTGCCCTGGTCGTCGATTTCAGTGACCTTGACATAGACCTCGTCGCCCGGCTGGACCACGTCTTCTACCTTGTCGACCCGGTAGTTCTCCAGCTTGGAGATGTGAACCAGACCCTCTTTGCCGGGGGCAATCTCGACAAAGGCGCGGAAGTTCATCAGTCTGGTGACCTTACCTTTATAGATCGCGCCAACTTCAGGGTCCTTGACAATCGTCTCGATGATATACATCGCGCGATCGACGTTATCCTGATCCAGGCCGAGAATGAAGACCTTGCCGTCGTCGGTGATGTCGATCTTGACTTCACATTCGGCGCTGATCTTCTGGATGACCTTGCCGCCGGAGCCGATGACCTCACGGATCTTGTCCACCGGGATGGTCAGCGAACGCTGTTTGGGCGCGTACTTGGAAACATGGTCACGATAATGGGGCAGAGCCTTGAGCATGACCTCGTCCAGGATATAGTTGCGGGCCTTTTCGGTCTTTTCAAAGGCCTCTTTGATGATGTCCAGCGTCAGGCCGTCGATCTTGATATCGACCTGGATGGCGGTGATGCCCTTCTTGGTGCCGCCGACCTTAAAGTCCATATCGCCGTAGAAGTCTTCCAGACCCTGGATGTCGACCATCGTCATCCAGCGGTCCCCTTCGGTGATCAGGCCGCAGGAGATACCGGCAACCGGCGCCTTAATCGGAACGCCAGCATCCATCAGAGCCAGGGTCGAACCGCAGATGGAGCCCTGAGAAGTGGAGCCGTTGGAAGAAAGGACCTCAGACACCACGCGGATGGCGTAGGGAAACTCGTCCACAGAGGGGAGAACCGGCAGCAGCGCCTTCTCCGCCAGAGCGCCATGGCCGATTTCACGACGGCCGGGGCCCCGGGAAGGTCTGGTTTCGCCCACCGAGTAGGAGGGGAAGTTGTACTGGTGCATATACCGTTTTTCGGTCTGTTCGCTGATCGAGTCGAGGATCTGGGCGTCGCTGATCGGCCCTAAGGTCGCCACCGACAGAACCTGGGTCTGGCCACGGGTGAAGAGGCCGGAACCATGGGCCCGGGGCAGCAGGCCGACTTCGGCGGACAGAGGACGGATTTCGTCCATCCCACGGCCGTCGACACGTTTCTGCTCGTCCAGCAGCCAGCGGCGGACGATGACCTTTTGTGCCTTATAGATGGCCTCGTCAATCAGGCCAGGCTCGGTCTCGGCATAGGTTTCGTCGTATTTGGCATGAATCGCATCTTTAATCGGGAGCAGGTTTGCTTCCCGGACGTTCTTGTCGTCGGTATCGAGGGCAAACTTGAACTGGTCGCCAAACTCCTCCAGGATCTCGTCCAGCAGCTCGTGGGGAACTTCCTTGGAGACGAACTCAAATTTCGGTTTGCCGATGGCGGCGCGAATCTCCTCGATGAAGGCGACCATGTGCTTGATCTCCTAATGGCCGAGGGCGATGGCGGAGAGCATCACGTCGTTGGGGACCTCGTTGGCGCCCGCTTCGATCATGACGATCTTTTCAGAGGTGCCGGCGACGGTGAGGTTTAAGTCGGAAGCGGCCCGCTGCTCGCGGTTGGGGTTGAGGACCAGCTTGCCGTCCACCAGGCCGACCGAAACAGCGGCTACGGTGCCGTTAATCGGGATGTCCGAGATGGCGACCGCAATCGAAGCGCCGAGGAAGGCGAGGATTTCGGGAGAATGGTCGATATCAGAAGAGAGGACGGTGGTGACGATGGTGACATCGTTGCGCATGTCCTTGGGGAACATCGGGCGGAGCGGCCGGTCAATCATCCGGGCGGTCAGGGTCGCGTGTTCGGTGGGACGGGACTCTCTCTTGAGGAAAGCGCCGGGGATTTTGCCGACCGAGTACATCTTTTCCTCGTAGTCGACGTTCAGCGGGAAGAAGTCGATGCCTTCCCGGGGTTTTGCAGACGCGGTGACGTTGGCCATGACGATGGTGTCGCCATACTTGACCCAGCAGGAGCCGTTGGCAAGCTCGCTGGTGCGGCCGCTCTCGACGACCAGCTCTTCACCGGCGAAGGTGGTCTTAAAGGTGTGAACAGTGTGTGCCATGCAGAATCCTCCTTATTGCGGACGGAAAACAGCGGCGCCGGAGCTTAGCAATAAATCCTGCAACCGCCCCTAAGCGGGCACACGATTTAATGCTAAACAGCACAGAAGCCGGCGTTTCCGTCCTTATTTGATAAATGGAAAGGTGCGAATATACCAAAAGGCAGACGGGGACCCCATCTGCCTTTTCGGTCAAAAGATTACTTGCGGAGCCCGAGTTTCGCAACAATCGCGCGGTACCGTTCGATGTCGTTCTTCTGGAGGTAGCCCAGCAGGTTGCGGCGGCGGCCAACCATCTTCAGAAGGCCGCGACGGCTGTGGTGGTCGTTCTTGTTGTTCTTCAGATGCTCGGTCAGGTCGTTGATCCGTCTGGTGAGGATCGCGATCTGGACTTCGGGAGAACCGGTGTCGCCCTCGTGTAACGCATTCTTCTGGATGATTTCAGTCTTTTCGTCTTTTCTCATCATGATACATTCACCTCTTTAAAAATTTCTTGCCAGCACCATAGTTAGGGGCAGGTGATTCCTTAAAAAGGCGTACTCCACGAAACCATACATGCGGCAACGGATGTATTATAACATATGCGGCGGTGTTTGTAAAGGGGTTTCTTTCCATTTTTCGCCTTTTTCCGGCAAAATTACCCGCCGAAGAAGGAAACTTCCCGGTTTACGACCGGATAAGCCGGAAATCCGCCGGTCTGAAGGGTGAACGAAAGGGCGGCAATTGGAATAAACCCGCCGGTTTGCAGCAGGTATTCCTCCGCAGCGGTACTATCCTCCTGGTAAGAGAGAAGGCGCAAAAAGTCCTCGTCCTCGATATGGGCCAGTTCTCCCGCCTTTTGCAGCGCCCGTCGTGGGGAGGGATAATCGGCCGGGAGGGTGACCACCACACAGTCGTACTCCCCTGCCTCCACCCGATCCATCAGCTCCTCCTCCGGCAGCGTCTCCACCGCCAGGAAGAGACCAAAATCCCGCTGCCAGATTTGGGCGATGTCCGAAAACACCTGGTAAAGATTCCCCTCTTCCGGAATGAGGACGGTGAGACCGTCGGTTTCCTTGCCGGCGGCTCCCTGCCGGTAGAGGGTCTGGTCCCGCCGGATTTCCGGAAGGGTAACCGCTCCCTGCCCCTCCCGCAGGCCGGGAGAAAGGGCGGTGCCGGGCCGCTCCAACCCTTCCGGCAGGTCGGAGGCCAGAGCGGTCCGCACCAATTCGCTGGAAAAAAGGTCCACCGACTGGTTAAAGAGGATGCCGTAAACCAGGTCCAGCTCTCCCTCCTCCGTCTGCTGCCAGTAGACATTTTGCTCCGCCTCCGGCTGCATCCGGAT
>CALXHB010000119.1 GCA_944387995.1 uncultured Clostridia bacterium | reverse complement strand
GGATAAAGGGTGCGGTCATAGGGTATCTTCCTTTCTGATGACATATAATAGGGGGACTAAATTCCCCCGGGTTGTCGCATACCCAATACATTTCATTATACTATTCTTCTGCTCAAAATACAAGGATTTTTTCTGCACATATGGTGAAGGTAAGATGAAAAATCGCCAAATTTAGCGGTTTCCGCGCCGCCCCGTTGCGAAGGCTGCAAAACTGTGGTATTATAAAAACGAGTATGAATAAGTGGAGGAAGAAAATGACATTTTTTGGACAGTGCCTGCTGACTTTCCTGGGAATGATGAACCTGATTGCCTTTTCCCTCTGCGGGATAGACAAGTGGAAGGCCCAGCATGGCCTCTGGCGGGTACCGGAGAGGATTCTGTTTGGGGTAGCGTTCCTCGGCGGAGGGGTGGGATTTTGGATTGGGATGAAGCTGTTCCGCCATAAGACCCGCCACCTTTCCTTTCGGATTCTGATTCCGCTGGCGATTGTCCTCTGGATCATACTACTGGTGGTTTTGCAGTTGAAATGGAGTTTGATACTGGCATGAACGAAACGATGGAATTACGCTACGAGCCGGTGGAGGAGGGAATGTTCCCCCTGCTGGGCAAAATCTACGCCGAAGCCTGGAAGGGGGCCAACAGCGCCTTTTCCACCCCGGCCCATTTGAAAAAACAGACCGCCGAAAAAAAGGCCGAGCGGTTTAAAAAACAGTTTAAGCGGGAGAAAAACCTCCGCTTTTTCCTGATCTACCGGGGTAAAGAGCCGATTGGGATGTATTCCACCAGCGTCTACCCCAATTTAAGCGGCGAGCTGCGCAAGCTCTACCTTCTGCCGGCCTACTGTGGCAAGGGGTACGGGATGGAAGTGCTGCTCCATATCCTCTGGGAAAACCGGGAGCTGGAGGAGCTTTTTCTCTGGGTGCTGGGGCCGAACGAGCGGGCGGTCCGGTTCTTCTCCAAATGCGGTTTTTTGGCCACCGGAGATGAACAGGAAGTGGCCCCGGAAATCGACCTGTCGGAATACAAGATGGTGTTAAAGGGGCCGCTGGACGTGAAAGCCGCGGTGATTCGCTCCCTTCTGCGGGAGAGCCGCAAGGCTCACGAAGCGGTGCTGCCGGAACTGCTGGCCCATTCTCAGCCCTCTGACCCGGTCCAGTCTTCCAAAGTCCCTGCTGCCGATACCGCCGTGGGGGAGGAAGCGGACCTGTTTGCCGGATGGCTGTCCGCCCTTTGCGGCGCCAGCGGTATTCCCGGGGAGGAAGAAGGGGTTGCGGAGGTCTTAAAACGTCTTCTCTCCGACTATACCGAAGATGTAGAAATTGACTCTTTCCACAATGTCATCGCCCGGGTCCGCAAGGCTGCTCCCGGCCAGCCTCATATCCTGCTGGACGCCCATATCGACGAGATTGGCATGATGGTCCAGAAGATCGAGAAGGGCGGTTTTGTCCGCTGTATCCGGGACGGGGGAATCGATCCCCGGCTGATCGGTAACCAGTCGGTGCAGCTCCACGGTGCCCGGAAGATTCCCGGGGTCACCGTCCTCCCGGCCGATAGGAAACTCCCCTCCACCGACGGTGTGATGGTTGATACCGGCCTGCCGGAGGAGGAACTGCGGCAGATTCTCTCTCCCGGGGACATGGTCACCTTTACGGGACCGTTTACTCGGATGGGGGACCGGCGGTTTACCGGAAAGGCCCTGGATGACCGCTCCTGCGCCGTCGCAATCCTGTACACCCTGGAACTGACGAGGGGAGAGGAACTTCCCTGCGGGGTCAGTGTCCTCTTCTCTTCCCAGGAGGAGATTGGAGGCCACGGCGCCCGGGTGGCGGCAGCCCGCCTTGCCCCCGACCAGGCCATTGCCAGCGACGTCAGCTTTGCCCTTACCCCCGACGCCGACCCGGACGAGTGCGGCAAAATGGGGGAAGGGGCGATGATCGGGGTGGCCCCAGTGCTGGACAAGGGAATGACCGAATCGCTGAAAGCCCTGGCCGCCGGCCGGGGAATTCCCTACCAGCTGGAAATTATGGGTGGCCGCACCGGCACCAACGCCGACGCCATCTTCTGTACCGGCACCGGTGTCCGGACCGCGCTGATTTCGCTGCCCCAGAAATATATGCACTCTCCGGTTGAAGTGGTCGACGCGGGGGACATCGCGTCCATCGGGCGGCTGATGGCGGAATACCTGCGGCATCCGCAGCCCTCTGGCAGAAAGGAGGAGGTCAGATGAAACTGTCTCATTTGGATAAGCTGTCCAACTTCTCCGGGGTTTCAGGGGACGAGTCCGCCGTGGCCCAGGAGATTATATCTAAAATTGAGGGGTATGCCCGCTGGGAGCTGGACCCCCTCGGCAACCTCATTGTCTATAAAGAAGGGGAGAATCGGCGGGAAGAGCCTCTGTTGCTGTTTGCTCCGATGGACGAAAAGGGGCTGATGGTGAGCGGCATCGAAAAAGACGGGAGCCTAAAGTTTACCCGTATCGGCGATACCGACCGGCGGGCCATTCCCGGCCGTCGGGTGAAGGTGGGGGCCAATGGTATCCCCGGTGTCATCGGCGGCAAGGCCATCCACCACACTTCCAGTTCTGAACGGGACAAGCCGGTGGAACCGGACCGGCTGCGGATTGACATCGGCGCCGAGAACGAAGAGGCTGCAAAGGCCTTGGTGCAGGTGGGGGACATGGTCGCCTTTGACACCGGGTTTGAACGCCTTGGGCTGCACCGGCTCAAAGGCAAAGCCCTCACCTCCCGGGCGGGATGTGCGGTGCTGATTGCTCTGATCCGGGAGAAGCTACCTTATGATACAGTTTTTGCCTTCACCGTCCTGCGAGAAGCGGGGGAAGGCGGTTCGTCGGTGGTGGCGGCGTCGGTTCAGCCGGGCCGGGCAGTGATGGCCGCGGCAGTTCCGGCGGATGATCTGCCGGGCGGAGGCGAAAACGTCTGCCTCGGCGGCGGCGCGGTGATTCCGGCATCGGAACCTAGAGGGGTCTTTGACAAAGGCATGGTGGCTGCCCTGCGGGAGGTCGCCCGGAGCGGGGACATTCCTGCCCAGCTTTCTTCTCTCACCGCTGCTAGCGGCGCCGCCGGTATTCAGCATGCCGGAGGCGGCGTTCGGACGGCGGTGGTGGGTTATCCCGTCCGCTATCCCGAAAGCCCGGTCCAGGTGGTCGATGAAAATGACCTGGACGCGGTGGAACAGATTCTGCGGCAGTATATTGCCGAGCCTTGATAAGGAGGATGATGATATGGAATACCGTTACGATACCCAGCTGCTGATTGAACGGCGGGAAGGTGGTCCCGACCTGGACGAAGACGCGGTCAATGCCTATTTCCGGGAACATTTTGACGGCGATTGCCTGATTGCCGTGGGGGATGAGGAACTGATTAAAATTCATTTCCATACCAACGCCCCTTGGAAGGTCCTGGAATATTGTGCGACCCTCGGAGAGATCTACGATATTATCGTGGAAGATATGGACCGTCAGTCGCGGGGGTTAAAGGGTTGATTGTAAATTGCCCTTCCTTTTATTTTCTCTTAAAACAGACATGCAGGAAGCTGCTGAAAATGCCGAAGGATTGGCTACATTCGGTCCTTCGGCCAGCCATTTCATTTATATAGAAAGAGTGTATCTCACTGTGTCCGCCGTTGCCTTACATTATTGATTTATCGACGGATCTTTTGAAACTGGCAGACGAGTGCGAAACCCTCTGCGGACCGGTTTTCGCGAAAATTGACGCCATCGCCGGCTATAACGAAGCGAAAGTCTTGGCTGCCTTTGGCCGGCACAAGGTTTCCGCTGCTCACCTGACCGGCTCCAACGGTTACGGGTACGACGACCTGGGGCGGGATACCCTCGATCAGATTTTCGCCGAGGTGCTGGGGGCGGAAGACGCTCTGGTCCGGCATACGATGGTTTCCGGCACCCACGCCCTGACCGTAGCGCTGTTTGGTGTCCTGCGGCCGGGGGACAAGATGGTGGCGGTGACCGGCGGCCCGTACGATACCCTGGAGGAGGTCATCGGCCTGCGGGGGAACGGAAATGGTTCTCTGAAAGACTTTGGCGTTCAGTACGACCAGGTGGACCTCCTTCCCGACGGTACCCCGGACTATGAGACCATCAAAGAGAAGGTCAAAGGGGCGAAACTGGCCCATATCCAGCGCAGCCGCGGCTATGCCTCCCGGCCGTCCCTGACGGTGGAGACCATCGGCAAGATTGCCGCCGCAATTAAAGAAGTGAGCCCCGAGACGATTGTCTTTGTGGACAACTGCTACGGCGAATTTGTGGAGAAGCAGGAGCCCACCGCTGTGGGGGCCGACCTGATTGTCGGTTCGCTGATTAAAAACGCCGGCGGCGGCATCGCGGAAACCGGCGGTTACATTGCCGGCCGGAAAGATCTGATCGAGCAGTGCAGCTACCGCCTGACCTGCCCTGGCATCGGCCGGGAGGCGGGCTGTTCGCTCAACCAGAACCGTCCGATGTACCTGGGGCTCTTCTTCGCCCCGTCGGTCACCGCCAGCGCGGTCAAGACTTCGGTTTTTGCCTCGGCTCTCTTTGAAAAGCTGGGCTATACCGTTTCGCCTCGGTATGACGAGCCCCGCACCGACCTGATTTTGCAGCTGACCCTGGGGAGCGCGGAGAAGATGTGCGCCTTCTGCAAGGGCATCCAGCACGGTTCTCCCATCGACTCCCACGTCACCCCGATGCCCTGGGCAATGCCGGGGTATGAAGACGAGGTCATCATGGCGGCGGGCGCCTTTACCCTCGGTTCTTCGATTGAACTTTCGGCGGACGGCCCCATGCGGGAGCCCTATGCCGTCTGGATGCAGGGGGGACTCACCTGGAACACCGGTAAAATCGGCGTTTTGTTGGCCGCTGCCGCCTGCATGGAAGAGGGGAAAGCATGATTCAGGATATCGCGCCTCATCGGTACGACAATCACTTTGCCCCCCTTTCTCCGGCGCCGGAAGACCGGATTTTCCTCTTTTCGCCCCCTAAGCTGCTGGCCCGGGAAGGGGAGGGCCGAGTAATCCAAATCCCGTCTCTGCGAGACTTTACCCAGCTGTCGGGAACCTTTACCTACCTCTTTTCCATCGACCAGGAGCGGTTTTTCCTGGTCCAGCCGGAAGGGGTGTGGGAGGCCCCCGGCTATACCTTTGTTCATACTGGTGCGCTGCGGGGCTGCAACCCGCCGGAGATCTCCTTCGCGGCGGTTACCGCGGGGCAGCTGTTCCGCTGGTATCAGGACAACCGGTTTTGCGGCCGGTGCGGCGGTAGGATGGAGCGGGACTCGAAAGAACGGATGCTCTTTTGTCCCCACTGCCGCAACACCGTTTACCCCAAAATCTCTCCCTGTATCATCACCGGTATCACCGATGGGGACCGGATTCTGCTGACCCGGTACGCCCGGAGCGGCTATAACCATTACGCTCTGGTGGCGGGGTTCTGCGAGATCGGCGAGAGCCTCGAGGAGACCCTCCGCCGGGAGGTGGCAGAGGAAGTGGGGCTGGAAGTGGAGAACATCCGCTACTTTGCCAGCCAGCCCTGGTCTTTCTCCGACACCCTGCTGGCCGGTTTTTTCTGCGATGTGAAGGGCAGTCGGGAGCCCCGGCTGGTGGACGGGGAACTGCGGGAAGCCAGCTGGTTTTCACGGGATGAAATCCCTGTTTCGGACGACGGGGTCAGCCTCACCCGGGCAATGATTGAGGCTTTCCGACAGGGAAAGGTTTGAACCGGTTTTCAGAGACAATTTGCACAAAAAATACAGAAAAAGTTTTATTTTCCAAAAAATGAATGGGTAAAATTTCCATTTTTCTCTTGCAAAATGGTTTTGAATATGGTATACTGGAACCATCACAGAACCGGTACATAGTTGGATTGAATTTCCATGTAATCGGTTACAACAGAAAGGATGGATTTCAAAGTGGCTAAGATTAAAGTTGGTTTCATCGGCTGCGGCGGCATCGCAAACTCCAAACACTTCCCCGGCATGGCCCAGGAAGAGAACATTGAGATGGCTGCATTCTGCGACCTGATCCCTGAAAGAGCGGAAAAAGCCGCGAAAGAATACGGCGCTCCCGGTGCCAAGGTTTATACCGATTACCATGAGCTGCTGGCTGACCCGGAGATCTATGCAGTTCACGTTCTGACCCCGAACGTTGCCCACTGCCAGATCACCTGCGACGCTCTGTACGCCGGCAAGCATGTTCTCTGCGAGAAGCCGATGGCTGCTACCAAGGAAGATGCGAAGAAGATGCTGGATGCTAGAGATGCTACCGGTAAGATGCTGACCATCGGTTATCAGTACCGTCACTTCCCGGTCAACGCGACCGCGAAGAAGGTCATCGACGATGGCTGGCTGGGCGACATCTACTACGGCGAAGCAACCCTTCTCCGCCGCCGTGGCGTTCCGACCTGGGGCGTATTCATCGATAAGGAAAAACAGGGGGGCGGCCCGCTGATCGATATCGGCACCCATGCCCTTGACCTTACCCTCTGGATGATGAACAACTACGATGTCGACTAT
>CALXHB010000118.1 GCA_944387995.1 uncultured Clostridia bacterium | reverse complement strand
CGTCCGAATCTGGAAACCGTCGACGTCCGCATCGGTGCAGATGATGACCTTGTTCCACCGAAGGGCCGAGAGGTCAAAGGAAGAAAGCTCCTTATTGGACTTGGACTTGACCTCCACACCGCAGCCGAGGACCTTTAACAGGTCGGTGATGATCTCGCTTTTGAAGATCTTGTCGTAATCGGCCTTTAGGCAGTTTAGAATCTTACCCCGAACCGGCATAATCGCCTGGAATTCGGCGTCCCGGGAGAGCTTGACGCTGCCGAGAGCCGAGTCGCCTTCGACGATGAACAGTTCCCGCTTGGAGGTGTCCCGGCTGCGGCAGTCGACAAACTTCTGCACCCGCCCCAGCAGGTCCATATTCCCCTGGAGCTTCTTTTTGATGTTCAGTTTGGTCTTCTCGGCGTTTTCCCGGCTGCGCTTGTTGATTAAGATCTGCTCGGCGATCTTGCCGGCGTCCACCGGGTTTTCGATAAAGTAGATTTCCAGCTGGTGCTTGAGGAAATCGGTCATCGCCTCATAGATGAACTTGTTGGTGATCGCCTTTTTGGTCTGGTTTTCGTAGGAGGTGTGGGTCGAGAAGGAGGAGGAAACCAGCACCAGCGCGTCTTCCACGTCGGCAAAGGTGATCTTGGACTCGTTTTTCAGATACCGTCCGCTGGACCGGAGGTAGGCGTCGATCTGGGAGGTGAAGGCCTGCCGGACCGCCCGTTCGGGGCTGCCGCCGTACTCCAAAAAACTAGAGTTGTGGTAGTATTCGGTCAGCTTCACCCGGTTGGAGAAGCAGAAGGCCACCGACAGTTTGACCCGGTAGTCCTCCTTATCCTCCCGGTCCCGGCCGGTCCGCTCGGCCTCCCAGTATTCGGGGGCGGTAAGGCCGTTTTCGCCGACCAGCTCCTTCAGATAGTCGGTGATGCCGTTCTGGTAGCAGAAGTCGGTCTTCTGGGGCTTCTCCCCGCTTTTGTCCACAAACTCAAACTGCACCCCGGGGTTGACCACCGCCTGGCGCTTGATGGTGTCGAGGAAATATTCGGCGGGGATGTTGATGTCGGTGAAGACCTCCAGATCGGGCCGCCAGCGCTGACGGGTGCCGGTGCGGTGACCAGGGGCGGGGGTCTTCTGCATCTCGCCCACCAACTCCCCTTTTTCAAAGTGGAGGTTATACTGGTAGCCGTCCCGGAAGACCTCGACGTCGAAATACTCCGAGCTGTACTGGGTGGCGCAGCTGCCCAATCCGTTTAATCCCAGCGAAAACTCATAGGTGTCCCCGCCATCCTGGTATTTTCCGCCGGCGTACAGCTCGCAGTAAACCAGTTCCCAGTTAAACCGCTTTTCCTTCGGGTTCCAGTCCACCGGGACGCCTCTGCCGAAATCCTGCACCTCCATCGAACCGTCGCCGTAACGGGTGATGAGGATTTTGCTGCCGTAACCGGCTCTGGCCTCGTCGATGGAGTTGGAGAGAATCTCAAAAAAGGAATGTTCACAGCCCTCCAGCCCGTCGGAACCAAAGATGACCGCCGGACGTTTGCGGACCCTGTCGGGGCCTTTGAGCGAAGAAATGCTCTCATTGCCGTATTCTTCCTTCTTTTTTGCCATTGGGGCGCCTCCTACTGCTGCCGCTTTTACAGCGGAACAAATTTACATATTTACGTTTTATTATACCAAACCGGCAATGGTTTGTCAAACCGCAGTCGGTGCAAAAGGGGCTTCCACCTAGTCTGGAAGCCCCTCAATGTGTCAATAAAATTGTTGCATCTGTAACATGCGGCGCTGACTCCAAAGTCTCCAGCTCACGGGGGCCAATCAGGAGTTTAGGGTCCAGCCCTTTTTAAAGGGCTGGTGGGAATGGAAGGGGCAAAGCCCCTTCCCAGGCGCTAACCTATAATGAAAGCGCACCTTTCACAGCTCATCACTCCAAAGGTTATCCGTCGCGCAGCGACCATTCAATCCTTAAGGACTTTTTTAGCGGCATGCGGGGCTTCTGTCCGATCCGGAATCCCCCGAGATGCCTTTATGATTCCCCGAAAAAGCCGAGAATTTTCTCCACCAGCCCATCAAATGTCCCCTGATCGGCCACCACCGGAATAAACCCGGCCTCCTCCGCCGCCGCGGCAGTCTTGGCGCCGATGCAGAAAGCGGTCACCCCGCCAAAATCTGCCCCCGGCAGAGAGGCCGCAAAGGAGCGGACCATCGACCCGCTGGTAAAGGCCACACAGGCCCCGGCCCGGAGGGATTTTTCCACCAGCTCCGGTTCCCGCAGCGGCAGCGGCACCGTCCGGTAAAGGGGAATCCGTCGGACCGTCCGGCCGGCAGCGGTGAGGGTCGCTTCCAACTCTTCGCTCCCCACGGCTGCCCCGCAGAGGGTCACCAAGTCGAAGGGTTCGGTGCGGTCGAGCAAAGCCCCGGCCAGGTGAACCCCGTCAAACTGCTGGGGCACCAGGTCGGCGATGACCCCGTATTCCCGCAGCCGGAGGGCGGTGGCCTCCCCGACGGCGGCAATCTTCACCTTCCCGAGAGCTCGGGCGTCCAGCCCCATATCCATCAACCGGGTAAAAAAGCTCTGAACCCCCACCTTGCTGGAAAAGGTGAGCCAGCCCCCTTCCAGTGCTTCGGAGGGGATAGGGCCGCTAAACGGTTCGGTGCGGATGAGCGGAAGGTCCACCACCTCTGCCCCCAGGGCGGTCAGCTGGTCCAGAACCTTTGGGGAGGCGGAAGCGCTGCGGCCCACGAGGATGGTCCTGCCGTGGAGCGGCCGCTTTTCCCACCAGTCGTACCGGTTAGAGAGGGTACAGACCTTCCCAACGGCGATGACCGCCGGGGAGTGGAGAGCGATTTTGTCCGCGTCCTCTTTCAGCTGGGCGAGGGTGGAAACCACCTTCCGCTGGGAAGGCCGGGCGCCGTTTTCCACCGCCGCGGCCGGGGTCTCGGGGTCCATTCCGGCGGCCATCAGCCCCCGGGTCAGCTCTCCCAGCGAACCCACTCCCATCAGGAACACCAGCGTCCCGCCGGTGCCCGCCAGCGCTTCAAAGGGAATCGAAAGGGGGCTGTCCCCCTTCTGGTGGCCGGTCACCACATGGAAGGAGGAGGCCATCCCCCGGTTGGTCACCGGAATACCGGCATAGGAGAGGGCCGCCACCGCCGAGGTCACCCCTGGCACCACCTCAAAGGGGATACCCTCCTGGGCGGGCAGGTCCAGTTCCTCCCCACCCCGGCCGAAGACAAAGGGGTCTCCCCCTTTCAGCCGGACCACAGTCCTGCCTTCCCGGGCCTTTTCCACCAGAATCTCGTTGATCCGGGACTGGGGCACCGGGTGGGAGCCGGAAGTCTTGCCCACATCAATCCGCTCGGCAGCGGAGGGAATCAGCGAAAGGATCTCCTCCGACACCAGCCGGTCATAGACCACCGTGTCTGCCCCTTCCAGCGCCTCCAGCCCCCGGAGGGTCAACAGCCCTTTCCCGCCGGGCCCAGCCCCCACCAGGATGATTTTTCCCTTCTTCATAAGCCTCTCCCCTCCTTCGCCAGCTGCAGGGTCTGCCGGGCCAAACGGATGCCCAGAGCCTCCCCGTCGGCGCAAGGGGCGGTTTCTTTCAGCTTAATCTTCCGGCCTTCCGCCGTGACATAAAAGGTACGCAGGGTTACCTCCCGGCCCATTAGCTCGGCGTAGGCGGCGGTAGGGGTGCTGCATCCCCCGTCCAGTTCCCGGACAAAGGCCCGCTCGGCAGCGGAACAGATCTGGCTCTCGACCGAGTCAAAGCTTTCCAGGAAGGAATAGTCCTCCCCCTTCCGCCCCTGGACGGC
>CALXHB010000117.1 GCA_944387995.1 uncultured Clostridia bacterium | reverse complement strand
AAAGCATATTCTATCGGGCGGAAGACCAACTTCTGCCAAAAAGCCGATTTTTCAAAAGGAGGTTTACGATGTATCTTGATTGGACCTATATCGTCCTGGTGCTTCCGGCCGTAATCTTTTCCCTTTGGGCCAGCAGCCGGGTCAACGGCGTCTTCGCCAAGTACCAGAACACCCCCATCGCCTCCGGCCTCACCGGTGCGGAAGCCGCCGAACGGATGCTGCGGCAGGCGGGGGTGTACGGCGTCCGGTTTGAACGGGTGAACGGCCGGCTGACCGACCACTACGACCCCCGCACCAACACCATCCGTCTGTCCGACGGGGTCTACGGCAGCTCGTCAGCGGTGGCAGTGGGCATCGCCTGTCACGAGGCGGGCCATGCTCTCCAATACGCCCGAAACTATCTGCCGGTCAAAATCCGAATGGCGATCATCCCCATCACCCAGCTGGGTTCCAGTCTGGCGGTGCCGCTGATTCTGATGGGACTTATCTTCTCCGCGGCCTCCAACGTCTTTGTGGTGGTGGCCTACGTAGGGGTCGGATGCTTTGCCCTGTCCACCGTCTTCCAGCTGGTCACCCTCCCGGTGGAGTTTAACGCCAGCCGCCGGGCTCTCGCCGCTATCCATGACAGCGGGATGCTCCGTCCGGAAGAAGAAGGGGAAGCAAAAGAGATCCTGTCTGCTGCGGCGATGACCTATGTGGCGGCGCTGGCGGTTTCGCTGACCCAGCTGCTGCGGTTTATGACGCTGGTGGACAGACGCCGGAGACGGTAAAATACAGTTCAGTGGATATCATAAAAAAACTGCCTTGAGAAAACCCAAGGCAGTTTTTTTATGTAGTGTTTATTTACCTTCCCGCAGCAGATTTGCCACCGCTTTGACGTCTACCGGACCGTCTTCCGAATACTTGGACCGGCCCAGCAGCCGCTTAAAATCCTTATAATTTAACACCGGCATCCCCTGCCCAATCGAAAGGGTCACCTGCGGGTCACCGAAGACGACGTAATACTCGGTCTGGATTTTGCCCAGCTTATTCCGGGTCAGCAGCCGCCGAACCGCGTCATTGGCCCGCTGTGCGTCCCGTACAGGGTTTCCAAAGGCCACCCGGCCCAGGGTATCGTTGTTCTTGTCGGTCTTAATCGAAACCCAGGTGGGGTCTTTCGCATCGCCGTAAATAGTGTCACATTCGTCCCGAATCTGGAAAACAATGACATGGTTAAAGGTAATCAGAGCCCGGTCGATGGTAACGGTATCATTCTTACCGGAGGGAAGGGTGAGATTTTCCAGAACCTGGAAGCTGCGGATTTTGGCAAAACGGCTCAGCCTTCCACCGACCAGCCTTTTGGCCAACACGCCTTTTTTACGCTGGAGGCTGTTGCGGATAAAATGCAGCGCCACAAGGATGGCGACGAGCAAAATCACCACGCCAATTATAATGAGAGCAATTGCCCAGGTTTGCATAAATGAATCTCCTTCCAAAAAGTTCCAAACCGCCCACCGGAAAAATTCTGCAAAGGCTTTTGGAGAAAAATGATATAGCAGAAAATATTATACCACATCTGAATAAAAAAAGGAACCCTGTTCATACTAGATTTGAAAATATTTTGGAAGCCGTGGGGCCTGCCCCAGACGGTTTTTCAGATTTTCAGAAAGGAATGATCATCTGTATGAACTGGATTGACAGAATTGCCCTTCTGCTCGTCATTGTCGGCGGCATCAACTGGGGTAGTGTCGGCCTATTCCAATACGACCTGGTCGGTGCGCTGTTCGGCGGCATGTCCGGCATTATCAGCCGGATCATCTTCACGCTGGTCGGCATTGCTGCCCTCTGGTGCATCTCGCTCCTGTTCCGCAGCAGCGACCGGTCATAATGTGGCTCTGCCCGGGAGAAATCCCGGGCAGTTTCCCGCCTATTGACAGATTGAGGATTCTGCGTTATGCTAGACCATGACAGATGGAGGTGGGAAGATGAAAACGGTGCGAATTTTTTTGCTCGTGATTGCGGTGATGGCCGCAGGTTCCCTTTTATACGCTGAATTTGTACGGCCGCTGGAACCGACCGACAGTACAGTCTTATCTGCGGCGGAAAGTTCTTAAAAACCGCGACCAAATTCGACGATCTATGGGGACAGGCTGTGGTATAATCAGAATGCGGTTAAGACCGCAGTCCATCTTTCTCTCTCTCCCCTTTCCCGGCAGCTATTCCGCCGGGCCGCTCCCGCAGCATTCCGGGAGCGATTTTTTTTGCCTATTTTAAGCCGACACTCGGTACTTTTCTGCGGGATTTTTGCACTTATCTGCTTTTTTGCACAGTCCCGATTGCGAAAGGCGGAAAATTGTGGTACAATTAAGCTAAAAATAGGAGGCGTCAGAATATGAACGGATATAAAGCTTTCGCCCAGGTAATCGACTGGGGCGGACATTTGACCAAAATGATTGTGGAAATGCCGGAGACGGTTTCTGCGCTGGACCCGCAGGACTTTTGCATCCATGTACAGAAAATTGACCCTGAGACCGGCACCGTTGCCATGACCCCGAAGGGCTTCTTCTCCAAGATCATGCGTCCTGCAGTAGGGACAATTGCGGTAAAGAAGGCTTACCCCTGCGATGAGGACGGAAACGCAGTGGATTCCAGCGACCTGGCGGCCCTGGAAGTGGTTTACGGCCC
>CALXHB010000116.1 GCA_944387995.1 uncultured Clostridia bacterium | reverse complement strand
AAAACCACCGCTGGACTGTCTTACAAATGTCCAGCGGTGGTTTTATTGTATTAACCTCTTAAATAAATCACACGCTACAACTGTGGCTGTCACCATAGTTTCCAACCAACGGGGGTAGATTAAAAGTTTGGGTTCCACCCCTTTTTAAAGAGGTGGCAGGAGTGCAGAGGGCAGAGCCCTTTGCCAGGTGCAAACTTATAATGGAAACCCCACTTTTCACAGTTGCTTATACCAAAGGTTATCTGTCGCGCAGCGACCATCTATTGCCAAAAAATGAAAACCACCGCTGGACCATCTTAAAAACGTCCAGCGGTGGTTTTTTATACGCGGCTTTCAAGCCTTTATTCATAACTGCGCATCAGCGAAACGACCTTGCCCAAAATCACCGCGTCGGTGGTGATAATCGGCTCGTACTCGGGGTTTTCCGGCTGCAGGCGGATGTGTCCATTTTCCCGGTAAAACCGCTTGACGGTGGCTTCGTCGTCGATCATCGCCACCACAATGTCCCCATTGTCGGCCACCGGGACCTGGCGGACGATGACAATATCCCCGTCCAGAATTCCCGCTTCGATCATGCTGGTTCCCCGAACGTGGAGGGCAAAGTAATCCTCGGCGTTGCCCGGGAGGTTGCTGACCGGGATATACTCCTCGATCTCCTGGATGGCGGTAATCGGGATGCCCGCCGTCACCGTCCCCAGCAGCGGCACCGACTTGGAACCGCCCCCCGGGAGCTTGATGGTCCGCTTTTTCAGCGGGTCTTTGACGATATACCCCTTTTCCTCCAGCATCTGAAGGTAATAATGAACGGTGGAAGTGGACTTAATCCCCACATTTTCACAGATTTCACGGACCGTCGGGGAGAAGTTGTGATTTTGAATGCAGTCGCGGATATAGTCATAAATCATCATCGCTTTGTTGCTCTGCATAACAAACCCTCCTTTCGGGTTTATAATTTCAGGCGGTCGCGGACCCGGTCCAGCTCGTTTCCTTTGACCAGGACGACCAGTTTGTCGCCGGCGAAGATCTGGGTGTTACCACGGGGGATCACCACTTCGTACTGCCGTTCGACGGCGACGATGACCGACTGCTGGGGCAGCCGGATGTCCGACAGCTTGTAGCCGGAGTAGGCAAAATCCTCCGGCAGCATAATCTCATGGAGCGTCGCCTCCCCCTGTCCCAGGGCGGCGATGTACTTAAAGCCGGAAAGGTCCACTTCCCATTCGATCTGCCGGGCGATGGCATCGGTGGAGGAGATGACCACGTCGATGCCCAACTGCCGCATAATGCCGGCGTTTTTGGGGTTGTTGACCTTGGCGATGGTCTTTTTAATCGGGAACATCATCTTGGCCAGCTGGCAGGCCACCAGGTTGTGTTCGTCCTTGCCGGTTACCGCCACCAGCACGTCGGTGGTATCGGCTCCCGCCGCCCGCAGCGCCTCGGAGGTGGTGCCGTCGCCGCAGATGACCGGGATTTGCAGCCCCTGAAGCACCTCGGCGCAGGTCCGCCGGTCGGCCTCCACCACGACGATGTCATGTTTCTGTTCCTGTAAGGTTTTGGCCAGGTAAAATCCCAGTTTACCGCCGCCTATGACAATGACTTTCATACCCATTTATCCCTCTCAGTCGATGATCCGCACAATGGCGAGCCGGTCGGTTTCCACCAGCGGTTGGGGGTCGTCTTTTGCAAACTGCAGTCCGCTGCTCTCCGAATGGATAACCCCCAACACCGTCTCCCCGGGAGGAGAGGTGATGTCCGCCGCCCGGCGGCCAATCAGATGGGGGGGAATCGGAATCAGAAAGACGTCAAGGGTGGAAGAACCCATCGTAATCTGGCGGCGCTCCCGCTGGAGGATGTACCCTTTTAAGGAAGCGACGGCAATATTGGTGGGACAGACGGTGGTCAGAAGGGAGCAAAAACGCTGTTCCTTGGCCGGGTCAAACAGCGAGGTGATGACCGTCCCGATGCCGAAGGTCTTGGCTGCGATCTGGGCCACCATGATGTTGACGTTGTCGTTTTCGCTGACGGCGGCCACCGCGTCGCAGGACTCGATGCCAGCGTTGCGCAGGACGTCCTCGTCAATCAGGATACCGGTGGAAAAATAGCCGTTGTAATCGTCGGGGAGAAGGCTCTGGGCCCCTTCCCAGGGGTCGACGACCGAGACGTCATGCCCTTCCGAAGAGAGCTGCCCCGCAAGGGACGCGCCGATTTTACTGCATCCCGCAATCAGAATGTTCAATTTCTCTCATCCTTTCGTTTATCGCCCGTTTTATCTTCTGCCGTTCGTTCGGGCTGGCCGCTGTGCAGCCTGCGGTAATACCATCCGCCTGCCAGCGCTCCCCCGAACATCAGAATATACAAAGCCGCCGACGCCCAGAAGTTTCCGTTCATCAGGCTGGAAGAAGCAAAGGTGGTCAGGAAAATCCCAGGAATCCGGGCAATGGTGGAAATCAGGATAAACCGCCCCCGCTTCATCGGGGTGAGCGGAGCAAAATAGGTCAAGAGGTCTTTGGGAACCCCGGGAATTAAAAAGAGAATCCAGGTCAGCGTCTCAGCGCTCTTCTCCTCCCGGAAAGCCCGGATTTTGAGAAGCCGGCTGGCCGATTTGCGGTCATGGAACGCCTCTATCGCAGCCTGTCCCAGCCGGCTCACCAGCGACCAGATGATAAAGGAAGCGGCGGCAGCCCCCGCCAACAGAATCAGTCCCCCGAAAAAGCCACCGTACAGGGCCCCGGCCACCATCTGCATCGGCCCGCCGGGGATGAAGGCGAACAGGACCTGCACCACCTGCACGAAAAAGATCACCAAAACCCCCAAAAGCCGGTTGCCGTCCAAAAACTGGTCCATCGCAGCGGCAGGGTCATCGGAGGTGAAAATCCCATAAAGCTCGCGAAAATTTCGGGCTAAAAACCATACGCCGCAGGCCGCCAGGAGAACCAGGGCCACGACAGCACAGGTGCGCAGCACCTTTTTTATCCGCGCCGACTCCCGGGAAAGATGTTCCCCCAGATTCAGGCGCTCCAAGAATTCTTCCGGTTTATTTTCATGATAATTGGCCATTGATTCGATCTCCATCGGGGCATTGTTAAGGGAACCCCTATTTTCATCTCTTATTGTAATGGAAGAAAATGAAGTTGTCAAGGGGCTTAGAAACAAATGTTTTAACATAACGTGAATTTTTCCGCTGTTTGCGCTGTTTCGCGCCAGACCTCTCCAGTTTTTCGACTGGATTCCCCCTTCTTTCCCATCATTTCGCCAAAGTTATGTAAAATATGGCAAACCTCTTGACAAGATGGTTATATCCCGTCTATAATAGGTTACGATAATCACCTTATCAAGAGTGGTGGAGGAACAGGACCTGCGAAGCCACGGCAACCCTCCGTTTTAAAAAGAACGGAAACGGTGCCAATTCCTACGACGTTTGTGCGATCGAGAGATGAGGGAAAACGAATGCGTTTCATTCAGTGCCCGCTCGACGCAGGCACTTTTTTTGTGCCTACATTTATCGACCTACTTTGAGGAGGTACATCCAATGGCAAGAAGATTTTTCTCTTCCGAATCGGTGACCGAAGGCCACCCCGACAAAATCTGCGACCAGATCTCCGACGCTGTCCTCGACGCGATCTTAGCCCAGGACCCCAACGGACGGGTCGCCTGTGAAACCTGCTGCACCACCGGCCTGGTGATGGTCATGGGCGAAATCACCACCAACTGCTACGTAGATATCCCGAAGATTGCCCGCCAGGTCATCCTCGACATCGGCTACGACCGGGCCAAATACGGCTTTGACGGCCAGACCTGCGCGATTCTCACCTCCATCGACGAACAGTCAGGCGACATCGCCATGGGCGTCGACCAGTCCCTGGAAACCAAGTCCGGTGAAGAAGGCCTTGAAAATGGCGCCGGCGACCAGGGGATGATGTTCGGCTTTGCCTGCGACGAAACCCCCGAACTGATGCCCCTGCCCATCTCCCTGGCCCATGCCCTTTCCCGCCGGCTGACCCAGGTCCGCAAAAACGGCACCCTCCCCTACCTCCGTCCCGACGGAAAGACCCAGGTTACGGTGGAGTATGAAGACGACAAGCCCATCCGGGTAGACACGGTGGTCGTCTCCACCCAGCACGCCGACGACGTTCCCCTCTCCCAGATCCGGGAGGACATCATCCGCGAGGTGGTCCGGACCACCATCCCCGCAAACCTGCTGGATGAAAACACCCGTTACTTTGTCAACCCCACCGGCCGCTTTGTGGTCGGCGGCCCTGCTGGTGACTCCGGCCTCACCGGACGGAAGATCATCGTCGATACCTACGGCGGTTATGCCCGTCACGGCGGCGGCGCCTTCTCCGGCAAGGACCCGACCAAGGTCGACCGTTCCGCCGCTTACGCCGCCCGCTGGGTTGCGAAAAACATCGTCGCCGCTGGTCTGGCGAAAAAGTGTGAGATCGAACTGGCCTACGCCATCGGCGTCGCCCACCCGGTTTCCATCCTGATCGACACCTTCGGCACCGGCACCGTCCCGGAAGAGAAGATCAGCGCCGCCGTCCGGAAGGTATTCGACCTGCGGCCCACCGCCATTATCAACCGCCTCGACCTGCGCCGTCCGATCTACCGTCCGCTGGCCGCCTACGGCCATATGGGCCGGGAAGACCTGGGCGTCTCCTGGGAAAAGACCGATATGGTGGACGCCCTGAAAGCGGCTGTGGCGGAGCTGTAACGGATGCTGCTCACAAGCCTTTGCTATCTCGAGCAGGAGGGAAAGCTCCTCCTGCTCCACCGGGTAAAGAAAACCGCCGACCCCAACGCTGGCAAGTGGATTGGGGTCGGCGGTAAGTTTGAGGAAGGGGAATCTCCGGAAGAGTGCGCCGTCCGGGAGGTCCGGGAAGAGACCGGCCTTATAATGGAAGCGCCCGAGCTTCGGGGCATCGTCACCTTTGTAAACGACCGGTTCCCCACCGAGTATATGTTTCTCTTCACCTGCTCCCGGTTTTCCGGCAGCATGATCGCCCCCGAGGACTGCCCGGAAGGGGTTCTGCGCTGGGTCGACAAGGAGGAAGCGCTCACTCTGCCGATGTGGGAAGGGGACCGGGTCTTTTTTCGGCTGCTGGCCGAAAACCGACCCTTTTTTTCATTAAAACTTCTCTATAAAGGAGACAAGCTCCTCTCGGCCAGTTTGGACGGTAAGGAGCTTGTCATTTAATAGCGCAACGGATAGGATGCACAAAGATAATACCGGCTGGCAAACCGCTTAGGTGTCAAACCGGTGTACCGTTTAAAGATCTTGATAAAATAATTGACGTCGTGGAACCCCAGCCGCCCGGCCACCTCCCCGATGGAGATCTTCTCGTTAATCAGCAGGTCGCAGGCGTATTCCACCTTCAGACGGTTGATGTAGGTAAAAGGGGTTTGGCCGGTCATATTGAGGAAAAAGCGGCAGAAATACTTTTCCGACAGGTCCACCGCCCCCGCCAGCTGCTGCAGGGTCATCCGCTCGCCAATCCGCTGTTCGATCACTTCCAGCGCCTCCCGCAGATGGGCAATCCGCCGGGGGCTGACCGGCTGGGAACGGGAGGGAATCAGGCTGCACCCGCCGCCTGCCGCCAGCATCAGCGCCTGTCTGACCCGGGAGACGGCTCCTTCCATAATCCGGTCCAGCCCTGCCAGGTCCTCAAGCAGCCCCGCAATCTGCCGGGCGGCTTCCCCGCTGTCTTTTTCGATGCAGAAAAAGGGGAAACGTCCCGCTTCCGACCGAAGCTGCGTCTCGGCCATCAGCGGCGGCGCCAGAATCAGCTGGTCCAGTTCCGCATCGGCAATTGTATAAGAAAAAAGGGTACCCGGCGGAATATACAAGATATCTCCAGGACCCAAAAGAAAATCCTGACAGTCCACCGACGCGCTGAGGCTGCCGGAAACCACCTGAATCAACTCGGGGCTCTGGTGCCAATGAATCTGCCGCTGGGTAATCGGGAAGTCCCGCTTCTGACGCAGATAAATATACGGGCGACGGGAGGAAAATCCTTCCGAAACAGGGGGTTCTATGTACCGCATGAGAGTCTCCTCCTTCCGCATAAATGTAGTAAACCGCCGGCTGCCCGCCCTGGGCCTACTCAATATATCTATTTTACGGAATCTTTAGTTATAAGTCAAGATTCTGACGGCAAATTCATAAATTTTCTGCCAAATTCCGGGAAAAATATCCAGTTTAAACGGTATATACGCCTTAAAAAACCGTTAAAAGGAATATTTGACAGTTTATAACAAAATAAAAACATGAAGTTTATGCAGAATGCGGATGGAAAAATGGGATAAATACGGTATAATTATAAATGCAATTTGGCAATTCACTGGATATGATGCATAATATTCCAAGTCGTACATATATCATACATAAATACGATTTGAAAGACTCCCCTAAAAAGGGAAACTTTATTTTAGAAAGGAATTTTACCTATGAAAAAGATCCTGACTGCAATGCTTTCCGGCCTCGTGGCTATCTCGGTGCTGGCTTCCTGCTCCGGCAGCGGCTCTGGCTCTTCCACCACCTCCTCTTCCGACAGCTCGGCAGAGACCTCCACCTCCACCTCCGCTTCTGCGGAAACCGGTTCTTCCGAGGAAGGTTCCTCCGAAGACTCCTCTGAATCCACCGAGGAACTGGGCGGCGACAAGCTGGACGAGATCAAAGAATCCGGCGTCATCACCCTGGTCACCAGCCCCGACTTTGCCCCGCTGGAATTTGAGGACATCTCCTCCGGCGAAACGGTCTATGCTGGTTCCGACATCGAGCTGGCTAAGTACATCGCCGATTACCTGGGCGTTGAGCTGGAAATCCAGGCAATGGACTTCCAGGCCTGCCAGGCGGCTATCTCCACTGGTCAGGCGGACATGATGATCTCCGGATGCGCCTGGACCGAAGAACGGGAACGGGCAATGGAACTTTCCGATCCCTACAACCTTTCCAGTGACGACGGCCAGCTGGTGATTGTTCCGCTGGATATGGTTTCCACCTACAACTCCCCCGAATCCTTTGCCGGCAAGACGATTGCCTGCCAGAACGGTTCTTTACAGTACAACCTGACCACCTCCCAGCTCCCCGACGCTGAAATCAAAATTGTCGGCAGCCTGGGCGACGGCGTTCTGATGGTCGACAACGGCAAGGTCGACGCGATGGCCTGCTCCGGCGACACCGCTAAGATGTACGTTGAAAACTACCCTGACCTGGGCATTGCTGAATGGCAGTTTGACTACACCAGTGAAGGCAACGTTGTCCTCTGCACCAAGGGCGAGACCGCTCTGGTGGCTGAAATCAACAAAGCCATTGCCGAAGTAACCGAACAGGGCCTCTACGACACCTGGAGAGAAGAAGCCACCGAACTGGCCAAATCTCTGGGTTTGGAAACCAACGACTAATCGAAATATCCTAAAGACCGCCGTCCTTTTTGGGCGGCGTCTCTGACGTCAAAGGGGGAGTCATACCTTGTTCTGGGAAAATATTGTTTTCCTGCTGCAAAACTACGGTAACCTGTTCCTCATCGGCACCGGATACACCCTGCTGCTGAGTGCAATCACCGTCTTTTTCGGCACCATCTTCGGCGCGCTGCTGGCCATTATGCGCCGCAGCAACATCCACATCGGCGCTTTCTACCCGCTGCGGATTATTGGCACCATCTATGTTGAGGTCATCCGCGGCACGCCTATGCTGTTACAGCTCTATTTCTTCTACTTCCTGCTCCCTTCGCTGATTCCGTTCCTCGAAATGAACGACTTCACCAGCATCACCGTCGCCTGCATCGTCAACTCGACAGCTTACGTGGCTGAGATTATCCGTGCCGGTATCGGCGCGGTGGATAAGGGCCAGACCGAAGCAGCCCGTTCGCTCGGCCTCAACGGCCACCAGACGATGATTCGTGTCGTTCTCCCGCAGGCGGTCAAGAATATTCTGCCGGCCCTCTGCAACGAGTTCGTTTCGGTTATCAAGGAGACTTCGCTGGCATCCACCTTCTTCGTCGGCGAACTGATGACCCAGTACAAGACGATTTCCGGTGCGCTGTATATGCCGATTGAACCGCTGATTATCGTCGGTGTCATCTACTTCCTGCTCACCTTTATTCTTTCGAAATGCATTTCTCTTCTGGAAAGGAGGCTGAAAGCCAGTGAACGCTGAGTCTTTAATCCGCGTCGAAGACCTCCACAAAAGCTTTGGAAAGCTCGACGTATTAAACGGCATCACCGACCACATCGACAAAGGCGAAGTGGTCACCATCATTGGGCCTTCCGGCGGCGGCAAGTCCACCTTCCTGCGCTGCTTAAACCTCCTGGAAGTTCCCACCAGCGGCAAAGTCTTCTTTGAAGGGGTCGACATCACCGACAAAAAAGTCGACATCAACCTCCACCGCCAGAAGAAGGGGATGGTTTTCCAGCACTTTAACATCTTCCCCCACATGACCGTCGGCCAGAATGTCACCCTGGCCCCCACCATGCTGGGTAAAAAGTCCAAGGCCGAAGCCCTGGAGCAGGCAAAAGAGCTCCTCGCCCGAATCGGCCTTCTGGAAAAGATCGACGAATACCCCGGCAAGCTCTCCGGCGGCCAGAAACAGCGTCTCGCCATCGTCCGTGCGCTGGCGATGGAACCGGACGTCATGCTCTTCGACGAACCCACCTCCGCCCTCGACCCGGAAATGGTCGGCGAGGTTTTACAGGTCATCAAAGACCTGGTGAAAGAGGGCATGACCACCGTTATCGTCACCCATGAGATGGGCTTTGCCCGGGAAGTTTCCGACCGGGTGTTCTTCATGGACGGCGGCATCATCGCCGAGCAGGGTACCCCCTCCCAGATCTTCTCCAACCCGCAAAACCCCAGAACCAAAGAGTTTTTAAGCAAGGTTCTGTACTGATTCAGAAGGGAACCGGTCTCCATCGGTTCCCTTTTTCTGTTTCCCCGCAGGTGAACCGCCTGCAACCCATTTCATCGTTTATCATATCATATTTTCAATATTAGAAAGGATGACGCAAAATGGCAGACAAACAAAAGTACCTGCACTGGCTGGATGAACACGCCGACATCTTCTCGGAAGTATCGGACAAAATCTGGGAATTCGCCGAGCTGTCGCTGATGGAGGTCCAGTCCTGCGACCTCTATGTGAGCAAGCTCCGGGAGATGGGCTTTGAGGTGGAAACCCCGCTGGCCAACATCCAGACCGGCTTTAAGGCCACCTACGGCTCCGGCCGCCCGGTCATCGGCATCCTGGCTGAATACGACGCCTTGACCGGTCTGTCCCAGGTTGCTGGCTCCACCAAGCGGGAAGAGCTGGTCAAAAACGGCTGCGGCCACGGCTGTGGGCACAACATGCTGGGTGCCGGCGCGATGGCGGCTGCCTGCGCGGTCAAAGAGTATTTACAGGACGTCGGCCCCGGCCACGGCACGGTGATCTTCTTCGGCTGCCCCGGTGAGGAAGGCGGCGCCGCCAAGGCATTCTATGCCCGCGACCATGTTTTCGACGGGGTCGATGTGGCGCTGACCTGGCATCCGGGCGACAACAACGGCGTCCAGAGCGGCAGCTGCAACTCCTGCATCCAGACCGAGTACCGCTTCACTGGCATCGCCTCCCACGCGGCCGGCTCCCCTGAAAAGGGCCGTTCGGCGCTGGACGCGGTGGAGCTGATGAACATCGGCGTTCAGTTTTTACGGGAACATATGCCGGAGAAAGACCGGATTCACTACGCAATCACCGACGCCGGCGGAAACTCCCCCAACGTTGTACAGCCCCACGCCCGGGTTCTCTACATGGTCCGCTCTGAGTGGGCCAAAAACGTCCTGGCCCTCCAGGCGAGAGTGGACAAGATCGCCGAAGCGGCCGCAATGATGACCGACACCAAGGTCGAAAAACGGTTTATCGACGGTCTGAACAACACCGTTCCCAACCTCGTGCTGGAAAAACTGATGTACAAGAACTTCCAGGAAGTGGGCGTTCCCCACTACACCGACGAGGAAATTGCCTATGCTCAGGCGATTGTGGACGGGTATGAACTTCCCTCCGACAAGCTTCCCGGCAAGGCCGACCTCTACGAAGACCCCGAACTGCAGAAGGAAATCGCCAAGCTTTCCGACAACGGCAAAAAGCCCCTCAACGACTTCCTGATGCCCTTCAACCACACCAACAAGGTCAGCCCCGGTTCCACCGACGTGGGCGACGTCTCCTGGCTGGTTCCCACCGTCCAGGCGAGCGCAGTCGGTTTTGTCTCGGGTGCCCCCGGACACAGCTGGCAGAACGTCTCCTGCGGCCACACTTCGATTGGCCACAAGGGTGTCCTGACCGCAGGCAAGGTCATCGCTGCCACCGCCATCGACCTCTACGAGCAGCCTGAAACCATCAAGGCCGCCAAAGAAGAGTTCGAGTCGATTGTCGGCCCCGCAGGCGGTTACTGCTGCCTGGTGCCCGAAGACGCGGTTCCCACCAAGCTGGACGATCCCTGGGACTAATTAGCCATTCCATGTTTTATCTAGGGAAAACGGTATAATTGGCGCTGCCTTCTGCGTTACCAGCCTACGGGGGACAATTAGGAGTTTAGGATCGACCCTTTTTAAGGGGTTTCGGCATCGCTTCGCAAACCTATTGAAATCGCATTTACGCGATTTCAAGCGGGTAAGAGCATTTATTTAAAGTGGTGCATTAATTGCGCAAAAATATGGTTTTCCTCTCTGCGGAAAATGCGGGCCATTTTGGCCGGCCCGCAAATATTTTTTCTGGCATGACAGCTTTAGCTGGAATGCCTGAGCCCCTTCCCAGGTGCTATCCTATCATGAACGCAAACTTTTCACAGTTGCCGACTCCAAAGGTTACTTGTCGCGCAGCGACCAACCATTATCCCAAAAGATTTTTCAATCTAATTGAGGCTGCCGGGTAAAACCGGCGGCCTCTTGTTACATCTGGCCGGTTATGGCCGATGGTTGACAATTTTTCCAAAACCGGATATAATAGTAGAGAATACATGTTTCCGGCGGACAACCGGAAACCCATCTCGTCCCGGGCAGCTGAAACTGGCCGGCATTTTTTTAGGAGGTAGTCTATTTTGGACGACGGTCGAACGTGGCTTTTGCCCATCCTGATCCTGATCTGTGCCCTCGGATTTTACACCGCGGCGGCTCTCTCGGCGATCACCCATCTTTCAGACGTTACCCTGCACGACAAGGTCGAGGAGGGAGACAAGACAGCAAAAACGCTGGACAAGCTTTTAGACAACGGCAGCTATTACCTGGACAATGTCCGGACCCTCAGTTCCCTTTTCGGGTGCCTGACGGCCATCATCGCCGGCTGGTGGATGCACGGACTGGCCTATGGCTGGGCGGAAGCCCTCTGGTCGGAGACGCTGGGAAAAGGGCTATTACAGCTGATTGCATCGGTTTTCACCCTGCTTGTCATCTCCGTCCTTTTTATTGTCCTGCTGCGCAAGCTCCCGGGGCGGCTCGGTAAGAAGTTTGCCGACAGCTTTGCCTTTTCCAGCCTCTCCTTCACCCGGGGGATGATTACGGTGCTATCGCCGCTGTGCTGGCTGATCCGGGTCCTTTCCTGGGGCATCGGCGGGCTTTTCGGCATCCGCCGGGGCGAAGAGGTGGAAGCTGACCAGGTCACCGAGGAGGATATCCGTCTGATGGTGGACACCGGCAGCGAAACCGGCGCCATTGAGAAGAGCCAGCAGGAGATGATCGAAAACATCTTCGAGTTCGACGACAACACCGCTGGGGATGTCATGACCCACCGGACCGACGTCACTGCGGTGGAATCCGACACCACCGTCACCGAAGTGGCCAAGATTGCCGTCGAAACCGGCCTCTCCCGGCTGCCGGTCTACGAAAAGGATCTGGACAACATCATCGGCGTCCTCTACGTCAAAGACCTGCTGCGGCTGCTGGACGGCGGGCAGAAGGGTGGACTGGACGACATGCCGATCACCGGGTTTATCCGCCCAATCCTGTATATCCCCGAATCCACCGCCTGCCGTGCGCTGTTTGCCAAGTTTAAGAGCAGCAAAACCCACATTGCGGTGGTGGTCGACGAATACGGCGGCACCGCCGGCATCGTCTGCATGGAGGATATCCTGGAGTCGATTGTCGGGGACATCGAAGACGAGTACGACCCGCCGGAGGTGGAAGTTCGCCGGCTCAAAGACAACGACTACATCTTAAACGGCACCATCGAGCTGGAGGAGCTAAACGAGCTATTGTCCATCGAAATTCCCGACGACGAAGACTACGATACCCTGGGCGGGTTTATCACCCACACTCTGGGCTATCTCCCGATTCCCGGCACCCATCCTTACGTCGATTTTGGAGGCTGGCGGTTTACCGTCGTCCGGATTGACGACCGGAGAATCGACCTGGTGCGGGCGGTTCCCAC
>CALXHB010000115.1 GCA_944387995.1 uncultured Clostridia bacterium | reverse complement strand
CCCGCCGGGCGCTGGTGACCCAGAGCCTGATCGCCGGAGCCGGGTTTCTCATTATGCTGCTGATGTCGGAGCTGGATTACCGGCGGCTGGCGGCGGGGTGGAAGTTTCACCTGCCGGTGACGCTGGGGTTGACCCTTCTGACCTTTACAAACCTTCCGTTTGTTTACCGCCCGGAAGGCTCCGACGACAGCGCCTGGCTGCGGCTGGGGCCTCTGTCCCTCCAGCCGGGGGAACTCCTAAAGTTCTCCTTTATTCTCACCCTGGCCTGGCATCTGGACCGAATTTCCGACCGGCTGAACACCCCTCGGGAGGTGTTTTACCTCTGTCTGCATGGGGCGGCGGGCTGTGTGCTGATCTTTGTGCAGGGGGATATGGGGAGCGCGCTCATCTTCTTTTTTATCTTTGTGGCGATGGTGTTCGCTTCCGGAATCTCCTGGAAATATATTGCGGCCGGAATCGGCGTAATAGCGGTGGCGGCGCCGGTCATCTGGTTTTCGGGCCTCCTGCCCGACTATATCAAAAACCGCTTTTTGGTCCTTTCCGACCTGGAGAACGCGGCGTTGGGAGACGCTTATCAGCAGCTTCTCGGCCGGCGGATTCTGGGTTCTGGCATGGCCTTTGGAAAGGGGCTTTTTTCCGACTCGTTTCAGTATGTTTACGCCATCGAAAACGACCTGGTGCTGGCCCATATCGGCCAGGCGCTGGGGTTTGCCGGCTCGGCCGCGGCCCTCTTGCTATTGACGGCCATTTGTGGTAAAATACTGCTGGCTGCCCGCTCTTCGCGGGACTTTTTGGGCATGAGCATCTGCACCGGCGTTTTTGCGATGGTTTTTTCGCAGTCGGTTTTAAATATCGGTATGGTAATGGGGCTGCTGCCGGTGATCGGCATCACCTTGCCGCTGTTCAGCCAGGGGGGAAGTTCCCTGGCGGTGACGCTTATCTCCTTTGGACTGGTGATGAGCGTCAGCGCCGGCTCGAGACAGGGGAAGCGGCCCAGAAAGTGACCCGCGTATAGCGGCGTAGAAGGGAAATCCAAATGAGAGTGATTACAGGTACCGCCCGGGGCCGCAGGCTGGAGACCCTCGAAGGTCTCGACGTTCGGCCGACGACCGAAGTTGTCAAAGAGGCGGTTTTCAGCATTATCCATTTCCGCCTGCCGGGGGCGTCGGTGGCCGACATCTTCGCCGGCAGCGGCCAGATGGGCATTGAAGCCCTCTCCCGGGGGGCCAAACGGGCGGTCTTTGTGGACCAGTCCCGGGCCTCCTTACAGGTTGTACGCAAAAACCTTCAGACGACCGGCCTTGCCGCCAACGCTCAGGTGGTGATGGACGGGGCCGAGTCCTTCTTGCAGCGGGTGCATGAAACCTTTGATTTCATCTTCCTTGACCCCCCTTATAACAAAGGGTACGGCGAAAAGCTGCTGCCCCTTTTGGGGCAGGCGCTTGCTCCGGAAGGGCTGATTCTTTTTGAGCACTCCCGGGATGAAGCGCTGCCGGATCAGGTTGGGGGACTGCGGAAGATTAAGGATTACCGCTACGGCAAAACCTTGGTCACCAGCTACACCCATGAAGAGAGCCAGCTGTGATGGCTTTGGAAGGGGACTTTTCTTTGAAGACAGTAGTTTGCCCGGGCAGTTTTGACCCTATCACCATGGGGCATCTCGATATTATCAGCCGGGCCTCCAAGCTCTTTGGCAATGTCATTGTACTGGTGTCGGTGAATGCTGTAAAGCATTCTGCCTTTACCCTTGAGGAACGGGTCGCCCTGGCCCGGAAGGCGACCGCCCACCTACCCAATGTCACGGTTGACAGCTTTGATGGCCTGTTGGTGGACTACCTGCGGGGGATTGGCGATTGTGCCATCGTCAAGGGCCTGCGGGCAATGTCCGATTTTGAATATGAATTCCAGATGGCGCTGGCAAACAAAAAGCTCTATGAAGGCGCCGAAACGATATTCCTCGCGGCCGGGGCGGATCATATGTATCTCAGCTCCAGCTTGGTCAAACAGATCGCCCACTTCGGCGGGGATATCAGCGGGTTTGTGCCCGATTCGATACTGCATGAGATCCAAAACCGGTTGTCGCCAAAACTGTAAGAGAGAATAATCCCCGGGTGTGTGGAAGCTGCCTGGAACAGATTGCGCGATGGCATCACCGAAAGGAATGGTCGAAGAATGGAAAAGATGGACAATACAGTGGATAGCATCCTGGGAATGATGGAAGGAATCGTGGATTCCGCCAAAATTTTCCCGATGACCCATGGCAAGGTGCTGATTGATCAGGAGCAGTTTCTGGATATGCTGGCGGACCTGCGTTCCCAGCTGCCTCGGGAACTGGAGGAAGCCCGCCGGATCGTGGCCGACCGCAGCAACATCCTCGAGACGGCCAAGAAAGAGGCGGAGATGACCACCCGGGTCGCCGAAGAGCGGGCCCGCAAGCTGGTCGATCACGATGAGATCGTCAAACAGGCTCAGATGAAAGCCAATGAAATCATGAGCACCGCCCAGCTCCAGTCCCGGGAGCTGAAAAAAGCGGCTATGGAGTATGCTGACAGTATGCTGGGACAGGTTGACGAGCAGCTGAATAAGTCGCTCGTCGAAGTGCGCCAGCGGCGTCAGAGCTTCCGCAGCCGTTAAGGATTAGACATCACTGCAACTGGATGAAAAGGGGAGTGCTTCGATGGAAAGAAAATATGATCTGGTTTCGATCGGCGAAGTGCTGATCGACATGACCGAAACCGGTGAGATCGAGTCCGGCTCAGCGCTCTTTGCAGCGAATCCCGGCGGCGCTCCGGCCAATGTGGCGGTGGTTGCCGCAAGGCTAGGGGCTAAGTCTGCTTTTATCGGCCGTACCGGCCAGGACCCCTTGGGTGATGGCCTGCGGAATGTGTTGGAGGCCAATGGCGTCGATATATCGGGCATGTCCGTCGATCCCACTGCGCCGACCACCCTTGCGCTGGTTTCGCTGGATGAAAAAGGGGAGCGGAACTTCACTTTTCTGCGCAGTCCTGGGGCCGACACCACCCTTTCGGCCGATTCCCTTCCGATAGAGCTGATCGGCGAGGGGAAGATTCTCCACTTTGGTTCGGTGGGCCTAACGGTGGAACCCGAACGGACCGCGGTCCTTACCGCTGTACAGTATGCCCGGCAGGCGGGGAACCTGATTTCCTACGATCCCAACTACCGTCCGCCCCTTTGGCCGGACGAAAAGATCGCTGTGGATGAGATGAAAGCGGCGGTGCCGCTGTGTGACATCTTAAAGGTTTCGGACGAAGAGATGGTTCTCCTTTCCGGCTCCGGGAACTTTTCCCAGGGTAGTGCCACCCTCTCTGAGATGGGGCCTTTTCTGGTACTGGTCACGCTGGGAGCTGATGGAGTCTTCTACCGGATGGGTGGCAATACCGGCCACATCCCCGGCCGTCAGGTGAATGTCGTTGATACCAACGGCGCAGGGGATACCTTCTTCGGAGCGGTATTGACCGAAATGTCTAAACTTCCGGACCCTCGGGCGATTACCGTCCCTCAGTTGGAAGAGATTTTGCGGTTTGCCAATGTGGCGGCCTCGGTTACCACCTCCCGTTCCGGTGCGATTCCGGCGATGCCCTCCCGGGCAGAGGTGGAAGAAATTCTGTCGGAGTCGGCGAAAACGGCTCCGTAAGGTTTTAGTGTCCTAAATATGATTCGATAAAGCAGGTCGGAATTTCCCGGCCTGCTTTTTGTCTTTTCAGTCTTTTGCCCCATCTATTTGTTCCGCTTTGGCCTCTTCCGCTTCTGACCGGCGGCGGGCGTACTTGCGCCGGGTGGCCAGGCCCCCTCGGATGTGCCGCTCCTGCTTGTTGAGGTCCAAAAGCTCCCGAACCTCCCGGTAGAGGCTCGGGCTCACCTGCTGCAGCCGCACCGTCACATCCTTATGTACCGTCGACTTGGAGACCCCGAACTGCCGGGAAGCGTCCCGCACCGTCGTCTTCTTTTCCAGCATATACCGCGCAAGCTCGACGCATCGCTCCGGTCCTGCGTGGTGAAATTCTCCAAAGCGTAAATCGTTCACTCTGATCCCCTCCGCTTATCCGGCCTGATTCTGACCGCCGGTTGTTATCAGAGAGTATGCGGCCCCCGGCTTTTTTATGTGGGGAGGGGAGGAAAAGCGGATGCCCTGCATTTCCTGAGCGGCGTAAAAACCACCCGTTGACAACCCTTTCCCCGTTTGGTATGATATAATAAATATTCAGATAAAAGGGGGCAAAATCTATGACAATGGATGAGCTGTCCAGCCGGTCGGGGGTTTCCCGGGAGAATATCCGCCATTACCAGAAAAAGGGTTTGCTGCCGGATGAAAAGGATTTTTCGCCGGAAATGCTTCTGCGGATCAAGAGAATCCGCCTTTTGCGGTCGATGGGAATTCCCTTTGCAGAGGTGTGCAGGCTAGTCTGGAAGCAGGATTCTCTCCAAGAGGTCCTCACCCGCCAGCATTATGGAATCCGGAGAGATCTTTCCCCCTGGGTCCGGGAGACAGGGATGGCCCTGTTGGAGCAAAAGGCCGTCTTCTCCGACTTTGACCCCGAACCCTTTTTGGGCGATTCGCTCCCCATGCCGCTGGAGGGACTTCTCCCATATGCTAACTGTTCCTGGCGGCGGTTGTTTGCCCGGTGTATTGACCTTGCCTGCTATCAGGTGGTGGTTTCAATTCTGTTTGCCGCCTGCCGGATATGGTGGGGACCGTGGTATGTTAGCTTGTTCAGCGGGATCCTCTGCGGGCTGATGATGCTGATTTTGGAGCCCTTCTGGCTGCGCTTTGCGGGCTATACCCCCGGAAAAGCCATCTTCCGTCTGAAAGTCCGGGGGGCGGACGGAGGAAAACTCCCGCTCTACGAGGGGTACCGCCGCACCTGGGGGATGCTGGTCAACGGGATGGGAATGTATATCATCCCCATTTACCCCCTCTACTGTTTCTACCGTTCCTGGAAGGCCTGCCGGGATGGGCAGCGGTTGGATTGGGACTTTGACGAAGACGCCCAGCCGCTCCAATATACCGCTCCGGAAGAGATGAGCCGGTGGAGTGGATTTCTATTTGTGGGGGTTTATCTGGTCTGTATGGCCCTAATTGGGGTGATTCCGCTTTTCAACCTGGTTCCGCCCCATACCGGGTCGGTGACTGTGGCGGAGTTTGCGGAGAATTTCAACTATTATACCGAATATGGAGCCTATCCCGATGGTATTGTCCCGTATATATTGGATGAAGAGGGGAAGTGGCAGTCTATGTCGACAGTTACCGTGAGTTTGGCGGATAATCAGATGCCCGAATTCCAGTACGTCGTTGAGAATGGGAAACTGGTGGAGGTCCAGTATACCGATACCCAGACGGACGGACTGTTTGCCTCCCTGCACAGTTCGCTGATCCAGCAGATGATCCTTTCCTTGTCCGCGGTTTGGAATCCCTTTGGAACCGTGCATACAATGCGGCAGCTGGATCGGGATTTTGAGGACAACTTGGCCACCGACTACACCGGTCAGACGGGAAACTGTACCTACAGCTGGACGGTT
>CALXHB010000114.1 GCA_944387995.1 uncultured Clostridia bacterium | reverse complement strand
TTTTTTGCGGGCGGTGATGAGCAGGACAGTCGACGGAATGCCGAACAGGACCATGACCAGGACGGGGAAGTAAAGCAGCCCCCGCCGCCAGAACTCATTCAGCATCGCCAGGAAGAAATCGGCGCTGGTGTCGCCGAAGTAGGCGATCAGGAAACCGCCAAAAAATCCAATAACGGCGGCGGTGAGGATAACAACAAAAAATTTCGGCAGCGCTTTGCGGTTTTCGGCGCGAATCGCATTACGGCGTGTCTCTTTGGACATAAAGATCCTCCTTATCCAGAGAAAATATCTCTTCGACGGTGACGCCGCAGATGGCGGCGAGTTTCAGTGCCAGGGTGACCGATGGGGAATAGTCCCCTCGTTCAATCTGGCTGATGGTCTGCCGGGACACCCCGGCCAGGGAACCCAGCTCCGACTGGTTGATCGACAGCCGGGCTCTAAATTCCTTTAATCGGTTGTGCAGTGCCATGGCGCCCTCCTTTGTTTGAAAGAATTGACTTTAATCCTTGTCAAATTGAAAGAAATACTTGTCAAGATGACAACTTTCCTTGTCAACATCAGAATACCATATTTCCTACCCTCTGTCAAGAGGAATTTACAAAAATTTCTTGCGGCCGGTTTGTAATTTGCCGCCCCATCTGGTATACTGGAAAGGAAAGAAAGGGGAATGCAGATGGAAAAGATAGCACTGGCCACCGTTGGCAGCGGAACGATTGTCCGTCAGTTTTTGGCGGGTTGTAAGGAAAAGTGCCCGGAACTGGTTCACCGGGCGGTGTACTCCCGTACCCGGGAGCGGGGGGAAGCCTTCGCCCAGGAGGTAGGTTTAACCCCTGACAGGGTCTGGACCGATTTGGATGCCCTCGCCCAGTCGGGGGAGGTGCAGGCGGTGTATATCGCCACCCCCAACGCCTTCCACGCCGCCCAGGCGGAGACCTTTTTAAAGGCCGGTGTCCATGTCCTCTGTGAAAAGCCGGCGACGGTGACGCCGGAAGAGCTGGAGCGGCTCCACGCCTGCGCCGACGAACAGGGGGCTATCTTCATGGAGGGGATTATGGCTCCCCACCAGCCCCGTTTTCAGGCGCTGCGGGAGGCGGTTAGCCGGGCCGGAAAGCTCTCGGGAGCAGTTTTCGACTTTTCCCAGCTCTCCTCCCGGTATCCGGCCCTGGAAAGAGGGGAGATGCCCAACATCTTCAACCCCGCCCTGGCGGAAGGGGCGCTGATGGATATTGGATACTATGCCGTTTATCTGGCGGCGGAGCTGTTCGGGCAGCCGGAGGAGCTCTTTGCCCGGGCCAGCTTCCTCTCCACCGGAGCGGACGGCGCCGGCAGCGCCCTATTCCGGTACAGCTGGGGCAACTGCCTGCTCAACTGGTCCAAGACCGCCCAGACCCTCTCCCCCAGCGAGATCATGGGGGACCAGGGGACCGTCACCTTCTTCCCGGTCTCCCGGATTCTGGACCTGACCTTCCAGGACCGGGCGGGCAACCGCCAGCTGCTCTTCGGGGAGGAGAGCCACGACGCCTCCCTCGGCAATGAGGCGGCGGATTTTGTCCGGTATATCCGCGATCCCGCCGGAACAAGGGAAGAATACCTTCATCACCGGGAGACCAGTAAGCTGGCCAGCCGGTTGACGGCGGAAATCCGCCGGCAGTGTGAGATCGTCTACCGGTAAATTTCAGGATGTTTTCCGGAAAAGGAGTATGACATTTTTGTAAGGGGGAAAAATGCGGTTGGATGCAGCTTTTTCCATTTCCCAGACGTATTATAATGGGGTATCCCGTCTAAGGGCATCCCCTCGCCAGATACTGGCAATAAAACGGAAAGAGATGAAAGAGATTGAATAAATCCAGAAGATTGCTCAGCCTGATGACCGTCTGCCTGATGACGGTCGGACTGTTTGGCAGCTGTTCCAATGCCGGGGAAAACGCGTCGGAGGTCTCGGGCCTTCGGGAGGAATCCTCGGAGGTGTCTGAATCGGAACCGTCCTCCGAAGCCTCTCAGCCGGAAGAGAATGTCATCCGCAACCCCCTGACCGGTGAAACCGGCTTTTCAGAGGATGCGGTGGGGATGCGGCCGGTGACGGTGATGATCAACAACATTGGCCAGGCTCTGCCCCAGCGGGGGATTGCCGCCGCCGACGTGATGTTCGAGATTGTCGTCGAAGGGGGCATTACCCGGATGATGGGGGTGTATGCGGATATCGATTCGATTCCCTATGTGGGACCGGTCCGCAGCGCCCGGCACTACTATGTTTCCCTGTCCGAGGGTTTAAACGCCATCTACACCCACTTCGGCGGCTCTCCGGCGGCCTATAACTATATCAGCCAGTACGGGGTGGACGATGTGGACGGCCAGTACGCCACCAGCATCTTCTATCAGGACACCTGGCGGGCCCAGACCTACGGGAGAGAGCACAGCTTTTTCATCGACGGAGCATCCATCCGCTCCCAGGCCGAGTCGGAGGGGATTTCGCTGGAAGGGGACTTTACCCCTCTCTTTGACTTCTACACCGACGGGGTGACGGTTCCTTCGGGAGAGGTGGCGGACGACGTCTTTGTCCCCTTCTCGGGGTCCTATAACGCCGAGTTTATCTACGATGACTCCACCGGCCTCTATGAAAAGATGCGCAACGGCGAGCCCCATGTGGACGCGGACACCGAGGAGACCATCAGCTACACCAACGTTTTAGTCCTCTATTCCACCGTTACCGCTTATGGCGACGGGACCGAACGGCGGGAGTTGGACCTCTCCTCCGGCGACGGCTGGTATATCTCTGCCGGCAGCCGGGAGGAGATCAGCTGGAGCAAGGGCGGGGTGGAGAACCCCCTGACCTTCACCGACGCTTCCGGCGACCCCCTCACCGTCAATGTGGGCAAAACCTATATCTGCATCACCGACGGGGGATACGCTTCCTCGGTGACCTTCACCAGTTCGTCCGGCGGGGAAGGATAAACTGGCCGTCGGATTCCGTCTGTATCACCCAGGAGGTGCCCTATGCAAAAAATCCTGTTTATCGGCAATAGCCACACCTATTTTAACGATATGCCCGCAATGGTGGCGGAGCTGTTTGAATCGGTCCTCCACACCGAGGTCCATGTGACGATGCTCGCTTCCCCCGGGATGGCGCTCCGCTGGCACTATGACCAGCCGGAAACCAAGTTCAACATCCTTCGGGGCGGGTACGATTACGTGGTCCTTCAGCAGGCTACCCACCCCTTCGACGGGGAAGAGGCCCTGCTGCGGCAGGCCGGCCGGCTGATCGAGTGGGTCCGGGAGGCAAAGGCCACCCCGGTGGTCTATATGACCTGGTCGGCGAAAGAGGACCCCGAGGGCCAGCAGGAGCTGACGGAGGCGTTTCACCATCTGGCCGAGAAAGAGCGGGCTCTGCTGGCGCCTGCCGGCGCTGTCTGGGCGGTCATCCGGCGGGAGCGGCCGGAGGTGGAACTCTACTTTCGGGATGGGCGGCACGCCAGCCCCCTCGGGTCGGCCATCGCCGCGGCGTCCATCTTCTGGGCTATCACCGGCGCCGCCCTGCCCGATGAGACGGCTCCCTACTGGACCGAAAGAGGGGCGGACCCGGACACCGTCCGGCTGGTCAAAAGCGCCCTGGAAGGGGAAAGAGGGTAAAATTTTCACATTTATTTAAAATTTACCTTCCCTTTTGTTGCCGAATGTGGTATACTTTTCTTAGAAAAAGAGACACCCACCGAAAGGACTGTTGATATGCTGACCAACGAAAAGAAAGATTTTATTGAATTTATGATGAGCGCCGACGTTCTGCGGTTTGGCGAGTTTAAAACCAAGAGCGGCCGGTTGTCCCCTTACTTTGTCAACACCGGCAATTACCGCACCGGTTCCCAGATTGACACCCTCGGCAAGTATTACGCGGCCCTGGTGAAAAACACCGTCGGGGACAAGTTTGACGCGATGTTTGGCCCCGCTTATAAGGGCATCCCGCTGGCTACCGCCTGCGCCGGCGCCCTGGCTCGAGAATATGGCATTGATAAACCCTACTTCTTCAACCGCAAAGAGGCGAAGGACCACGGGGAAGGCGGGTCGCTGGTGGGCTACAAGCCCCAGGACGGCGACAACGTCATCATCATCGAGGACGTCATCACCGCCGGTACCGCAGTGCGGGAAACCGTCCCGATCCTCAAAGCGGCTGCCGATGTCAAATTGACCGATATGTTTATCTCGGTCAACCGCTGCGAAGTGGGCACCACCCCCGGCAAGACCGCTTTGATGGAAGTCAAGGAAGAGTTTGGTATCACCGTTCATTCCATTATCAGCGTTTCCGATATTCACGAATATTTACAGGGCCGGCCGGAGTATGCCGCCGTTTTAAAGCTGATGGAAGAGTATATGGATAAATACTGTATCCTGTAAGATCAGAAGAGAGACTGGCAAGAGAGGATTCCGCAACCCGGGTCCTCTCTTTTTATCACATGTGAAAACGTCCCTCCGGGGACGTGGAAAGGGAGGTGTCGCAATTATGCTGCCACAGAACGTTGAAAAGGAAATGCATCTCTGCCGCGCACAATACCTGCGCTTTTTCCGTGTCCGTCAGGACCGGGTTGGGAATGTACAGCGTTCTATACCGCGGGACCCTCCGGCTTCCAAGGGGCGCCGGGAGGCCCTAGACACCGCCTTTTCCAAAAGTTTGCAGCTGCTGCTCGACCCGGACCGGCATCTAATGCAGAAGTTCGTCAACCGGGAAGCCTTAGAAAAACGCTTTCATCAGCTGGACCGGCTGGTGGACCAGGACCCGGGGTTCAGAGCTCTCGGCAACATCGAACGGGAAGTGGGAATGGTTTGCGGCGGAGATATTTCGGCGGCGGCCCTGGAGGGAGCGGGTCTTGGCTCCATTGGGGTCGGGAACGGGGAAGTGATCCTCCTTTCCGCCCTGATGCTCCGCTCCCTTTATGAGACTGCGCTGATCTACGGCATCAGCGTTGACCGGCCCTGGGAGAAGGACCTGGCGCTGCTGGTGCTGTCGGCGGCCTTTGCCGCCGGGGAGGATGCCTATGAGGACCAGCGGGAACTGAGCCGGGCGCTGGGCTCCCTGGCGGACGGGCAGCCTCTGGCCATCGACCGGGAGCCGCGGATTAACCAGGCCGCCAGTCGAATGGCAAAAAGTATGAGCCTGCAAAAATTCATCCAGAGTATTCCGGTGGTGGGCGTTTCCGGCATGTTCTTCAACACCGCCGCGATGACCCGGCTGGGAAGCCTGTCCCGGTGTGTCTATAAGTACCGGTATCTGGCGGGAAAAAAGCGGGCCTATGAACACTACAAAGCGTAAGAGATAAAATTCGGGGCAAACTGTCCCTAAGGAAGGAAGTGCTTTTTTGGAGCAGCTGCGAAAGGTGAAACTCTACACCGACGGCGCTTGCAGCGGCAATCCCGGCCCGGGCGGCTGGGGGGCCATCCTCGACTGCGACGGCTACCGCAAGGAACTCTCCGGCGGGGAGGCCCAGACCACCAACAACCGGATGGAGCTTTTGGGGGTTATCAATGGGCTGCAAGCCTTAAAATACCGCTGCGATGTCACCCTGATTTCCGACTCCAAATATGTCATCGACGCGATCACCAAAGGCTGGGCGGTCAAATGGCGCAAAAACGGCTGGATGCGCAACGCCAAGGACAAGGCCTTAAACCCCGACCTTTGGGGACAGCTGCTGGACCTGTTGGACCAGCATCAGATGCACTACCAGTGGGTTAAGGGCCACGCCGGTCATCCGGAAAACGAACGCTGTGACCAGATGGCGGTGGCGCAGTCGAAAAAATTCGGCGCAAAATAAGATAGACGCGGGTATCGGCTAGGGTTTCCCGGCAGATGCCCTTTTCGTTTTGTATGGAAGTTTCACCCTTGAGTCATAGAAATGAGGCAAGCGATGGAGAAAAAGGTTTTGGTTGCCCTGTCGGGCGGCGTCGACAGCGCCACCTGCGCCCGGCTGCTGATGGAAAACGGGTATACGGTGGCCGGGTGCGTCCTAAAAATGAGCCCCGCCCACGAGGGTACCGTCCAGGATGCCCGGCTGGCGGCCCAGCAGCTGGGGATTCCCCTTTATGTCCGGGATATGCAGAAGGATTTTTCAGAGATTATCCGGTATTTTATGGAGGAGTACGCCTCCGGCCGGACCCCGAACCCCTGCGTCGTCTGCAACCCCCAGGTCAAGTTTAAAGGGATGCTGGCGGCGGCGGACGAGCTGGGGTACCCGATGATCGCCACCGGCCATTACGCTGGGCTGAAGCGGGAAGGGGACCGGGTGCTGCTGACCCGGGGGGCTTCCAAGGAGCGGGACCAGTCCTATATGCTCTGCCGTCTGACCCAGCGGGAGCTGAGCCGGCTCATCTTCCCGCTGGCGGAGATGGCCAAGCCCGACGTCCGGGCGCTGGCGGAGGAGGCGGGGCTTTCCTGCGCCGGTAAGCCGGACAGCCAGGAGATCTGCTTCATCCCCGACGGGGACTATGCGGGCTATATCGAGGAGCGGATGGGCAAGTTCCCGGAAGGGGAGTTCATCTCCCCCGAGGGGGTCCCCTGCGGCCGCCACAAAGGCATTATCCATTACACCGTCGGCCAGCGGAAAAAACTGGGGATAGCCCTGGGAAAACCGGTCTTCATCCGACGGATTGACCCGGAAAAAAACCGCATTTATCTCGCCTGGGGCGGGGAGGAATACGACTCCTCCATCATCGTTTCCGGCCTTTCAGAGACCTGGGAAGGGGCTTTCCGGGACGGAATGCGCTGCGGGGTCAAGGTCCGCTCCCGGGCGGCTGTGTCTCCCTGTACCCTGACGCTGTTGGGCGATGGGAGGGCCAGGGTCGCTTTCGACCAGCCGGAACGGGCCCCGGCGGCGGGTCAGACCGCGGCCTTTTACGACGGCGACACCGTCCTCGGCGGCGGATTCATCGAAGGGACCTTGTAAATATTCTGCATAAATGAAAACCGGCATCTCCGCAAACTTTCGGAGACGCCGGTTTTTTCTGTGTTATTTTTCTTCTGTTTTGGCAGAATCTTCGGCCTTGTTTTTCGGCTCTTTTGTGTCCGAAGCAGCCGGAGTTTCTTTCGGTGTGGGAACCGCCCGCACCAGGTCGATTCTCCGGTCGTCAATCCGGACGACGGTAAACCGCCAGCCTCCAAAATCGACGTAAGGATGGGTGCCGGGAATCGGGAGATAGCCCAGAGTGTGGGTGATAA
>CALXHB010000113.1 GCA_944387995.1 uncultured Clostridia bacterium | reverse complement strand
CCCTCGAAAAAGCCGTTAACCACACTGTTGACCGTTTTCAGCTCCTCCACAATCGACGGAAAATGTTCGGTCGAAAAGAGTGTCGGAAGGTATTTCATCTGAATCTTAAAGAGGCGGATCCCCGTCGCCCGCAAAACAGCCGACTGGCAATCCCAGACCTCCTGGGTCCCGATATATTTCTCGCTTTTGACCTGGGCGTAGATCTGCTGGGCCTCTTCGTCGGCCGTCAGACACATGATTTCAGCGGAATCAAACAGGGTCAAAAACGGTTCCGCGAGGTACTCACCAAAGATGGTGAGAAATTTGCATCCGGGCAAGTCTTTCCTTCCTTTCCCACTTTACAGGTTGTCAATCTCTTTCATCAGTTCCGAAATAATCTGGCCCTCCGGGACCGTGCGCAGCACCTGCCCCTTTTTAAACAGCACGCCGACGCCGTTGCCGCCGGCAATGCCAATGTCGGCTTCCCTGGCTTCCCCGGGGCCGTTGACGACGCAGCCCATACAGGCGACGGTGATGTTTTTATGAACCGACTGGAGGCGGCGTTCCACCTCGTCCACCAGCGGAATCAGGTTGATGCGCGTCCGGCCGCAAGTCGGGCAGGAGACGAGATTCGGAGTGCCGGTCGGGTAACCCAGTCCTTTTAAGATGTCCCGGGCGGCATAAACTTCCCGAACAGGGTCCGCCGTCAGCGACACCCGGATGGTCTCGCCAATGCCGTCCAGCAAGAGGCTTCCGATGCCGGCGGCCGACTTAATCAGCCCCATCCGTTCGGTCCCCGCTTCGGTCACGCCGAGGTGGAGGGGGTACGGGCAGCGGTCAGCCAGCATCCGGTAGGCCGCAACCATCGTCCGGACGTCCGAGGACTTGAGAGAGACGACGATCTGGTTAAAGTCGCAGTTTTCCAGCAGCCGAACATGGTAAAGGCCGCTCTCCACCAGTGCTTCCGGGGTCGGTCCCCCAAAACGGGCGAGAATTTCCTTTTCCACCGAACCGGAGTTGACGCCGATACGGATGGGCACCCCCCGCGCCGCACAGGCCCGGGCTACCTCCCGCACATGGCCGTCATCCCCAATGTTGCCAGGGTTAATCCGAATCTTGTCGATGCCCGCCGCCAGAGACTCCAGCGCCAGCCGGTAATCAAAATGAATATCGGCCACCAGCGGAATGGAAATGGCTTCTTTGATCTTCGGAATCAGCGCCACTGCCGCATGGTCCGGAATAGCGACCCGGAGGATTTCGCAACCGGCTTGTTCCAGCGCCTTAGCCTGCCGGACGTTGCCTTCGATGTCGGTACTGGGGACCGACAGCATCGACTGGATATAGATATGCTTGCCGTCCAGCGTCAGATTGCCGACCTGGACGGGAACGAGTTCTCGTTTAGACATTTGACCACACCTTAACCTTACGTCTCGAAATTTGTCGTATCTTATTCATTATATCACCCGCGGATGAGATTGACAATATCATGATAAGAAACAAAGATAATCAAAAGGATGAGCAGGACAAAGCCAGCAAAATGGATATAGGCTTCGTACTCCGACTTAATCCGCTTCCGGGTTACCAGTTCTATCAGAAGGAAAAGCAGTCTTCCCCCATCCAGAGCCGGAATCGGCAGCAGGTTAAAAATTCCGACGTTTACGGTGATAAAGGCAAAGAGGGTCATAACGGTAGAGAGGCCGGCACTAGCCGCCTGCCCGATGGCCTGGGCAGTGCCGATGGGGCCCGAAAGGTCGTTGATCGATGCCTGACCGGTGATCAGCTGCCCCACCGCAATCCACACGATCCGCCCGATGGAGGCCGTTTCCCCCACCGCATAGCCCAGAACATGGGGTATATCGGCCGGAACCCCCTGAACCATAAAATCCAGGACCAGGGTTCCATCATCTAGGGTAAACTGAACGCTCGGAAGGACGACCTTTTCCCCGTCTCTACGGACGGTCATTTCTACTACCCCATCCTCATCGGTGGAAAGGGCGTAGATCAGGTCTCTGTCCACCCAAATGCTACGGCCGTTTACCTTGAGAATTTCATCCCCGACCATCAGGCCGCTCGCTTCGGTGGAAGCGCCGTCGTAAAACTGAGCAACTGTCAGAGACGGTAACCGGTCTGCGGTCGCCGTCATGCACAGGACAATGACAAACCCCAGCACCAGGTTCATAAACGCCCCGGCACAGACAATGACAATCCGCTTCCAGACCTTCTGGTTGCAAAAAGCCCGGGGGTCACCGGAACCGCCGTCCTCCCCTTCCATGCTGACAAATCCACCGATGGGAAAAAGTCTAAGGGCGTAGCGGGTTTCATGTTTTCCAAAGTGGAAAAGGGTCGGCCCCATGCCCAGGGCAAACTCGTTGACCCGGACGCCGCACAATTTTGCCGCGACAAAGTGGCCGCACTCATGGATGAAAATAATCACCGCAAAAATGATAATCGTAATGAGGACTGTGAGCATGATACCTCCCGAAAGTCAGATGTGTTGACGGACAAAGGCTTCGGCCATCGCCTCGGCCTCCTGGATACCGGAAAGCGTGACCGGTCCGTCACAGCGCAGGTTGAGGGATTCCATCGCCAGGTCGCCGATGGACAGGAAAGAAATCTTCCCCTGCAAGAACAGAGCGACCAGCTGTTCGTTTACTGCGTTTAACAATGCCGGATAGAGTCCACCCCGGCCGATGGCCGTGAGGGCCGCTTTGAGGGAGACGAAAGTATCTAGGTCCGGCTTTGAAAAGGTGAGGGTCCCGATCTTGGTCAGGTCCAGCCGCCCGGTGGGGCAAGTCATCCGCTGGGGATAGGTCAGCGCAAACTGAATCGGGATTTTCATATCCGGGACGCCAAATTGGCCCAGTACCGCGTAATCTTCAAACTCCACCATCGAATGGACAATGCTTTCCCGATGGACCACCACCTCGATCTGTTCCGGCTTTACCCCAAAGAGATGGACGGCTTCGATGACCTCAAGGCCCTTGTTCATCAGGGTGGAGGAGTCGATGGTGATCTTGGCGCCCATGCTCCAATTGGGGTGCTTTAAAGCCATTTCGGGGGTAATGGATTCCAGCTCGGCCCGGGTTTTGCCGAAAAAGGGACCACCGGAGGCCGTCAACAGTATTTTATTCAGTTTACACTGTCTATATCCTTCCAAGCACTGAAAAATTGCCGAATGTTCCGAGTCCACCGGGAGAATTTTCACACCTTTTTCCCGAGCCTTGGCCATCACCAGCTCGCCCCCTGCCACCAGCGTCTCCTTGTTGGCCAGGGCCAGCGTAATCCCGGCGTCCAGGGCTGCGAGGGTGGGACGAAGACCAATCATCCCCATCACCGAGTTAAGGACGATCTCCGCCCCCCGGTCCCCCGCCAACTCACAAAGGCCGTCAATACCAGTCAGCACTTTGACCGGCAGGTCAGCCACCCGGGCGCGGAAGCTTTGATAATGATCGGGGTCCGAAATACAGACCACCTGAGGATGGAACCGACGGACCTGTTGCTCCAAAAGTTCCTCGCTCTTGTGGGCGGAAAGGCCGTAAACAGGGAAACCGCCCGCTTCGCAGACCTCGAGAGCCTGACGGCCGATGGATCCGGTCGAGCCGAGAATGGTGATGGTTTTAGGGGTGCAGTGCATACCTTTAACTTCCTTTCTGCGGGAAAATTCCCCGCGACAGCAAACAGCCCCGGAACAGAAAACTGGCCGGGGCTGGGAATTCATGTCAAATTGTCAGAATCGGGAAAAACTGAAGCAGCAGATAAACGGTCGGTGCGACAAAAATGAAGCTGTCAAACCGGTCCATCACCCCGCCGTGACCCGGCATGATCTTGCCAAAGTCCTTAAGGCCCCGCTGCCGTTTGATAACCGAAGCGGTCAGGTCTCCGGCAATGCTCACCAGAGAACATACCACCGCCAACAGGGCGATGAGCCACCAGGTAAAGGTTAGCTCAACCCCCACGCTGTGCTGATAGAGGCCATACAGCCAGCAGGCCAGCAGAGAAAAGGCTACGCACCCCACTACCCCGCCAATGGCGCCCTCAATGGTTTTATGGGGGCTGATCTGCGGAGACATCTTGTGTTTTCCAAACGCCCTCCCGGCAAAGTAAGCACAGGAGTCGGAAATCCAAGCCGCAATACAGCAGAGCAGAATGTACAGGAAACTTTCCTCATATTGATCCCGCAGGAGAACGACGCAGGATAGAGCCCCCGGCACCGCCATCGAAAGGAAAAAGGAAATCGCAATCTCTTCAAAATGGATTTCATTGTGAAACCGGAGCAGCGTCCCAATCAGCAGCACCAGGTAAAGAACGGTGATCAAAACCGCTCCTTCATTCGATAGCATCCCGAAAAATGGGGTACAAAAGCTGTACAGGATCGAAAAGATGAGAACCGCTTTCGACTTAACAAACCCGGTAGCGTGGAGCAGTTCAAAAATTGCTATTCCGGAAACTAAACCGATGGCAATATTTAAAACCACTGTCTGGTAACAGGCAAAAACCGCAGCCAAAATCACCAGGGCTACCGCTGCTGAAATCAAGCGTTGTTTCATAAATCAATAAGACCTGCCTTTCAAAACCCGCGTCTCAGCTGTCCCCGTCGTCCAAGCCGCCAAATCGGCGGGAACGGGAACGGTATTCTGCTAAGGCTTCATCCAACGTCTCCGGTTTAAAATCCGGCCATAAGACGCCGGACATAAAGACATACTCAGCGTAGGCAGTCTGCCAGAGCAGAAAGTTGGAGAGACGGTATTCGCCGCTGGGACGGATCAGCAGATCCACATCCGGAATTCCAGCGGTATAAAGATACTGGGAGAAAAGCGATTCGTCCACCGCATCCGGAGAGATTTTACCCGCTTTCGCGTCTTCGGCGATTCTCCGGGCCGCTCTTGCAATTTCCGCCCGGCCGCCATAGTTGATGGCAAGGATCAAAGTTAATCCGGTGGCATTTTTGCTGTTTTCTTCCGCACGGGCCATCTTCGCCTGGATATCAGCATCAAAAGCCGTCCGGTCGCCGATAAACAGCACCCGAATATTTTCCTTCCGGTAACCGTCCATCTCGTCCAGATAACTGCGTAGAAGGGCGACAATCGAGTCGACTTCATCCTTGGGGCGTTTCCAGTTCTCGGTGGAAAAAACGTAGGCAGTCAGGTAACGCAAACCAATCTTATTGGCATAACGGGCGATTGTCTTAAAAGCATTGGCTCCCGCCCGATGTCCCATCTTGCGGGGCAGGCCACGGCGCTTTGCCCAGCGGCCGTTGCCGTCCATAATAATGCCCACATGGGTCGGAAGCCCGTTTTGTGTTGCCATTAGATTTCCTGGATCTCCTTAATTTTTCTGTCCGCCATGCTGTCGGCTTCTTTTACATATTTATCGGTGATCTTCTGGATTTCCTTTTCGCCGTCTTTAACGTCGTCTTCGGTGATTTCACCGTTTTTCTTCTGGGCCTTAAGCTTTTCCATCGCGTCGCGGCGGATATTGCGCAGAGCGACCTTGCCCTCTTCGGTCATCTTATGGACCTCTTTAGCCAGCTCGGTTCTCCGTTCGGAGGTCATCGGCGGGAAGATCAGCCGGATGACGCTGCCATCGTTGTTGGGGTTGATGCCGAGATCGGAAGTCTGGATTGCTTTTTCAATGCTTTTTAAGGTGGAGCGGTCCCAAGGGGCAATCATCAGCGTGCGGGGATCGGGAACGCTGATTGCAGCCATCTGATTTAAGGGAGTCGGAGTCCCGTAATATTCAACGGTAATCCGGTCCAGAACCGCGGGGTTTGCCCGGCCGGCGCGGATGGTGTTAAAGTTGGCGTTTAAGGCGGTGAGGGCCTTCTGCATTTTTTCGTCAGCTTTTTTAATTTCGGGTTTCATGGTGATTACCTCTCTTTCAAACCCTTCCGCCCTTTTAGGCCGGAAGGAAATT
>CALXHB010000112.1 GCA_944387995.1 uncultured Clostridia bacterium | reverse complement strand
CAGATCTGTCAGGGTCAGCATTATCGGATTGTCACCTTCTTCATGTCGTCTTCGCAGGCGTACCGCACCGCGTCTATATGATGGTTGTCATGATCGGGAAAGCCGGCTTTGAAATTGCCGTCCTTGTCCCGATCCAGTTCATAGCTGCCAAACTCCCGGGCCGTCTCGGGGCATCGGTCGGGGTCAATAATGATCGCTTCCAGATCTTGCAGCCACTTGATTCCGTACTCGACCGAATCGGGGCCTTTCCGGGCACCTTTTACCCGCAGCCCGTACGCCTGTACCTCTGCAATCGACTTCGGCTCCGCGCTGTCACAGGTAATCCAGCCGTTCCCCGCTTCCTCCTTCACCATCTCCGCGGCAGCACGGTTGGAAAGCCGGACCTTGTGGATTTCGGCGTAAATATATATCCGCCTGCGCGTCCGGTCGTAATGGAGGGCATTGTAAGCAAACGGGTCGGCGGCATAGCCCCAGTCGATTCCCCGCCGCAGCCGGTCGAAGCCCTGGATTTCGCTGTCGGAGATCTTGCGCAGGACAACGTTGGTGAACACCTCGCCGCCGGTGCCGGTCACCTCGCCGAGATACTCATGCCGGTAGGCTTCCGGTTTCACCTTTGCAAGGTGTTCTGCCTCCGCGAGAAACGCCTCCCCCAGCCATTGGGGCGGAACCGTGCGGTAATCGGAACGATGTACCAGCGTATCCGGCCTTTCGATCTGTACATACTGGTTGACCCAGTTGCGGACAGCCTTGGGCGGGTTGAAGGAGTAAAAACAGGTAAACTTCTCCCCGCCCCGCATCACCGACTGGAGGACGCTGCGCAGCTTCTCCGGCCCTTCAAACTCGTTGGCCTCCTCGACCCAGATATATTTGATGTACCCGCTCCCCACTTTAATGGACTTGAGTTTGGTCGCGTCGTCGACGCCCCGGAAAAGGATCGTCTGGCCGGTGGGCAGGTAGGTAAACTTCATCGGGCTGACACTGCCCCTCCAGAGGTGGGAAACCCCCAGGACGGACAGCGCCCACTGCATCTGTTCAAAGACGGAGTCCCGCAGGGTGTTTCCATACCGCCGAAGACAGAGGGCGTGAGTCCGTTTTCCTTCCGCCCCATCCCGCATCATCCCCAGCGGAATCTCCACCGAGACAAAGGAGGACTTGCAACTGCCGCGGCCGCCCGGCAGCCAGTAGTGGGTGTGCCTCCCCGCCCGGATATCCCGGTGCACCGGATAAAACGCCGGGGCAATCAGGCTGGTCAGTTCAGGCATTCTCATCCTCTCCCGGGATGTTATCAATGATCTGGACGGTGGCCGCGCCGGTCAGATCGACCTTGTCGGTGAACATGCCCAGATGCCTGCCGATCAGTTCCAGGGCTTTCAGCTTGTCCGCCAGGCGGATTTCCCGCTCTATGCCGTCGCCGTTTGCCCCGGAAATGACCTTTACTTTCACAGAAGCAATCGCCGCCGTATCGTCCCGGTCGGCGCCTTCTATGACGGTCGCGTCGTTCATATTGATCACGTCCGCCGCATTGACAAAGGCAATCCTCCCCAGTTCCCGCAGCACCCGGTCGGCGTTGATGCTGGTGCGTTTGGCTTGTTCCGCGATGCTTTTGTCTATACACGCGCGAATATTAGGTTTTCTAAGGTTTTCACATCCAATGTTGGCTGCCGATTCCGGAGAATACCCCGCCCGAATCGCCGCCTGGGTGGCGTTTAGGTCAACGAGATATTCAGCACAGAACCGTTTCTGTCTTTCCGTCATATCGCCACCGCCTTTCTGGGAATTGGTGTGACGGCGCGGGAAGGAGGTCCCCGCGGCTGCCCAGTCCGCGGTTATGAGCGCCCACGCCGTCCATGGTATCCGGCCGGGAATCGAACCCGCTGCATCTGTTTTCCGCTTCAGACCGCCGGACCACCGGCTGCCGGACATTCAAAAAGCCGTCCTTTTCGGGCGGCTTTTGACATTACTAGAATACCATAGATGTACCTAGCATGACATAGCATCTTCTTCCGGAATAGGAACCTGCTGGAGCGCCCAGCCGTGCAGTCGAAGGACATGCGCATAGCTGTAATTCATCTCCACCGCTATCCGCTCCAATGATTGCAGCCCGATGTACCGGCGTTCCAAAACCTCCCGCTGGATGGGGTCTAGCACCGCATCGATGGCGGCTTTCACTTCCCGGCGGAGGTCGACGGCCTTGTCGATTTCGGCGATGATTTCCGCCTCCACTTCGCAGACCTTTTCGACCGCCATGCTGATGGGGTCGTTTGGGCCGGAAGAGTGGCCGGACGACGGACCATACTGCGGGGTAATTCGCATCGCCCGCCGGCGCCAGTGTTCCTTCCGCTCCTCCAGGTACTGAATCCGGCGTTCAGCGGCGGCGTACTGGGAGAGGTAGGTTTTCGGGGTCATCGGCCTTCCTCCCACCCTTCCAACGCTTTCAGCGCCCGCTGGTAATGCGTGATCTTCTGGCGGATGTTCTTTGCCGCCGGGAGGTCCCCCCGGAAAAGGGCCGCCGCCAGGTTATTTTCCGCCGTGGAGAGCAGCTTCTCAAAAAATGCGATGGTGTCCTGTTTATCCATCTCTCACGCCTCCTGTTCAAACGTCCAGGGAATCTCCCGCACCGTCACCCGCAGCCCCTCGATTTCGCCGTACCGCTTAACCACCACCAGCCTGCAAACCCGGCTGTCGTCCCGGTAGGCGACGCCATTCAGCGCATCCGCCACGCTCTTGGCGATGTTGTCGCAGTCGGGTTTCCCGGTGGGCCGGATGAATCCGGAGAGACACCCTTCTCGCTTCCGCCGGGAATAGCTCTTCGGCACCGGAAAGACCGCTGTGATGGCCAATTCCAGCGGCGAATCGTCCGGAAACCGGTACTCCCCCGCCTCCCGCTGGTAACAGCTGCGAATCCAGTTTTCGTATAGAACCGTCTTCTCCGGCGTAAAGCTGTGGGAAAAGCCCCCCTGCCGGACAATCCGGGGACGGGCCTTGCCCTGGGGCTTGCCGGGGACGGAAAAGGTGATCGCCTTCAAATCTCCACCTCCTCCAGCGGGACCCGCAGCCCGCTGTTGGTCGCCGGTTCCACCAGCAGGGCCGACCAGCGGTAAACCCGCTCCCGCTCATCCTTCCAGTAGACCAGCTCCCGCAGCCGGTACCGCCGGCCGCCATACCCGACTTCACCGCCGATCTTTCCTTTTGCTTCCTTCGCTGTCATCTGCATCCTCCATTTCCGGCAGGTCAAACCCCTGGCGGTCAAACGCCGCCAGGTTATAGCTGGTGCCCGCCCGTCCCGAAGCCTTTTCCCGCCTTTGATTCCCCGGTTTATGGTCCTCCATCTCCCATTTGAGCAGCCGGGCGAAGTGGTTTTTGTACCGGGCGCCGGTGGCCTCCATATGGGCCGACAGCTGCTCGATCAGCCGGTCCCGGTCCTCCACCTCTTCCCCCAAAGCGGCGTACTCTTCTCTTGTAAGCCGCACATTCCGAAACCGTCCATACAGGTTACTTTCCTCTTCCGAGGGCTCTCTGTCGGGAGCGGGCGGGGGTGAATCGCCGTCAGAATGCTGCGGCGTTTCCTTTTCTCTCCCTTTAGGGAGAGAATTTTCTTTCCTTTTGTTTTCTTTCCTTTTATTTTCTTTTCTTTGTGACGTTTTTGCGTCAGAAACCGGCATTTCTGCAAAAGAAACCCCGGTTTTTGCAGCAGAAACGGAAGTTTCGGGCGCGCTTTCGCCGGCCTCCGGGGGGTCTTCCTCCAGAAGCCGGTATTTTTCAATCCTCGATTTGTTGCGCTTGGTCGCTTCCCGATACCGCCGCTGGATGCCGGCCGAGGTGATCACACCCTGCGACAGGAGGCCAACATCAAAGAGGCCCAGCTCCCCGCAGTAGTCGATCACGCCGGTCAGAAAGGTTTTGTCGGTCAGCCAGCGGTTGCCGATCATCTTCCCCAGCTGCGCCTGGAGGCTCTTTGTGGGGATTTCCAGGTAATATCCCTCCCGGTAGACTAGGCACAGGATGGCGATATACACCGTAAACCCCTTTGGCCCAAAGCGGTCCAGCAGGTCGATGATCTTGTAGTCAGCGTCAAATATGTCCACATCCAGAGGAAAGTACGAAAGCCCCGCCTTGCGCGGTCTGGCCATCCATCCGGCCTCCTTTCGAGCTTACTCCCCGTCGAAAAAGTCGAAGGGGTCCTCCGGTTCATCCGGCTGCACCACCGGGGCCTCCACCCGGGCGGGCGGCGGAGAGACGGCGGCCGGTTCAGAGGATACGGGCGGCTGGACAACCGGGGTGTGGCTCAAGTCCTGCTCGTCCATTCCCAGCTCTTCGGCGGCGTACATCTCCGAAAGGTCCTCCGGGAATGCCTCCCGCAGCGCCTGGACCAGCGCCACCTTGCGGATCATCGTCCCGGGTTTGGTGGCCCAGTTGGAGGAAGGCTTGCCGTCCTTTTTCTGGCAGTACTCCTCGAAGGAAACCGACATCTCTACCGGATAGTCGTACCCTTTGACCATCACCTTCGCCCAGCCGCCGCAGAGGATCTCCCCCGGCAGCGTCAGGGCGCCCATCCGCTCTTCCAGCTGCCCGTCCTGCCGGAGGACAAAAACCCCCGCCTGAAAACCGGAATACCGGGAATTCCGCATCGCCCGCTTTAAGATCGCGTCCTTGCCGACCACCATCGTCGCCGGGGAGGAGCCGTACTTGATGAGGTAGGCTTCCCGCAGGAAGGGGTTTAAGCGGTTAAACTTGCAGAGGTTTAAAAACATCACCACTTCCTGGTCGGTGACACTCCCATTGCCGTTGACCAGGTAGTTTTTGACGATGGAGGGCGACAGCTTGACCATCTGGCCCCCCACCTCAAACTCGATGGCCTTGTCCCGGACCGGGGCTTTCTGTAAAGTATTTCCAACGTTCACCAGTCACTCCACCTTTCCGTACGAAATCTGGTTTTCCTTCAAAAACTGTTTCAGCGCCATCAGCTGGCGTTTGGTCCCGGTCACCCGGAAGTCGATGGTCAGCAGCGGTTCGGCCGTTGGCTGGACAACCAGTTCCGGGGATGCGGGCGGCTGTTCTGCCCGGTAGGCAGCCATCTTCCGCTCCGATTCCTCCAGCCGCACCTTTTCGGCCATCGCCTG
>CALXHB010000111.1 GCA_944387995.1 uncultured Clostridia bacterium | reverse complement strand
AGCCCTTTTTAAAGGGATGGTGGGAATGGAAGGGGCAAAGCCCCTTCCCAAGCGCGGACCTATCTCTGAAAGCTCACCTTCCACAGTTGTTGCTTCCAAAGGTTACCTGTCGCGCAGCGCCCATCCCAAGCCCCCTGACCTTCTCGACAGCCGGCGCTTTACTGTGTCGATATCCTTTTTCCGTAACATTCGGCGCTGACTTTAAAGTTTCCAGCCCACGTGCGCCCATCAGAAGTTTAGGGTCCAGCCCTTTTTAAAGGGATGGTGGGAATGGAAGGGGCAAAGCCCCTTCCCAAGCGCGGACCTATCTCTGAAAGCTCACCTTCCACAGTTGTTGCCTCCAAAGGTTACCCGTCGCGCAGCGACCATCCAATGCTCAAAGACTTTTTCGACAGCGTTTTATATGCTAAGAAAGAAAATCCCCCTTTCCGGGCGGGCAGACCGTTTCCGGAAAGGGGGATTTTTACGTTTTATCGGGAACGCAGATTTTACTGGGGTTTATGTTCCTCCAGGAAATCCAGAACGCCCTGAATGGACTTGGCAACGTTGCCGGGAACGAAGGGGTTATCCAGCCCTGCGTAATCCAGGGTTGCGAAATACCCTCTGGTACCGCCGCTGCGGCAGAGTTTCAGATAGCCGTCCCAGGAAGCCTTGCGGTCTTTGGTCATCCAGGTGAAGAACTGGAATGCGCAGGTCTGCGCCAGGGCGTAGTCTACATAGTAGAAGGGGTACATGAAGATGTGCTGTTTCTGCATCCAGAAGCCGCCTTCTTCCAGGAAGGACTCTCCGTCGTAGTCACGCCAGGGCAGGTACTTCTGCTCCAGTTCCTTCCAGACCTTGCGGTAATCCTTGCCGGTCATGTCGGGGTTCTCGAAGACTCTGTGCTGGAATTCGTCAACGGCGCACATGTAAGGCATCGCAGCCAGCGAGTCGATCAGGTGAATCGAGCGGTAGTTGTCCGCTTCGCCCTCAAAGAAGAGCTCCATCCAGGGGAAGGTGAAGGTCTCCATCGACATCGAGTGGATCTCGTTGATCTCGGAGGTGGAGCCGCAGCAGGGGTCAATCGGGATCAGCCGCTGAGCGATGTAGGACTGGAATGCGTGGCCGGCTTCGTGGGTCAGGACATCGGTGTCCGCCGCAGTGCCGTTGAAGTTAGAGAAGATAAACGGCGCTTTTTCTGCCCGCAGAGAGGTGCAGTAGCCGCCCAGCCGTTTGCCAGGACGGGTCTCCAGGTCGAACAGCTGATGTTCAACCATGAAGTTGAAGAACTCTTTGGTTTCGGGCGAAAGCTCACTGTACATCTTCTGGGCAGCGTTCACCATAAAGTCCCGGTCGCCATGGGGGTTGGGGTTGCCGCCGGGGAGGAAGAGCATCTCGTCGTAGTAGTGCATCTTGTCAATGCCCAGCCGTTCAGCCTGCTCTTTGCGCAGTTTTGCCACCGCGGGGGTAACCGTTTCCAGTACCTGTTTGCGGAAAGCAGCGGCTTCTTCCGGGCCGTAGTCGGTGCGGCCGCGTTTTAAGTAAGCAAAGGGGATGTAGCTGTCATAGCCCATCTTTTTCGCCATCCGGACTCTGGCCTGGACCATCCGATGGTAAACGTCGTCCAGCTGGTCGGCGACACCGGCGTACAGTTTCGCCCATTCGTGGAAAGCGGCCTTCCGCTCTTCCCGGTCGGTGCTCTCCATATGTTTCAAAAGGCCGTAGAAGTTGCAGGTTTCACCCATGAAATCGACGGTGCAGGTAGCGGCGATCTTGGAGTATTCGTCCACCAGGCCTGCTTCTTCGATCAGATCTTCGGCAATCTCGGGGCTCTGGACCTTCTGGCGGTTTTCCAGGACCACAAAGACGCGATCGCCAAACTCTTTGGCAAAATCATCGCGGAATTTGCTTTCCAAGAGGGCAGCAGTCCACGCCTTCTGGGCGGGAATCAGGCCCGGCATCTCGGTGTTGAACACCTTGCGCTCGGCCGAATAGAAGGGGTCGGTGGTATTCATGTCCGAACGAATCGAGCAGACATTCTGCATCGTGCTCAGTCCACGGGTCAGCTCCTGTTCCTTAAAGAACAGGTCCCGCATCTCCTCATAAGAAGAGGCGTTTTTGAGCTTTTCGGTCAGAGCCTCCAGCTCCTTGCCCACCGCCTGGAAATCCGGGCGTTCATAGGGAAGTTCTGCAAAAGTTTTCATGGGTTTCTTCATCCTTCCTCATAGGTGTAATCCTGCGGCTTCTCGACCGCATGGCTTTATTATAGCACAGTTTTAACGGTTTGTCAGCTAAAAATCCAAAAATTTTCCCGAATTATGCAATTTGACGCTTTCCAGCTTGCAAATTGTGCTTTCCTCTTGCAGAGTGACAGAGGTGTATGGTATAATAATTACAACTACCAGGATTTGAAAGGATGGGCGTGCAATGGGATATGAAAAATCCTGTGGGGCGGTGGTTTTCCGCCGCTACCACGGAAATACGGAACTCCTTCTGATTAAACACACCGCCGGCGGGCATTGGTCTTTCCCAAAAGGCCATGTGGAAGGGGACGAGACCGAGGAAGAGACGGCGGTGCGGGAGGTGTATGAGGAGACGCACATTCAGGTGTCTCTTTGTCCCGGGTTTCGGGAGGTCGTTTCCTATTCTCCAAAGCGGGATGTGACAAAAGATGTCATCTACTTTTTGGGCCGGGCCCGCAACTACGACTACATTCCCCAGGAGAACGAAATTGCCCAGATCAAATGGGTGGAGATGAGTTTGGCCCACTCTTTTCTCTCCTATGACAATGACAAACAGCTGGTCAACCGCGCCCGGCCCTTAATCCGGGAGCTGCTCTAAGTTTTTTCTTCTTTCCCACTGGACATACTTCGGTTTACCGGCTACAATAGAGGCAGTGGAAGAGAAGGAGGAGTATAAAAATGCGACTGATGGTTGCGGCGGATTATGACCGCCTGTCGGAAAAAGCGGCGGATCTATTTGCGGCGGAGGTCACCCTCCAGCCGGACTGCGTTCTCGGCCTGGCCACCGGTTCGACGCCGGTGGGAATGTACCGGGCGCTGGTGGACAAGGCCCGGCGGGAGAATCTGGATTTTTCCCAGGTGAGGACCTTTAATCTGGACGAGTACCGGGGACTGGCGGGGGACCATCCCCAAAGCTACCGCTATTTTATGGAACAGCAGCTGTTCCGTCCCCTGGGGATGACCGCTTCCCAGACTTTTATCCCCGACGGGATGGCCTCTGACCCGGATAAGGAGGCGGCCCGGTATGAAGCTGCCATTGAGGCGGCGGGGGGAATCGACCTCCAACTGCTGGGTATCGGCGGCAACGGCCATATCGGCTTCAACGAGCCGGCTGACCATTTCCCCGTCCATACCCACCTGACCGCATTGACCGAGAGCACCATCTCGGCCAATGCCCGGTTTTTCGACCGGATGGAGGAGGTGCCCCGGGAGGCCATCACGATGGGCATAGGAACCATCTTAAAGGCCCGGCGGATTCTTCTGCTGGCCAGTGGAGCGGGGAAGGCGGAAATCCTCTGGCGGGCGTTGTATGGCCCGGTTACACCCCAGGTTCCGGCCTCAATTTTACAGCTTCACCCTGATGTCTGGGTCATCGCCGACCGGGTAGCCGCGGCAGAGATTGCAAAGCGGGAAAAATTGCCGCCGCAACATGAGGACCTTTAACATAAAGAGAACAGAAAAGACCTCCTGTCCCACTTAACTGGGCAGGAGGTTTTATTGTGTCGATAAAGTTGTCGCATCCGTAACATTCGGCGCTGGCTCCAAAGTCTCCAGCAATGTGGGTCAAATTGGAGTTGCGTGGACCTATAATGAAAGCGCACCTTTCACAGCTCATCTCTCCAAAGGTTACCCGTCGCGCAGCGACCATCCAATGCTAATAGACTTTTCTGACAGACTAAAACCTCCTGCCTTGCTTAACCGGACAGGAGGTCTTATTATGTTTGTGTAGGTTGACAGGGGAGTAGCGCAAGTGAAAAAGAAAATACTTTCATTCCACCCGGTTGCGTTTTTCTCCCCGGAGGAATGCCCGGACGTTTTCCACCGCCAGGTCGATTAGCCGTCCTCTTGCCGCCTGGGAAGCCCAGGCAATGTGGGGTGTGAGGATACAGTTGGGTGCCCCCAGCAGCGGGGAGTCCGGTGCCATCGGTTCTTTTTCGCTGACATCGGCTCCATAGGCCGCCAGCTTGCCGGTTTTAAGCCCCTCTAAAACCGCCTTTTCATCCACCAGCGGACCCCGGGCAGTGTTCAGAAGAATCGCGCCCTCCTTCATCATCCCGATGGTTTCTTCGTTAACTAGATGGAAGGTTTCGTCGGTCAGCGGGCAGTGGAGGGAGAGAATGTCCACCGTCTCCAGCAGCTGGGGCAGACTGCACCAGGTGGCAGGGTAGGGGAGTTCCTTTTCCCGATGGGAATGGTAATAAACCTCCATTCCAAAGGCATGGGCCAGCGCCCCGGCCGCCTGGCCGATCTGCCCCATACCGACGATACCGAATCGCTTGCCCCAAAGCTCCATCTGGGGCGTCTCCCAGTAGCAGAAATCGGGCGCCATCACCCATTTTCCCTGCTGGACCCCGGTGCTGTGCCGCCCCACCTGGTGACAGATCTCCAGCAGCAGCGCCATCGTAAACTGGGCGACCGCATGGGTCGAGTAGGCGGGGACGTTGGTAACGGCAATCCCCAGCCGCCGGGCGGTCTTTACGTCGATGTTGTTAAACCCGGTGGCCAGGGCGCCGATGTACCGGAGCCGGGGACACCGTTCCATCAGCTCACCGGTGAAGGTAACCTTGTTGGTGAGGACGATTTCGGCCTCACCGATTCGACTTACAACCTGTTCCGGCGGGGTACGGTCATAGACGGTCAAATGTCCCATCTCTTCCAGCCCGCCCCAGGACAGGTCTCCAGGGTTGACGACCGCCCCGTCTAAAATTACAATTTCCATCGGCCGCTCCTTAGAAGAACTTCATCAAAATTTCCGCCATCACCTGATGTCCGGCGGGGGTGGGGTGGTTGATACCGTTGGCCAGCAGCGCCGCCACCGGGTGCCCTGCTTTGACAAACCCCTCCCAGACGGCGTAGACATCAGCCAAGCAGGTATTTTCCTCCGCCGCCACCTGCCGGATCATCTTGACCCGTTCCTCCAGCGAATTTCCGGCGGGGAAGGGGGCGTTGTCGGTGCACTGCATGTTGGGGGTCATCAGGACGATGTCCGAGTTGGTTTCCCGTTTGATCCGCCGGACAATCCGTTTTAGGGACTCATAGAAGAACTTGTTTTCCCCCAGCTCCGGCCCCCAGTTGAGGGAGCCATTTACGATGGTCAGGTCGGGGTTGTGGGCAATGACGTCCCGGGAGAGCCGCGCCTCCATCCCAAGGATGGTGTCCCCGGCGATGCCGGAGTTGATGACACTGACCGAAGTGGCTTCATACCGGTCGGAGAGACGGTCCTTGAATTTTTCCAGATAACTCTGCCGTTCGTCTACCGCTTCAACCGGCTTGCCAGCCTTAATAAAGGCGGGGAAGTCGCTGTAATCCCGGACCAACGATTCAAAATGTCCGGCGGTGACCGAGTCTCCCAGCCCCACCACCAGCGGATTGCGGCGCTGCAAGCCCGTCCGGTCGAGGCCGTATTTGGTCAGTCCGCCCGCAAAACCGGTGTTGTGCTTCATCACCTTCAGAAAGTGCTCCGGCTCGCCGGATACGCATCCTTCATACTCCAGGGCATAGGAGAGAAATTCTTTTGCATAGGGTGTTTCTACGCGGGTTTTCATGGCAGATTCCTCCTTTTGTCTGCGTTTTGTTTTTCAGGTCACAGTTTCTGACCGATGTACATCAGATGTTCCGACAGGGCAAATCGTTTTAACAGACCTTTCTGGTTCGCTTTTTGCAAAACTATCTGATTTGCTCACTTCATTATACCTTTTTTTGTCCGTTTCGTCAATCGGAAAGTTTATTTCCCGCTTGCCCTCCCGGACTCCCCGTGGTATAATGTAGGAAAAAGGAGGATCTAACTTATGAGCAAAGTAATTGTTTTCCTGGCTCCTGGCCTGGAAGAATGTGAAGCGCTGGTTCCGGCTGACCTGCTCCGCCGGGCGGGCGTGGAGGTTACCTTGGCGGCGATTGGCGGCGATAAGCTGGTCACCGGCTCCCACCATATGACCATCACCGCCGACCTGCTGGCGGAAGAAGCCGACCTTTCGGGGTATGATGCCCTCTTTTTGCCGGGCGGGCTTCCCGGCACCACCAACCTGGGCGAGAGCGAACTGGTGAAAAAGGCGGTCCTTTCCTTCCACGGGGAAGGAAAGATCATTTCGGCCATCTGCGCCGCTCCGAGTATCTTCGGCGGGCTGGGTCTGTTACAGGGCAAAAACGCCACCTCTCACCCCAGCTTTGAGGACAAGCTCACCGGCGCCCACGTCACCGGCCACCTGGTTGACGTCGACGGCAACATCACCACCGGCCGCGGCCTTGGAGCGGCGATTCCCTTTGGCTTAAAGCTCGTCGAGCAGCTGGTCAGCCGGGAAAAGGCGGAACAGATTGCCACTGCTATCGCTTACCCTTACGAATTTTAAAGAAAACAGGAGCTTTCCCGAGGGGAGGGCTCCTGTCAGACTGTCGAAAAAGTCTTTGAGCATTGGATGGTCGCTGCGCGACCAGTAACCTTTGGCGTATGCAGCTGTGAAAGGTGCGCTTTCATTATGGGTTAGCGCCTGGGACGGGGCTCTGCCCCTTCCATTCCCGCGACCCCTTTAAAAAGGGGTCGATCCTAAACTTCTGATTGGCCCCAGTGGGCTAGAAACTTTGGAGTCAGTGCCAAATGTTACGGATGCAACAATTTTATCGACACACTGACAGGAGCTTTCCCGAGGGGAGGGCTCCTGTTTTATTTACGCTTCATTTCCCATGAAAAAACGCCGCCCGGTTTTAACCAGGCAGCGTTTTTAACTGTTGCTTTCTTTTTCTTGTTGGATGGAGGTCTGTAAGACCGTCCGTTTTCCCCGCTGGTCGCAGCCGCGGAAATGGTCCAATAACTTTTCCTCCTCAGCGGTGAGCTTAGGAGCGCCCTCAGGGTCATCCGAAAGCCCTAGCATGTAATCGGTGGTCACTCCGTAAAACTGGGCCAACTGGGCGAGCCCCTGGCAGCTCAACTGCCGCTTGCCATTTTCGTACATCGAATAGGCTTCCCGGGAGGTGTGCAGGACCGAAGCCGGTTCGTTTTGGGTGAGTCCCCGCTGCTGCCGGAGCTCTTTCATTCTCTTTTGTAGCATAGGACTTCCCTCACTTAAACAGTTTGGACAGGTATCTGGGCCGGAGGACCGACAGATAGGCAGAAATCAGCCGGGTCATGACCACATCGTAAAAGACAAAGGCGATCACCGCCACCAGATAAAAGCCTGCAATGAACAGGCCGCCCATTTCTTCGCCAAAAACAGCTTCCAGTCCCAGGACTGCCACCGCAATGCCCGAGGCGGCACCCACCGGCAGAATCATGCAGAGCAGTTTCAGCACCCATTCCAACACCGGTTTCCGAAGCCTTTCGATGTACTGCTTGACGATGGGGTACCAACCGAAGAGAATCAGGTACAAAATCGCACTTTCTTTGTCGGGCACCAGAATCAGCGACAGGAGCGAAACTGCCCCATAACAGACCGCCGCCATCTTGTCACCGCACTCGATCACCACCAAAGTGGTGAGGAAACCAGCGATAGCCGGCAGCCCATAGCTCATCACCGGAATGACCGACGACAGCAGCATCAGTACCAGCGCCACCGCCGCCATAATACCGCCAAAGGCCATCATCCGGCCGTTGGCCTGCCTTTTGTTTGCCATTTCCGCGTCCCCCTCCTTAGCAGCAGGGGATCAGGTCGCCGCCCATGCATTCACAGCAGCAGTCGGCCAGTAACAGGTTGCCGCAGCAGTTGCAGGCGTCCATCCCGCTGCCGGGGTGGGAGGTCTGCCGGTATCCACTGCCGGGGGCGCCGTAACCGCCCTGTCCCTGCCAGGACATCCGGTTTAACGCTGCCCGATACTCCGGGTTGCCGGGGCTCATCTGGCAGGCGGCGCTGAAATGGTTGCGGGCGTCGTCCAGCCAGCCCCGCTGATAACAGATCGTTCCCTTTAAAAAGTGCCATTCGCCGTCCCGGGAGGTGGAGGGGGTCCCGTCCAGCAGCTCCTCTGCTTCAACCAGCCGGTTTTGCTGGATCATCCGCCGTACATCGGAAAAACTGGAGCCGTAAGCGCCAAATCCGCCGTACCCGCCGGAGTAGCTCTGACGGTACTGCTGCTGCCGGTATCCGCCGGAGTAGCCCCCCTGATTGGTGTACCCGCCGTAGCCCTGCTGGTAGCTTTGCTGATAACCCTGGGAACCGTCGGAGGAACGGTTTTTCAAATCCTTTAAAACCGCATCGTAGGCGGCGTTGACTTCCTGCATCTTCTCGTTGGCCACATCCGCCAGCGGAGAATCGGCATAGTTGTCAGGGTGATACTTTTTGGCCAGCTCGCGGTAGGCAGCTTTGACCTGTTCTTCGGTGGCGTCCCGTGAAACGCCCAGTACCTGATACGGATCTTTTTCAGGCATATGTTCCTCCAATCGCCCAGATGGGCCGTCACAATAGTTTACGCCCTTTAGGATATTCTGACTGGGACGCTTCCGTCCCTTCTCCCGGCTTTTTGCCGTCCGCCCGGTCAAAGACCCGGTCAATCGATTGCTGAAGCCCCAGGTATACGATGTTATCAAGAATTCCCTTGAAGCGTTTGAGTTCCAAAAGCTCATAGGCCGCCGCCATCTCGGCGCCGGTGATATTTAAAAGCTCCCGCCCGTATCCGCGGACCTCTTGTTTCTGTTCCGCCGACAGCGGATAGGACAGTTGGAACCGTTTGATAAACGGGTTAAAGTTTTCTTTTTTCAGGTCGTCCTCAAGGTCGTCGAGGGCATCGATAAAATAAATCCATCTCCCCAGAAGGTACCCGAACCGTTTTAAGATTCGCTTGTTCATCGGGTCTTCCGACAGAGCCTCCATCATGCCGGACAGGGCCGCCGCCGAGGCTTCAGCCGACCGGTCGAGGGAGACCGACGGGTCCTGTTCCGCCCGGTTCTGGTCTTCGGTCATCTTTTCGCAGAGGGCCGGCAGGGCGGGGAATTTTCCCCCGGCCTTTTTTTCGGCCCGGGCAGTCAGCGGCAGGGTCAGCCGGCAGAAACTGCTTTTTAAAAATCCGGAATCGGAGATGTTGTCGGCAATTTTGGCGTGGGCCATCGAGACGACACACCCGCCAACATAGGGCAGAACCTCTTCCTCCAGCCGGACCCGCTGCCGTTTGTGGAGCGGATGAGCAGCACAGGTAAAGTTCTCGTACCCCGGAAACTCCGGCCGCAGTGCCAGCCCCAGCAGAGCGGCGAAGGTAAAGTCATAGTTGAGGGATAGGGTAGAGAGGGTGCCGAAATGTTCCTTTAAGGCGTGGCAGATGCCGCAGTAAACCGCCCGGTAGGTTTCGTATTCGCACACTTTAAGCTGCCCGACAGCGGGCCGGATATACCCAAACATTCTGCGGACACCTCCCCTTTACAGTGCTTATTGTATCACATCTGTCGAAGGGAGTAAATAACGGTCAAATAAACATATTGTTACAAATGTGTGTATGCTGGGTAATTTTTAGCAGAAGAGGCATTTGACTGCCGGACTTGTCCGGGAGGAAGTGTGAGAAAATCCGGGTGGCCAGCTCTGCTGACGACTGCAACGGAAATTTCGGGCAAAACAAAACCCCCGGAAAAATCCGAGGGTTTTTGATTCCCAAAGGGAAAAATCATCTCTTGGAGAACTGAGGAGCACGACGAGCTGCTTTGAGGCCGTATTGAAATAATCTGTGTGCCGATTTTCTTTGATTTTTCAAGGCTTTTCGGGCTTTTGGATAACGGTTGCCCCATTTATTAACACAGAAAATGAGGGAATTATCAGGCCATTCTCAGTGATTGAATGCTGCATTTACCACACCCGAAAGCTCTTCAGGCTTATTATACTTTACTTTCGCATAAATGTCCATCGTCGTTTTGCTGTTCTCATGTCCAGCCAGATATTGAACTGTTTTAGGATCAACCCCTGCATAAAGAAGATTGGTTATGTATGTATGTCGCAACTGATGGGGCGTCACTTCAAAATCCAGACTGTAAACAATCTTGGGATTGTTCTTTTGATGTCCTCCTAAAGTTGGTGTGACCGTGTACTTGATGCTTTCTCCATTCACATATTTGTAGTATGTTCTTTCTTTTGTGGAACGTACAACCACATACTGCCAAACCCTATGGAATTGCGAATACGAAAGAGGCTGTCCCTTGCTATCAGCAATCACATAATCGGATATTGAGGTGGCCTTGGCTTCCCGCAGGCACTCAACCAGGCATTTCGGGATCGGAATATCTCTTTTTGCCGCCTCAGTCTTTAGTACCGAGGAGATCACCGGCCTGTTATGCTCAGTACGCCATGCTCTACGCACAGAAATGTATGGAGTAGGCGCATCAAGAAAAACACAATCCCATTGCAGCGCCAATATCTCCTCTCTGCGCAATCCTGAATACAAACCTATCATGATAAATACATACGGCGGAAGCCCTTTGGTGGTTTCCAAAAGCCTCTTTGCTTGCTCATCTGTCAGTGCTTCTTTCTTTTTTGTTGGTTTCCCGCCTTTAGCAGAAATACCCGCAGAAGGATTATAGTCAAGTAGTTGGCTACGCTCTGCAGAGTAGAAAATACACTTAAAAAGCATATTTACCGTATTATACATACCTTCCGATTTTTTCGATACTGGCACAAGCGCCACTCGAATATCATCTGCGGTCACATCGGACATATACATATGGCCCAGAGGTTTGACGATGTAATTGTTCATCTTGGAGGTATATCCACATGATCGACCTGCTCAATTTTTGCCTTCAGGGCAGCTACATCCTTGTTCGGCATATCCTCCACGATAATGAAGGAAAAAGCGCCCTTCCCAAAATCCTCCATGAGTTCATTCTGCCCGAT
>CALXHB010000110.1 GCA_944387995.1 uncultured Clostridia bacterium | reverse complement strand
AATCATCCGTCACCCTTTCGATCTCATACTCGTTTTTATACGGCTCCAGCGTGTGGCAGACTTCAACCCGGTATTTTCTTCCCAAGATTTCCACCACGTCTCCCGGCAGGCACTCCAACGCTTTTGGCGTGACTGCGACCAACCGGTTTGTATTCTCTACCTGTGCTTTTTCATCGGCAGACCGGATATATTTTTCGGTCAGATAGACTGGGCACTCCGCAATGGTGATTTCTCCGTTTGTTGGGATTCCATTTCCACCGATAACCGTCTTTGTGCGGGTTACCGATGCGGTTTCCGGTGTCACCATGGCCGCCTGGATTTTAAAATACCGGGGCGCGATCCCTTCCCGCGCAATGTCAGTCAAAAAGAAATGCTGTCCTCTCACCAGTAAAGCATCGTGACAGGTTAGCTGCCTGTTTTCTCTGACGGTGATTTCGGCGCCGGCAGCGCCAACGCCGACTTTGGAAAAAAGGTTTTTCTTTCCCGTTTCTTTCACTGCGCACCAGATGCCGCCGGATGCTTCCCACCGGTAGCTGGTCCCGTCCTTTGTCAGCTTTAAAAGCTGTCCCCGCTCTCTCAGTTTACCAGGGTTCATTTTTGGGATTCTCCGTTCTGCTCTCCATTTTGTTTGCCAGCTCAATCAGCTTTTTCATCACCGCTTTGACCGTCCCGTCGTCTTTTGCGGCGATCATCAATTCCCGGGCACAGGCCCGGATAGCTTCCGCATCGGTCATGTCTGATATTCCTCCATTTTTGTGTGCAACGTTTCCATGAGCGGATATCCAGCATCCGGATCATATCCGTTCCAATCGTTCCAAGTCACAACCAGGTCGACGTCACACTCTCCCCGCTCCTGGTTCCCTCTTGAAGCCTGGATTTTCAGCACCCGGTCACCGACCGGCAGCGTCTCCATTCGAAACAGGTCTTCTATCTGGTTGGCTGTCATCAGCGCGGTAAACAAATCCCCGTTTCGGTTGACCGTCAGTTTTTCAAAGCAGTAGATCGTGAGGTAAAACGTAGTCTGGTCTGTCCCAATGTTTTGCCTGTCTCGTGTCCAGTAGATCGCGTCGATAAACAGGCTGGGCCGGGTGAACTCCTGCTCCTGCTGGTTTACATAGATTGTCCGGTCCGGAAACGTTTGGTGGAGCTTTTCCGCGATGGCGTTTACAATCGCGTCCGGCGTTACTGCCAACTGAGCCGCCTCCTCTGTTCAATTTCTTCGGCAAGCTTGTCCACAACTGCGTCCGCAATTCGATCAATGTCGCTGTCTTCTCTTACGACCGCGCCCTGTACGTTTACGGTAACATTCCCGATTCCCTGCGAGTAAGCGCGGTTTTCGGCAGCCGTCAGCACCCGCTCGCCTTCGTGCAGCCTTGTGACATAGTCGTTATAAGGCACATAGGATAAACCAGCAGCATGGCCGGTGCCTTTGGTTTCTCCATTTCTCATGGCTTCCATCTGGCTATTCCATTCATCTTCTTTAGCTGTAAGTGATGCTAACTGTTTTTGAGCAGAGTTTACTTCACTTTTGGCAGACAACAATCCTTCAGCTAATTTTATCCCAAGATTATACCCCAACGCTTCATAACTTCCAGATAGCGAAGACTGCAGACTTTCAATCATTCCTTGCTGGCTCGCTAAATACTGCTGGTATTCTTCAGTTTGAGTATATTCACTTTCGGCCTGTGCCTTAGCTTGTGCCAAAAGGCGGCCCATTTCGGCACCGTTTCCTTCCTGTTCAGCTTTTAAATATTCATCAGATTGGGTAACAGATTCCATGGCAGTTCTAAGGGCTTCTTCTTTGGCGTTTTCCAGGCTAGCCTGATACTGACCGATCAGCGAGTACATTTCCTCCACCTGAGCCCCAGTTTCTCCGGACAGATATTCAATCTGGGCGTCAATCCCTTTAATGCGTTCGGAATTATATCCTTCACCCATTGCTGCATTGAGCTGATCTTCCGCATCCTCCAGAGTAGAGACTTTCCCAGCATAAGTGGCGCTCATTTTCTCCATACTTCCGCCAAAATCTTCTGCCATTGCCCCCATAATTGCGCGGGCAGCGTCCGCTCCGTCTAACAGTCCGCTGGAAATGGCTTCATAAACATCTGACGCAGTAAACTGTTTTCCCTCCACATTGTCTTCGGATTCTGTCAATGCCTCCGCCAGATAATCAATGGCTGGTATTCCCCGCTCAATGAGTGGGTCCAGGTATTCCAGCGTCACCTTCCCGCTTGAATTCATCCTTCCAAGGTACGCGGCTACATTTTGCAGATCGTCTCCCTGTATGCCGAGGGCACTTCCGGCATCTCCGATTGCCTGCATCATGCTTTTCAGTTCATCGGTATTAAAGTTGTAGGACAATCCCACCCGGGACAACCCCGCCAGTTCGTCAAATGTAAACGGCGTCACTGCGCCATAGTTTTGCATCCAGTCTACCCAATCGGCAGCTGCCTGGTCGCTGCCAAGCAGCGTCGAAAATTGCAGCTTCGACTGTTCCCGGCTGCTTGCCACTGTACTACCAGACGTCAGCGTATTGGCTAACTCTTCGTTGTACTGGTCATACCGATCTTGTACTAGGCTTTTAAAATATTCATCTCTGTTTTCAAAGTTACCAACTGCGCCGGATATTCCGCCCAGTAGCGCACCGCCTGCCGCCCCGATTGCCGTACCGATTCCAGGCGCGATTGCCGTTCCAATCGCGGCTCCCGATGCTGCGGATGAAAGTGCGCTGGTAAGCACGTTCGCGCTCTCAGAATCGAACGCTGAACTAATATACGCGCCGGCAATCTGCGAGACCACGTCCCCAACCATCTGGGTGGCTCCCGCCTGCCCCAGTCTTGATAGGATAGAGCTCTCCCCCGATATGGAAGTAGTGCTTTGACTGCCATTATATCCACCTGCAATCGTTCCTCCGTTGGCCCGGTTTTCCGCTTTTGCCTTCTGGTCCCGCAGGGTATTTAACGCTTTATTGGCCGCGTTGGCTTCGCTGGTAATGCTTTTGAGCTCACTGGTCAAATTGGAATAGTTGTATTCCGCATCCGACAGTCTTTTCGCGCTTTCTTCCGTGTCGTCGAAAGCTTTTCTAGCTTCTTTCAGCTCTTTTTTTGCCCGTTGAACATCGACAGCAATCGAGGCTTTTTTCCGGTTCAGCTGGTCGATTTTGGTCCCGGTGTCGGTGATCTGCTTTTCAAAATCTGTCAGGTTCTTTTTCATCTTGGTAATCCCAGACGAAAAATTATCTTTAATCGACACCGCAATGCTGGTATCTACCGCCACTTTTTCACCTCTTTCATGCTATCCGTACGATATACCCTTAGCGAGAGCATCTTTTCCCGCACCAATTTGTCTATGACTTTTCCTATATTGGTGCCATACCCGGCCATTTTGGCCAGCTTGTACAGATTCCAGAGCGTCTGCGCTGTCACCAGTACGGACAGACATCTCATATTGCTTTTTCTCATGGCGTTTCACCTCTTCGGGCATTCCGGGGAACGTCCGATCAAACCTTACATCTGTTCCTAGCCGGTATAGTTTGTCTATTTCTGGGCGCTCCCCGTGATGCCCGTTTTGGGAGGACTTTTTTTACTATTCTTCGCCGCTTTACGCTTGGTTTTACTAAATATCCCCGAACTTTTCGGTGATATCTTCCTCTTTTTTGCCCGTTAAATAGGCTCCAGCCTTTAGCCTCGAGTCTACTGTCAGCCCGCATAAAGCCGCAAATCTCCGCATTTCATCGGCGTACTTTTTCATGACATCCACAGAATCCTTGTCGAATACGAAATCGGGCTGTGCCACCGTCGAAATGGCCTGTCGGTAAAGGCTGTATGCGTTGCAGTATCCCGCAATGTTGTTAAGGTCGAGATTCCCGATGATACCGATGTTTGCAAGCTCTTTTACGACTCGCTTCCATTCTGCTTTCGCCACCTTGTCGATCAGCCAGGACGGCGGTCGGTTCAGTTGCTCACTACCGGTCGTTACCGCTGCTTCCACCTGCTGCATTTCTACCTTTTTGGCTACCGTCAGGTCGCCTTTTTGCGCTGCCAGTGGTTTTCTCGCTCTTCCCATTTCCCCCATCTCCTTTCTCTCTGGAAATTTTATTTACAATTTTTTGCAAGGAGACCTGTGCCTGCGGTATTCGTGGCTGACCCCTCATGTTTTCACGGCTCCCCCCTTCCCCCATACAACCCGAGGCAAAGAGCTTCCCTGAGTCGCTTGATGACCGCTTCCCGCCGCTCTCCGCCGGCCGCCAGCTCGATGTGCACCAGCTGATGATTTTGGTTCGTAAGGCAGATGAGGTTTTGCGGGTCCAGTCGCTTAGACCAATCGTCGCGGAGCGGAATAATGTGGTGGACGGTATCGCCCGGAACCAGGCGTCCCTCAGTCAAATACTCGTACCAGTCTAAGCCTTGCAGCCGACTCATGCAAAGAGAGCGGGCTTTATGCCAGTCGCGAGACTGATAAAAGCGGGTGTAGATGTCATCCGGTTTGGCGGGGTAAACCCGTTTGCATCGGCTGCAGGACTGTCCAGCCGAGAGCCTCGCCCCGCACCGGGGGCATCGCTTATATATCGGCATCGCCTACCCTCCGTTTCCGCTCCAGTATAACAAAAAGGGAGTGCCAGATGTGGCACTCCTCAAAAAAAGTTTCCTGTCTTTAGATCGGTGGACTTTTGCCGAACAACAGCCAATCAGCTGAAACCCGCAGACAACTGGCAATCCGGGCCAGTCCAATTGCCGACGGCAGCCCTTCCCCACGCAAATAGCGAAAGAGAGCGGAGCGGGAAACACCAGTCTCTTCCGTTAGCTGGGCCGGCGTCTTACCCGCCCGGTCCATCGCGTGAGACAGCCGTGCGGGGAACTCCCGCAGAGTACTCATCTCTTTGCCTCCCATTTTTCCATAAGCGCCAACGCTTTCAGTGCCCGCTGGTAATGCGTGATCTTCTGGCGGATGTTCTTTGCCGACGGAAGATCCCCTCGGAGAAGGGCCGCCGCCAGGTTATTTTCCGCCGTGGAGAGCAGCTTTTCAAAAAATGCGATGGTGTCCTGTTTATCCATCTCTTACGCCTCCTCAATTTCATCCAGGGATGTGATGTAAATACTCGTCATATTTTCCCGGTACTCGGTGATTTCCGCCTGGTAGACAAAGTCTCCTTTGACCAGCCGCAAGATACAGCCGGTGAAGGTGTACTCCTTCCCCCGCCAGAACACCCGCCGCCCCAGACACCGGCGGACCTGCTGCGGCGTCATAGCTTTTCCACCCGGATGTAAATACCGGGAATCCGGGCGTAAAACTTTTCGATGATCTCGCTGGCAACCTGGGCGTCGTCTTGCCAGAAGCCGACCTTTGTCATCACGTCTTTGAGCAGCTTTTGCAGGTTATCGGTGTCCGGCCGGGTTGTCTTGTATTCCCCGTCGATCTTGTGTCCGGCGCACAGCGGAAAGCACCACTTGGTCAGCAGCCTGACCGGTCCGGTGATCGGTACTGCCGGACGGTGGATTTTCAGCTGAAAGGTCAATTGCTGTCTGGCAGCCTTCAGCCGGTCGGGTTCATAAAACACCGGTTTCCCATTTCTGACCGTCACCTGCTGGTGCTGATGGGTCACGGTCGGCGGCGAACCGCCCAGAAAAAATTCAATCATCGTCTTCCTCCTGAAAATCCACACCCTGCCATTTTCCAGTCTGTGGGTCATACTGTACAGCGCCCGACTGCTTAATCCGGTTCCAGACATATTCCAGCAGTTCCGGCTGTTTGAGTAACCACCAGAGAACCCGACTTTTTCGGATGTCGAAATCTTCGCCTGGCAGTTTGTGATACAGCGGCGGCATATTCTTCGCCGTTTCATATAGCTTGCTATTTTTAAAACGCATTATTTTTATTTCATTCCTTTCGCGCCCTGTCAGTAAGGGAAGGTAATTTTTGGGCGCAGCCTAACGCCCAAAATTTCCTTTCCTCTGACCAGAGGGAAAATTACTCCCTTATATTTATATATAAGGTTTTTCCTTCCCTGGGAAAAACTCGATTATTTATCGAAAATTTCCCTGTGAGGGAAAAAGTCGATTGCAATCGAGATTTTCCCAATATAGGGAAAGGGAAAATTTATCGAGAATTTCCTTTCCCTGTGTTTTGAGGGAAGGGAAAAACAATCGAAATTTTCCTTCCCTGTCAATCGTCCTTTCGCCCGACTTTACCGTCTTCAATCCAAAAATTGCCGTGCTCTTTCAG
>CALXHB010000109.1 GCA_944387995.1 uncultured Clostridia bacterium | reverse complement strand
CAGGGTGTCCATCGAGTCCACCACCAGGAAATGGGCGTTTAACATCACCTGGGTCTGGGCCCAGGAGGAGATCGGGAAGGAATCGAGGTTTTCCTTGACCGTGAAGGACATGTCCCCGACGGTCACTTCAGAGTAGCTCTGGCCGGTGGAGGCGTAGGAGAGCACCTCTCCCGGCGAAAGGGTTTCGTTTCGGCCGGTCAGGGCGTTGAAGTCGTCAATCGTCGTAAACCCCATGCCGGTGAGGTAAAAGCTGTCCCCCAGGTTCCGGTCGAGGGAGTAGACCCCCTTGCCTGTTTCCGCTACCGTGAAGGTGACCGAATGGAAGGCGTCGGTTTTTTCCACCGGGTAGTCCCCCTCCTGGATGGCGGAGAGGACCGCGTCATGGACGAGCAGATCGTCCCCGTCGGCCGCCGGGTGGTAGCCGTCGTCGAAGTAGTTGTTCAGATTTAAGTCCACCTGGACTTCGTAGGGGTACTGGACCCGGATGGCGTCGGAAATGCCGGTGTAGAGGGAGACGGTGGTAGAGATGGTGACCAGCACCATCGTCGCCAGGATGCAGATGTTGGCCATCCCCACGGCGTTCTGTTTCATCCGGAAGAGCAGCCCCGATACCGCCGTGAAGGGGCCGGGCTTATAATAGAAGGACTTTTTCCGCCGCAGGAGCTTGAGCACCGCGATGCTCACCGCCGTAAAGAGGGCGTAGGTGCCGATGATGACCAGGATGACCGCCAAAAAGAAGAGGAGCAGCGCGTCCAGCGGGTTCTGGGTCCGAATGGCAATCCAGTACCCTGTCCCCAGAGAGAGGAGGCCCAAAATGGCCAATAGCCACCGGGACTTCGGTTCCCGCTCCCCTTCGCTAGAAGAGTGGAGCAGCTCCACCGGGCTGGACCGGGCGACCCCCCAGATGTTGCAGATAAGGCAGAAGAGATAGACCGCCCCCAACAGCCCCGCCGTCAGCAGAATCGCCCCGCCGCTCACCGAAAAGCCCATCGGCACCCCAAAGGAGAGGACCTGGGCGAGGATGAGGAGGGCCAGCTTGGAGAACAGGATTCCAGTTCCCAATCCCAACAGCAGCGAGACGATCAGCAGCAGTACCGTTTCAAAGGTCATCAATACCGCGATGTTGGACTTTTGCAGCCCGAGGATGTTATAAAGCCCCAGCTCTCGCCGCCTCCGCTTGATGATGAAGGAGTTGGCGTAGCGGATGATGAAGAAAGAGAAAAAGATCATCACGTAGACCCCCAGCCACATGAAGGTCCGCACATAGTCCGCCCCCGGCATCTGCTCTACCATCTGGTCCATGCACAGAAACCCTACGATGTAGCTCATCGCCCCCGTTCCGGCACAGCAGAGGATGTAGGGGAGGTAAAACCGCCGGTTGCGGAGGATGTTCCCCCCGGCCATCTTGAGGTAAAAGAGGATTCTCCGCATCAGGCCTCCTCCTCTCGCGGGCTGGTCGCCAGGGTCAGGGCGTCGGAAATCTGCTGGAACATGTCGTCCTCCGACAGATTCCCCCGGTAGATCTGGTGATAGACCTCCCCGTCCCGCAGGAAGAGCACCCGCCCCGCCCGGCAGGCGGCCCGGACCGAATGGGTGACCATGACAATCGTCTGGCCGCCCCGGTTGATCCGCTCGAATAGCCCCAAAAGCGCGTCGGAGGCCCGGGAATCCAGCGCCCCGGTGGGCTCATCCGCCAGCACCAGCTGGGGGTTGGTGATCAGCGCCCGGGCGACGGCTGCCCGTTGTTTCTGGCCGCCGGAGACCTCATAGGGGTACTTTTTAATCAGCCGGGCGATGCCCAGCATCTCCACCAGCGGCACCATCCGTTCCCGCATCTGGGGGTATTTGACCCCTTCCAGCACGAGAGGAAGGAGGATGTTGTCTTCCAGCGTGAAGGTGTCTAAGAGGTTAAAGTCCTGGAAGACAAAGCCGAGGTTTTCCCGCCGGAAGGCCGCCAGCTTCCGCTCCGGCAGGCCCGAAAGGGGGATGCCGCTTAGGGTGACGTCCCCGGCGGTGGGCCGGTCGAGGGCGGCGAGGATGTTTAAAAGGGTGGTCTTGCCGGAGCCGGACTCGCCCATGATGGCGACGAATTCCCCTTCTTCCACCGAGAAGTTGACGTCGTGGAGGGCCTCCACCTGGGCGCCCCCGAGACGGGTGACGTAGATTTTTTGCAGATGGCTGATTTCGAGAAGAGCCATAGGGTAATCCTTCCTTTCGTGGGGCGGTTTTCCCGCCCGATGGTTTTATTATACCAGAGGGGGAGAGGGTTTGCCATCGAACTGGCTTACATTTTGGGCCGAAGCCTTACATTGTTGTAAGACTGCGTTTTTCAACGCCGTTTCAGTTTACGGGCACCACCTCCCGAGCGGCCAGGTCTGTCGGAAGACCGTTCGCTTGTCGAACGGTCCGCACCGTTGCCCCGCGGGGTGTGCGGCCGCGTCGAATATCGGGATTGTTAAGGGCCCTTTGGGTCCTTAACCGGGATCCAAGGGCTGGCCCTTGGCCGTCCAGGCGGAGCTTGGCCCATCAAAGCGGAGCTTTGTCGGTGCCTTAAGG
>CALXHB010000108.1 GCA_944387995.1 uncultured Clostridia bacterium | reverse complement strand
GTCCATCTGCCGGCTCCTTTCTCAGCGGACGACCACCGCCCGGCTGCCCATTCCCTCATAAATCTCGATAAAGCGGTCGAGTTTGGCCTCCCATTCGCCGTAAATCGGATCGGTAAGGGTGACGGTCCCCGCTTCCACGTCCATCCCCGACAGGGCCACACAGTGCAGCCCACCATAAGGATGGTAAACCTCCCCATCCGGTAAAATCCAGGTGTAACCTGTCCGGCGGACATCTGCAAGCTGCTGGGTAACCCAAACGATCACCGGGTTGCCCTGCTGCAGGTAGGAGAGAAGCTCTTCCTCGTCCGCTCCCGAAACCTTGTGAGCTCTTAAGGGAGACTCCACCTCCCGGAGGTATGCGTTTGCCGCCTCCACAATCGGTCCCTCAAAACAGTACCAGCCGGAATCAGTAGAAGGATCGCCGATGTAGGCATCCTCCGGATAAGCGGTATAATATTCCCCATTCTGATAGACAATCGGCTCGCAAGGTAAATACTCCGCCATTTCAGTATGGCTGACCGAAAACCCGTTATACTGCAGCACCTCGGTCAAGGAGGTGATTTCACAGCCGTTGGGCAGTTCGTCGTTTTGAAGGATGACCGGAACCTCCATCTGGGCCTTCGAGAGGATAAACCCGTCCTCTCCGAAGGAAAGCTGGACGCCGTTTACGGTAACATCCCCCACAACCATCTGTCCCTTTGCATCAAAATACCGGATTCCGTCGGCGTCCGACACCAACCCGGTCTGCATATCGCCGTTTTCATCAAAGTAGTACCCTTCCCCGTCGATTTCGGTATAACCCCGGGCAAAGGTTCCGTCTTCCAGCCAGTAACGGGTCAGCCCCTCTTCCTTCGACCAGCCGGGGGTGTGCAGAGGGGCCGGTTCCGAGACGGCGGATACTGTTTCCCCTTCTGCCGGGGCTTCCTTTTCCACCTCTACCGCAGCTTCCTTTTCCACCTCTGCCGGGGCGGAAGACTCCTCCTCCACAGAGCTGGAAAAGGTCTCCTGGGAGACCTCCGCCGTCAGTTCTCCGCCCGCCGCAAAGGCCGGGAAGGAAACCGGAATCCCGTCGGTCACAAAAAAGAGGCCGATGCCCAGCCCCAGCGCACCAAGGCAGCTTCCTGCCATCAGGACCGGTTTCCGCCAGCGGGCCACCGCCCCACCGGAAAGATGGAAGGCGGGTTTACGAGGCCACTTGGACGGCAGTTTATCTGCCAGCCAGGCAGGAATGGTACTTCGGCTGGACATGGGCGGAACTCCTTTCAACGTAAAAACGGAAGTGAACAAAAGATGAATCGACTTTATTTTACCATATTCTCCTGATTTTGCAAGGCTTTCGGGGAAAAAATCAGATTGCCGTCACACAACCTCTATTCCGGAGGCCGTCAATAAACCCGGAATAAACAAAAAAGGAGTGCACCACTTCGGTACACTCCCTGCCGATCAAAAGGCAAAGTTTCCTGTCACAGATTATTCGGCAAATGCAGATTCAACCAGTTTAACCAGGCTATCAACAGCAGCCTGTTCGTCCACGCCGTCCGCAATGATCCGGATGTTGGTGCCACCTACAATACCAAGGGACAGGACGCCCAGCAGCGATTTCGCATTGACTCTGCGTTCCTCTTTCTCAACCCAAACCGACGACTTAAATTCGTTGGCTTTCTGGATAAAAAAAGTCGCGGGGCGGGCATGCAGACCAACCTGATTTTTGACGGTAACATCTTTCAAATACATACCAAACTCTCCTATACCAAGAAATGTCTCGCGGTTTTCCACCACCCCCACTGGCTGCGAACCCACTGGGGGAATTCGAATTTATTATACCACGGTTTGCAAAAAGGTCAACCGGTTTTCACCAGAAACCCGCAAAAAAGCCAAAATTTCGTAAGACCGGCAAAATGTCGCCCAATAGTTTTCCACATGTTTGGGCATCATGTACATATTTATGGAGGATATTTTCCCCATTTATCCAGTCTTTTTCATCCCTTTGGATGCTGCTGCCTATATTTTTTCATCATATCCGGACGCTTTTTAGCAGTTCTATCTAAAGACTGCTCCGTCCGCCACCGGGTGATATTGGCATGGTGACCACTGAGCAGCACCTGAGGAACCTGCCGTCCGTCCCAGACCTCGGGGCGGGTATATTGGGGGTATTCCAGAAGCCCATTCATGTGGCTTTCTTCCTCATAACAGGAGGCATCGGCCAGCACTCCGTCGCAGAGCCGGGCCACCGCGTCGGTAATTACCATCGCCCCCAGTTCCCCGCCAGTCAGGACATAATCCCCGATGGAGATTTCCTCGTCGACAATCCGTTCCAATACCCGCTCATCCACCCCTTCGTAATGGCCGCAGAGCAGCAGCAGATGGGGGTATTCCCGGAAGGCGAGGGCCTTCTGCTCGTTAAAAACCTGCCCCTGGGGGGAAAGGTAGACCACGTGGGGCAGCGACTGGCTTTGGCGGATGATGTCCAGGTAGCAGCGGTAGATCGGTTCCGGCTGCATCACCATTCCCTTGCCGCCGCCATAGGGGGTATCGTCCACCCGGTGGTGTTTGGGGTCGGGGGAATAATCCCGGATGTTGTGGCAGTGAATTTCCACCTTTCCCGCCTTGCGGGCGCGGCCAATGATGGAAGCCGAAAGGACCGCCTCGCACATCTCGGGAAAGAGGGTCGCGATATCGATGCGGATCATTCAAACAGTCCCTCCAGCGGGCGGATAACCATGACCCCAGCTTCCAAATCGGTCTTGATGACCACCTGGGGAATCGCCGGGATATAATAGGTCTTGCCATCGGGAAAGAGGATGTGGTAGATGTCGTTGGCGCCGGTGGAAGAGACCTGGGTCAGGGTGCCGTAGACCTTTTCCGGGTCGTCGGCGTCGATGACCTTTAAGCCGATCAGGTCGGCGATGAAATAGGTTCCCTCATCCAGTTCCACCTGGTCCCGGTCGATATAGAGGATTTTGCCCACCAGCTTGCCGGCAGCTTCGGGGGTGTCAACCCCCTCCAGCTTTAATATCACCATATTCTTCTGCACCCGGGCCCGTTCCACATTGACCCATTCCCCATTCAAATAAAGCTCCTCAAATTCAGCGAGAAAATCGGGGGAATCGCACCAGGGCTCGACTTTGACCTCCCCTTTCAGGGCGTGGACCGAGACAATCTTCCCGGTTTCAAGTAACTGATCCATATGATCGTCCTTTCGTTTATTGTTTTCTATGATTCAGACACATCGTTTCCTGCCCATTGTACCATAGGAACGGGGATTTTGCAAACCTCACTTCCCACACAGCACCTTATATTCACACCAGGTACAGGGGGACTTTCCGCCGCTCTCCTGGGGAGCCGGGGCCACCTCCCCCGCCAGCAGGGCCGCCCCCATCCGACGGAGCAGTTCTTCCGAACCGGCCTTCAGTTCCCGCAGCCCCTCCCGGGAGATGCGGCTGTCCTCCGAGCGGCGGCCGGGCTTCTCGATAAAACTCCCGGGGACCTCTTCCATCGCCCGCAGCACCGGTTCTTCGTCCAGAACCAGTCCGTTCATCCGGAAGAGCTGGTCCCGCATTGTTCCATCCCCTTCATCCCGGCCAAAGGTCAGCGGCCGCGGCCCCGCCGGCATATAGAGGATTCCGGCGGGAACGGTCCCGCGAAACCGTCCGGCGCTCTCTTCCACCGCAAAGAGGTAGAGCAGCATCTGCATATTGAGGCCCGCCTTCGCCTCCGACAGCTTAAACTCCTTGCCGCCGGTCTTATAGTCGATGACCCGGACAAACCGTTCCGGCCCGATGGCCGCCTCGTCCACCCGGTCGATCTTGCCCCCCACCTGCACGGTAAAACGGCTGTCCCGGACGGTCAGCGGCTGGACCTCGCTGCCGGAAGCAATCGGCTCTTCGGCGGCGGC
>CALXHB010000107.1 GCA_944387995.1 uncultured Clostridia bacterium | reverse complement strand
CCCCGCTGGCTTCCACCGACAGCCGGTAGCCCTGGGAGGCGGTCATCTTCCCAAACCGCCCGACCACTTCCCGGATTAGCCCGGTGAGGTTAAACCGTTCCGGCTGAATGGTCACCGCCCCGGCCTGGAGCTTGGAGAGGTCCAACAGGTCGTTGACCAACTCGGTCAGGTGGTTGGCCTCGTCGATGATAATCTGAACGTTTTCTGGGGTGTTTTCCCCCGGCAGGTCCCGCATCACTTCGGCGTAACCGGTGATGAGGGTGAGCGGGGTTCGGAGGTCATGGGAAACGTTGGCGATCAGATCCCGCCGCAGCTGTTCCACCTGGCCCAGATCCTGGCACACTTCCTGCAGCGTCCCGTCCAGCTCCTTAATTTCCCGGCAGGCGAGGCCGTCGTAGGGGGTATACTCTCCCTTGGGGAGCTGTTTGGCGGAACGGTTGATTTGGATAACCGGGAAAGCTATCCGGCGGGACAAAAAGGCCGCAATCAGCACACCTACCAGCAGCATGACGGCTGTCACCGCCATCAGCACATAACGGATGGTCTGGACGGTGGTGTTTAAGGGGGTGACGACCGAGTTGAGCAGCAGAATCCGCTCGTCCCCGTTGTTCCCATGGACAATTGTCACATAGATGATGCTCTCTTTATTGATGATAACCGGGATACCGGCCGGCATCCGGTCGTGCCACCACCCCGAATGATATCGTCCATCCTCGTCCCCGCTGATCTCCATCAAGTAAGAGCCCCCCGCCTGGTCAGCGGCGGCGTAGAGGTAAAACAGTCCAAAGGCCGTCATCCGGTGGATGCTGCATTGAGGAAGGGTATCAGCCGAGGTAATCACCTCTCCATGGGAGTCCACCACCATCGCGCAGAGCTGCTGTTCTGAAACGATGGTTTCCAGGGTGTCCGGCAGATCGTCAGAAAAGATCTGGCCAGATATTTCTCCGGCTATCTCCCGGATTTGGGCGGTGGTAATGGTCTTATAGATGGCCTCGAGAAAAACCGTCTGCAACAGCCACAAAACCCCCAGCATCACCAGGGTGAAGAGGATAAAGCTGCGGTTGAGCCAGCTGCGGATGGAACGGGGGCGGCGCTCCCCTCGCCGCTGGTGGAAAAATTCAGCCTTCAAAACGGTATCCAACCCCCCGCAGGGTCACAATCAGCTTGGCATAGGGGCCCAGGCTCTTGCGCAGCAGCTTGATGTGGGTGTCCAGCGTCCGGTCGTCCCCGTAAAAATCGTACCCCCAGACGTTGGTGATGAGCATCTCCCGGGTCAGGGCAATTCCCCGGTTGCGGACCATATAAAACAGAAGGTCGTATTCCTTCGGAGAGAGGTCCTCCTGCACCCCGTCCACAAAGACCATCCGGGCGGTGAAATCGACGGTCAGACCCTCGTATTTATAAACCTCTCTTGCGGTGGCAGGCTGTTCGGTGCGGCTGCGCTTTAGGACCGCGCTGACCCGCATCATCAGCTCCCGGGGAGAGAAGGGTTTGACCACATAATCGTCCACACCCAGCTCAAACCCGTGAATCCGGTCGTATTCCTCCCCGCGGGCAGAGAGCATGATAATCGGGACCTGTTCATCGGTCTTGCGGATCTCCCGGCAGGCGGAAAAGCCGTCCAGCTCCGGCATCATCACGTCCATGATAATCAGGTCGAAGGAACCTTTGCGGCATTTTTCCACCGCTTCCATTCCATCCCCCGCTTCCTCGACGGTATAACCGTCAAATTCGGCGTACTTCCGGATCATCGCCCGGATGTTCTGTTCGTCATCGACAACAAGCAGTTTCGGCATAAGCGCCCTCCTTTACAGATTCCGCCCAGGGCGGCAGGTAAACCCCCGGGATATATGGTAAAATCATAATCCCGCCGGGTGAAGATTGTGTGACCAGTTGACATTTTCCAGGATTGGGTTATAATGCAGACAGCAGGTGTGAAACGGAGGAACAAAATGTTTATTGAAAAAAACTACCAAGAGGTGGATTTTCAGGACGCGGAAATCCTCGAAAAAGAGCTAAACGGCATCACCTTCACCCGGTGCAGCTTTAAGGGCGCGGACTTTGCCGGCATCGTCCTGAAAAACTGCCAGTTTGAGCGCTGCCGGCTTGAAGGGGCACGGTTTTCCGGCGTCTCCGCCTACCAGTGCGGGTTTATCGCCTGTGTCTTCCAGTACGCCGACTGTTTCGGGGCGGCCTTCCACGGCTGCAAGATGTTGGGTACCAGCTTTGCCGGGGCCAACGTCGAGGCGATGTCGATAGACGGCGGGGACTGGCGGATGACGGCGCTGCCGGGAACCGATTTCAGCCGCCAGAAGTTAAACAGCATCCGGTTTTCGGAAAGCGACCTGCGGGAATGCCGGTTTGACCAGGCGATTCTGCGGGACTGCGATCTCGAAGGGGCCGACATCCGCGGCGCCTCCTTTCAGGGGGCGGACCTGCGGGGCTGCCGGCTGGAGCGGCTGGCGCTGAAAGACGCCCGGTTTAAAGGGGCAAAGGTGGACCTGCGGCAGGCTGTCCTCTTCGCCGAAGCGATGGGGGTCAAGGTGGACGTCTAAGTCCATACCCTTATATTAGTCGATTTTTTCCCATTTCGCAAGGGGGTTTACCCCATACCGCGGTTTTTCCCCTCCCGTATCCCTGCGGGAGGAAGTAGAAAGGATTTATATGGAACCATTTAAACAGGAAAAAGAGATTGCAATCCTCGCCGGCATTGACACCGGAGAGTATGACCTGGAGCACTCGATGGAAGAGCTGCGGCAGCTGACCAAAACCGCCGGAGCCGAACCCGTCGCCATCTTCACCCAGGTGCGGCAAAGCCCCGATCCTGCGACCTATGTGGGAGGCGGGAAGCTGGAGGAAATCAAGGAATACGCCCAGCAATCGGAAGCGACCCTTTTAATCTTCGACGGGGAGCTTTCCGGCACCCAGCTGCGCAACATCAGCGATGAAACCGGCTTGCGGGCCATCGACCGGACCAATCTGATTCTGGACATCTTTGCCGGCCGGGCCACCTCCTCGGAAGGCAAACTCCAGGTGGAGCTGGCCCAGCAGAAGTATCGCCTCCCCCAGCTGGTCGGCGCTGGGACCGCCCTATCCCGGCTGGGGGGCGGCATCGGCACCCGGGGCCCTGGCGAAACTCAGCTGGAAACCGACCGGCGGCACATCCGGCGGCGGATTCAGTCGCTGGAGCGGCAGCTGGCCGAGATGGAAAAGCAGCGGGGGCTGCGGCGGAAACGGCGGAAAAAGATGGGGGTGCCGGTGATCGCCCTGGTGGGCTACACCAACGCCGGAAAATCCACCCTCCTAAACCGGCTGACCGGGGCGGACAGCTACGTCCAGGACCAGCTGTTCGCAACCCTGGACCCCACCGCCCGGGAGATGCGGCTGCCGGACGGACAGAAGGCGGTGGTCATCGACACCGTTGGACTGATCGAACGGCTCCCCCACAACCTGGTAGAGGCCTTCCACTCGACGTTGGAGACGGCGGCCGAGGCGGACGTGATTCTGGAGGTCTGCGACTACACCAGCCCCTACTGCCGGGAGGAGCTGCAGGTCACCAGTGGGGTGCTGGACGAGCTGGGGTGCGGCGGCATCCCGAAGATCACCGTCTTCAATAAAATCGACCGGCTGTCGGAGGAGATGGGTTCCATCCCTGGGGACCTGAGGCACGCCTATATCTCCGCCCTAACGGGGAAAGGGGTCGAAGCGCTCTGTAAGCAGATCGCCGGGGTGCTCTCGGAGTCGGTGGCTGAAATCAACCTGATGATCCCCTATTCCGCCGGAAATCTGGCCGGGGCCGTCCGGTCGGAGGGGAGGGTGACCGCCGAGGAGTACACCCCCGACGGCATCCGCCTCACCGCCACCGTCCCCCGCCGGACCATCCACCGCTACCGGGCCTATATGGTGGACGAAACGGGGAAGGTAGAGGTGTAAAGGGAAAGCTCTTTTCACCTCTACCAGTTGAAAAAAGATGCGGGTAAAACAAAAACGTTTTACCCGCATCTTTACTTTAACTTTCCAACTGATTTTAGTCGCTCTTTGGATTGCCAAGGGAGTCCTTTGTCACTTAGAAAAGTTCGATGGACTTCATATACCGACCCTCCCCGGGACGGTATGAAGGAGATTGAATGATCCCTCGGGTGGCCAACTCTTCGTTTAACAGCCCAAAAAGAATATGATAAGCTTCATTGGCAATTTCTTCCTTTGGGACGCCATGCGCAAAGCAGCGGAGCCGGAAGAAAAGTTCCGTACCTCCTAACAGCCGCACGATTTCTCCGCCGATGCAGTCCTTCGCAATGCTCAAAAGCCGCTCCACCACCACTTCCGCTCCCTGACGATAAACCGGAACAAGATATCGCCCGTTGGAAATGTATCCAAAATCCACAAAAAGACGCCGGTACGCTTCGGGACAATCCCCCGTCTCGTCAAAACGCTGGAGCGCATCCGAAATCCGGGTTGTTACCGCTTCACCTTCTATTGCGTCCCAGTCAGCCTCAATCATTTTGAGAGCTGCCGGAACCCGCCCCATCCGCTTCTGGCAGAGAAAGCGATAAAAATCAATCCGCGCTCCGTCCGCGTCTCCGAAGGACTGAAGCGCCCGTTTACCGTCGGAAAGCCGGTTGTAAGAACAGAGTAAGCGATTAGAAAATCGGTTTAGTATCGGGCAATCTTCATAAACGACGATGAGATAATCAAGACCTGAGGGGTGCAAACGGGAATCAGCCAGCAGTTCCAGCCCGCTTAGGTAATCAAAAAAACGCCCGTCCAACACCGCGCCACATAACAGATGGTAAAGGTTTGCCTTTTCGTCAAAGCCATTGTTCAGCATCCGGACAGCAGCATAAAGCTCTGGAATGCACGCTTCCAGCCCCGCGGCCAGAAGGGGTATCTTCCCTTGAAAAAAGTCAGAGAGCGCCAGCACATCTTCCCGCAGGATCACTGTCGAATCCAGCAGCAGAGCCCCTTTCTCCACCCGAAAAAGCCCCGCCCGGATAAGGCCGTTGGTCAGGGCAGACGAATACTGTTCACAGGCTTCCCGATACCCCAATTGGAACGGTCCTGCGTTTATAACATCGGTCAAAATGCCATCGGCAGCATGGGTTAGATAGCTGCGGGGGTCATCTTGCAGATACATGTCCGATGGACCCAGATCACCAAAAAAGAAATAGGTAAATTTCCGCTGTTCCATCGCCACCACCTATTATTTTAAATAATAAACCGTTACACCGGGGTTTAACGAAAGGCCCCGGCGTTTAATTTTTTTGGAATGGACCTGCTGCCGGACGGTCTGCTGGAGTGCCCTGCCGCCGTGGATAATCTCGATCTCTTCCACCTCGTCCCCCACCGAAGCCAGCAGCTTTTCCAGCCGCTTTTTCGCGTCCGCCGGGAACATCTCGTGGATATCCACCGTCACCCGGCCGTTTACACAGACGTAGGGTTTCATGACTCTTTCGGCAGATCAGCGAGGGTCAGCTGTTTGGCCACGTCCTCCTGTTTCAAGATCGCACCCGCCGACGGGAGCGACTTGGGACGGTAGCGCTTGGGGTCCTCAAAGGTGTCGGGGGTCAAAAGGAAAGCCGATTCCAGTTTGGCGTTTTTCCTTAGGGTCATCGCCTGGACCCCCTGGGTGTCGCGGGTAGTCTTGAGGGGCACCGCCGCCGGATCGAGAATCAGTCGCCGCTGACCGGAAGCGAGGACATACTCCTCCCCTTCCGCTGGCTGGAAGGCCGCCACCAGGGGCGCACGATCGGAATAGGCGTTTTGCAACTTTTTGCGGTTGGTCTTGGTCTGGTAGGAAGCGAGGGGCACCCGGGCCGCCTTGCCGTTCTCAAAGAGGAAGAGGATTTCCCCGGAATAGTCCAGCGTCACCGCCGCGCAGACAAACTTTTCCCCTTCGTCAAAGCCGTATTTGGTCGGGAGGTAATCCCCCAGGACGCTAGCTTTGGTGTCGGAAAAGTCGGAGGCACGGCCTTTGTAGACCTGGCAGTGGTCGGTGAACAGCAGCAGTTCCGCCCGGTTGGTGGTTTCCAGGTGCAGGAGGATTTCGTCCCCCTCCTTCATCTTCTGGGCACCGGACATCCGCAGCGACTGGGGGGTGATCTTTTTAAAGTAGCCCTCTTTTGTGATAAAGAGGTTGACCGCATAGTCAGGGGTGTCGTCCTCCTCGTCCGGCTCCTCGATCTCGCCGGGGTAGATGAAGAGGCTCTTGCGGGGCTGCCCGTATTTTTTCATCACATCCCGCAGGTCGTCCACAATCAGCTTGTTGATCCGTCTAGTGCTGCCGACCGTCTCTTCCAGTTCGGCAATCGAGTTTTTGAGGTCCTGCAATTCTTCCAACCGGGAGAGAATGTACTCCCGGTTTAGGTGACGCAGCTTGATTTCGGCCACAAACTCCGCCTGTACCTCATCGATGCCGAAGCCGATCATCAGGTTGGGCACCACGTCCGCCTCGTTTTCGGTTTCCCGGACGATTTTAATCGCCTTGTCGATGTCGAGGAGGATTTTGGACAGGCCCTCCAACAGGTGGAGCTTTTCCTTTTGCTTGCCCAGGTCAAAGGTAACCCGTCTCCGGACGCAGTTCTGCCGGAACCGAATCCATTCCAGCAGGATGTCCCTGGCCCCCAGCACCCGGGGCGCCCCGTCGATCAGCACGTTAAAGTTGCAGGGGTAGGCGTCCTCCAGCGGGGTCAGCTTGAAAAGCCGGGCCATCAGCTTGTCCGGGTCGACCGACCGGCGGATGTCGATGGCGATTTTCAGTCCGTTTAGATCGGTTTCATCCCGGATGTCGCTGACCTCTTTGAGCTTCCCGGCCTTGACCAGGTCGATGACCTTATCAATGATCGCTTCGCTGGTGGTGGAGGGGGGAATTTCGGTCACTTCGATGCAGCCGGCGGAGGGATCATACCGCCAGCGAGCCCGGACCCGGATGCTACCCCGGCCGGTCTCGTAGATCTTCTTCAGTTCCTCCCCGTCATAGAGGATGCTGCCGCCTCCGGGAAAATCGGGACCTTTTAGGGTCTCGGAGATGTCCACCTTGGGGTCATGGAGGAGGGCAATAGTCGTCTCGCAGACCTCCGAAAGGTTGAAGGAACAGATCGAGCTGGCCATCGAAACGGCAATGCCCACGTTGGAGTTGACCAGTACCGACGGGAAGGTGGTCGGGAAAAGGGTCGGCTCGGTCATCGTGTTGTCGTAGTTGGGGACCATGTCGACGGTGTCCTTGTCGATGTCCCGGAAGAGTTCAGCGGCGATCTTTTCCAGCTTTACTTCGGTATACCGGGAGGCGGCGCAGGCCATATCCCGGGAGTAGGCCTTGCCGAAGTTGCCCTTGGAGTCCACGTAGGGGTGGAGTAAGGCTTCGTTGCCCCGGGTGAGCCGGACCATTGTATCGTAGATGGCCTGGTCGCCGTGGGGATTGAGTCTCATCGTCTGGCCGACGACGTTGGCCGATTTGGTCCGGGGGCCGGAAAGCAGGCCCATCTTGTACATAGTGTAAAGGAGCTTGCGGTGAGAGGGCTTAAAGCCGTCGATTTCCGGCAGGGCCCGGGAGATGATGACGCTCATCGCGTAGGGCATGTAGTTTAACTGAAGGGTGTCGGTGATCGATTGCTCCGCAACGACGCCGGCGTCCTTAATCCAGGCGTCCCCCTGCTTCGGGGTGGATTTGGGTTTTTTCTCTCGTTTTGCCATCGATACCGATTCCTTTCTGTTTCATAAAAATCAATCTTCCGGGGAGATAGAAGGCTCCTCTTCGGTAAACTCCACCGTCACCGCCTGAGCAAAGTCCAGGTCGGAGAGGCTTTCGGGGGTGAAAAAGTCTTCCAGTTCATGACTCCCCATTGAGCTGCCGGAGGTGTAGCCAATAAGGGCCACGGGGATTTCCTCTCCGACGGCGGCGTCCTGCATCTCCTCCAAAAATCCCACCATTTTGCCGGTGTAGCCGTCCAGGGAAACCGGGTCGGTGGCCGACTGGTAGGAAGAGCCGTCCCCCAGGATGTTGAGGGTGATGCTGCCGTCCTTTTCCAGTACCAGCGTGAAGGTGCCGGACAGGCCCCCTTCCTCCATCGATTCGTCGTGGAACAGGCCGCCGATGCCGCATTCCACCCACTTTCCCTCCTCCGAGAGGGTGTAGGCGTTTACATTGATTCCGCTGGCCCCTTCGGGGGAACGGAAGCAGAAGGCCCTGCCGTTGTCGTCGAGGTCATAGGCCTGCATCAGGTACTCCCCTTCCTCCGACAGCGCATAGGGGGCAACGCCAGCGGAATCAAGCGGCTGGGAGGGATCGGTTGTGTCCTGACAGGCGGTGAGGGTCAAGGCGGCGGCGAGCGGAATGAGGGCGGACATCCATCTTTTCATGACTGACACTCCTTAAGGGGGGGGAGGTTAATCAATCGGGCCTTCTTCCAGCATTTCATCGGTGAACATGACGGTGACTGCCTGAACAAAGTCCGCGTCCGATAGTTTATCGGGGGTAAAATAATCCTCAACGGTAAATACGGGATACTCTGCCGGCGGATTGGCATACAAAACGGTCCACTGCACCGGCACCTCTTCCCCGAGAGGCGTCTCGGTATAGTCTTCGAGATAGGCGGTGCCGCCAGAGCTGCTTTCTGCCGTCCAATTGACCGCCGGAGCAGAGCCACCAATCGCGCCGCCGCCCATGTTGATGAGGGTGGAGACGCCATACACTTCCCCGTCAAAAGTGTTCTGATCGGTCTGGACCGTCAGAGTCCCGGCATACAGTCCTTCCTCCGGGTCGAGATCGGAGGAGGTCGTCCGGCCTCCCACCACCTGCCACTGCCCGTCCACCATCCGGTAGACGGTGACAGCCATCGACTTTGCCCCTTCGGGGGAACGGAAGCGGAGCAGCTGTAAATCAAAATCCAGCTGGATGGCGTTCAGCAGATATTCCGCCTCAGCGTCGTATTCATAGGGGGCGACGCCGGGCTGGTCCAGCGGCTGGGAGGGGTCGGAGGCCTCCCCTTGGCAGGCGGTCAAAAGGGCGGCAGAGGCCACAGCCGTCAAGATCAAAGCAAGCTTTTTCATCCGACAGTCTCCTTTCCGGCGGTTTTAGGAGATATCCGCCAGTTCGAGATATTCGTGCCCGTGCTGGGCGATATAGTCCTTGCGGCCCTGCAGATCGTCCCCCAGCAGCAGGTCAAACCACTTAGCCGTCTCCTCCACATCCGACGGGTCCACCTTAATGGCCCGGCGGGTGGCAGGGTTCATCGTCGTCACCCACATCATGTCCGGGTCGTTTTCGCCGAGGCCCTTGGACCGCTGGATGGTGAATTTCTGCCCCTCAATCAGCCCCATGACCTCATCCTTTTCCTGCTCGTTATAGGCAAAGTAGGTGCGGGTCCGGGTGGTGATTTCGTAGAGGGGGGTCTGGGCGATATAGACGTACCCCTTTTCGATCAAGGTCGGGGTCAGCCGGTAGAGCATCGTCAGAATCAGCGTCCGAATCTGGAAACCGTCGACGTCCGCATCGGTGCAGATGATGACCTTGTTCCACCGAAGGGCCGAGAGGTCAAAGGAAGAAAGCTCCTTATTGGACTTGGACTTGACCTCCACCCCGCAGCCGAGGACCTTTAACAGGTCGGTGATGATCTCGCGTTTGAAGATCTTGGCGTAATCGGCCTTGAGGCAGTTTAAGATCTTACCCCGGACTGGCATAATCGCCTGGAATTCGGCGTCCCGGGAGAGCTTGACGCTGCCGAGAGCCGAGTCGCCTTCGACGATGAACAGCTCCCGCTTGGAGGTGTCCCGGCTGCGGCAGTCGACAAACTTCTGCACCCGGCCGAGCAGGTCCATGTTCCCCTGGAGCTTTTTCT
>CALXHB010000106.1 GCA_944387995.1 uncultured Clostridia bacterium | reverse complement strand
CACCAGGCCGTAAGCCACTGCCTCTTCCGCGGTCATCCAGTTGTCTCGCTCGGTATCGGCGGCAATCTGTTCAACCGGCTTGCCAGTATTAGAGGCCAGGATCTGATTGAGTTTTTCCTTGATCCGCTGAATATGGCTCGCCTGAATCAGGATATCGGTGGCCTGGCCCTGGGAACCGCCGGAGGGCTGGTGAATCATGACCTCAGCGTTGGGAAGGACAAACCGCTTGCCCTTGGCGCCGCTGGAAAGCAAAAATGCCCCCATCGAAGCGGCCATACCAATGCAGATAGTGGACACATCGCACTTGATGTACTGCATGGTGTCGTAGATAGCCAGACCGGCCGTGACGCTACCGCCAGGGCTGTTGATATACAGCTGGATATCTTTATCGGGGTCCTGCCCCTCCAGATAGAGCAGCTGGGCCACTACAAGGCTCGCAGAAGCATCGTTCACTTCCTCACAGAGCATAACGATCCGGTCGTTTAACAGCCGGGAAAAGATATCATAGGAGCGCTCCCCGCGTCCAGTCTGTTCCACTACCATTGGCACTAAACTCATAGTGAAAAACCTCCTTAAAAAGCGACGGTCAGCAAGTCTTTCCGTCAAGTTCGCTGTACAGTTTTAAAGGGGTGAGGCAGATGCCCCACCCCTTTGTACACATTATGTGTATCTCCTATTTTGTCCGAAAATCATGAAAAATTTATGGTAGAAATTGGAACGTTTCCGTGAATTCTTTCATGAAACCCGTAGGATTATTCCTCGACAGCGGTCTCCTTGATCAGTTCGACAGCTTTCTTCTGCGCAAGGTCGTTCTTCAGCTGCTCGCCCATAGCATTCTTGATCTGCTCAGCGGTGATGTTCTGGCCCTTGTACTGTTCAGCCAGTCTTGCAGCCTCAGCATCCAGTTCCTCATCGGAAACGGTGATGCCTTCGTTCTGGACGATCTTCTCCAGAGCCAGCGCGACCTTTACCTGACGGGTTGCCTGTTCCTTGAAGGAATCACGGACAGCGTCACGGTTCATGCCGGTGTACTGCATATAAACATCCATGCTCATACCCTGAGAGGACAGACGGTACTCGAAGTCCTGAACCATTTCGTCAGCGCGGGCATTGAACATCTCTTCCGGAATCTCCCCTTCCATGTTGGCGATGATGCCATCAATCAGGGCATTTTCGAAAGCAGTATTGGCTGCGTTTTCCTTGCTGGTTTCCAGTTTCTTGCGGATATCAGCTTTCAGCTCGTCCAGAGTATCGAATTCAGAGACATCTTTCACGAATTCGTCGTCCAGCTCGGGCAGCTCTTTCGCGGTGATCTCGTGCAGTTTGCACTTGAAGACAGCGGGTTTACCCTTCAGCTCTTCTGCATGATAGTCCTCCGGGAAGGTGACGTTGACGTCGAAGGAATCGCCAGTCTTGTGGCCAACAATCTGTTCCTCAAAACCGGGGATGAACTGGCCGGAACCGAGGGTCAGGCTGTAATGCTCAGCTTTGCCGCCTTCAAAGGGCTTGTCATCAACAAAACCTTCGAAGTCAAAGTTGACGATATCGCCGTTTTCAGCAGCGCGGTCTTCCACGGTGATGGTGCGGGCGTTGCGGTTGCGCATCCGCTCGATCTCAGCGTTTACTTCCTCATCGGTGACAGGCTCAACCTTCTTGGAAGCCTTGATTCCCTTGTAATCTTTCACAACGACGTCGGGCTTAACCACGCAGGTTGCCTTCATCGTAACGCCTTCCTCTTTGGAAACGGCGGTCACTTCAACCTCAGGACGGACGACGATTTCCAGACCGGACTCGTCGTAAGCAGCCTGAAGGGCTTCGGGAGCCATATCGTTGACAGCTTCTTCAAAGAAGATGCCTTCGCCGTACAGCTTCTCAATCGTCTTGCGAGGAGCTTTGCCCTTGCGGAAGCCAGGAACCTGGAACTGTTTAGCTCTCTTCTTAAAGACCTTATCGCAGGCGGCAGCAAAGTCCTCTGCGGGGATCGAAACAATCAGTTCGTATTTGTTGGTTTCAATCGGGTTTTTCGATACTAACATTGGAAACATTCCTTCCTATAAGATTCTCTGCCGGACAGTTTACCCGCCCTTCAGACACGATTTTCTCAATACGCAATGGACATTATACCACAATCCGCGAAAAAAAGCCAGTGGTTTGGAAATGATTTTGTATTTCTTGCAAATTAAACGATTTGTTTTGGTACAAATTGGAGAAAATCACAAGAAAGAAGCCGAAAATCGATGCCCATCCGTTCCCCATTGATGGCATATCCAGCCGAATAACCGTGAATATGACCATAATAAACCTGCTTAATTCCATAAGAAAGCAGGATATCTAAGATCTCCGGGCAGTCGCCATTTGCATAGACTGGCGGATAGTGAAGAAAAACCAGCGGCTCTCCCCCAAGGGCCTTCCCCGCTTCCAGCGACATTTTCAGCCGCCCGCATTCCCGGTTCAGCACCTTTTTATCCGCCTCATCAGACCCGTTCATCCATCCCCTCGTCCCGCAAAGGACGTAATCCCCATAGCGGTAGGCGTTGTTGAACAGGATATTCAGAGTGGTAAACCCATTTTCAGCGAAGAAGCGCTCGACCTTGCTTTTGGTGGAAAACCAGAGATCGTGGTTGCCCTTGAGCAGAATCTTCTGCCCTGGCATCCGTTCAATCCAGCGAAAGTCTTCCACTGTTTCCGACAGATCCAGTCCCCAGGAAATGTCCCCGGCGATGACGACGGTGTCTTCCGGCCGCACCAGCCGGTTCCAGCTTTCCTCCAGCCGGGCCACATAATTTTCCCAGCCGCGAAAAACATCCATCGGCTTGTCCACCCCCAGCGAGAGGTGGAGGTCGGAGATTGCAAACAGGCTCATCAAACGTTCCTTTCCGGCGGCATTGGTTACCGCAGCATTTCCTTAACTTTTTCGACCATCTGGCTCTTTTCAATCGAACCGGTAAACCGCACCGGTTTCCCCTTCAATTCCGCCAGAGATGCAGGCGGGTTCATCCCCGAAACCTGCCGCAGCAGCTCCATCTGTTCAAAAGGATCTGCAGGTACCGGCGCGTCGGTCACCGCCGGGAGGACGCTGCCGCAGAACTTATAGGGCGATGCGGTGGAAGCGATGATGGTGCGGGTATTGTCGCCGGTCTCTTTGACATAGTCCTCGTACACCTTGACAGCCACCGCTGTATGGGGATCACAGAGATAGCCATAACGGTCAAACTGCTCATGGATGGTCGCAGCGGCCGCCTCATCGTCGCAGAATCCGCCCCAGAATTCTGCCTGAAGCTTTTCCATAATCTGCGACGGAACGGTATAGCTACCCTTCTGGGCCAGCGCTGCAAACCATTCCCGGACAGCCTGATCGTCTTCCCCGGAGAGATGGAACAGGAGACGCTCCAGGTTGGAGGAAATCAGAATGTCCATCGATGGAGAGGTGGTGGTGTAAAAGTCCCGGTTGCGGTTGTAACAGCCGGTCCGGATAAAGTCGGTGAGGACGTTGTTGCGGTTGGAGGCACAGATCAGCTTGCCAATCGGAACGCCCATCTTCTTGGCATAGTAAGCTGCCAGGATGTTGCCGAAGTTACCGGTGGGAACGGCCACATTGACCACATCCCCGAAGGCAATCTCCTCCTGTTCAATGAGGGAGGTGTAGGCGGCCACATAGTAGACAATCTGCGGCACCAGACGACCCCAGTTGATGGAGTTGGCGGAGGAGAACATCTGCCCGTTCTTTTCCAGTTCCGCCTCAATGACCGGATCGGTGAAAATGGCTTTGACGCCGCTCTGAGCATCGTCAAAATTGCCCTTAATGGCGCAGACCGAAACGTTATCCCCGGTCTGGGTCACCATCTGCAGCTTCTGCATCCCGCTGACGCCGTTTTCGGGATAGAAAACCAGCATCCGGGTGCCGGGAACACCGGCAAACCCTTCCAGCGCGGCCTTACCGGTATCGCCGGAAGTGGCGACCAATACAACCACTTCGGTGCCGGGGGCTTCCTTATCCATCGAAACCTTCATTAGGTAAGGAAGCAGCTGGAGCGCCATATCCTTAAAGGCGCAGGTGGGGCCATGCCACAGTTCCAGCAGATAGCTCAGTTCCCCTACCCGAGAAATCTGTGAAATGCCGGGGGTGTCAAAATTGCGGACGTTATAAGCCCCGTCGATGCAATGGGCAATCTCATCCGGCGTAAAATCGGTCAGAAAACGGGAAAGAACAGCTTTGGCTTTCTCATTGTAAGAAAGCCCCACAAGGGCCTGCAATTCTTCCGCAGTCATAACCGGCAGAGTTTCAGGGACAAAAAGTCCCCCTTCGTGGGAAATGCCCTGGACAATGGCCTGGGCGGCGGTGACCCGGGTGGAACGATCTCTGGTGCTCTGGTATTTCATGGTCCACACTCCTTTATTTGGGGCCGAGGGTGACTGTAAAGGTCTTTTACTTTAAAGGTTTCTCTGCATAAACCGCTGGGCGTTGAGGAAGGTGATCTTGTCAACGAACTCAGGGTCAAAGTGCTTGAGCAGGTTCTGATGCCAATCGGGAATCCGGTCAATCGACGGGAGCTTCTGAGGCATCGCGGCGCCGTCAAAATCACTGCCCACGGCAATACAGTCCTCGCCGCCCAAGGCGACAATATGACGAATATGCTGGCGCAGTTCCTGGAAGCTGGCATCGCTTTCCCCGTTGATGAACACCGGGTAGAAGTTGATGCCGATCAGACCGCCCCGGCGGATGATCTCCTGGATCTGCAAATCGTCCAGGTTGCGGCGGTGGGGGCAGAGCTCAAAACAGTTGGAATGGGAGGCGATAAACGGCCGCTCGGCCACCTCGCACAGATCCCAGAAGCTGTAATTGTTCATATGGGAGACGTCAATGATGATCTTATGGGCCTCCAACTCTTTGACCGCTTCTTTTCCCAGGCTGGTGAGTCCCACTTCGGTGGCGGTGCCGCCAGCGAGGTCGGTCTCGCCATTCCAGCAAAGGGAGAACATCCGAACCCCCATTTTGTAGAGGTCGTCGATTCTCTCCAGTTTGCCGCCCAAGGCAGCGCCCCCTTCCACCGTCAGCATGGCATTACAAACGCCCGACTGCACGTGGGAAGGATCGTAGGGAACAATTTTGCCGCTTTCCTCAAAGGCCCGCTGAAGCACCTCCGCCTCCGAAAGGAAGCGATGATAACCTTTACTGCCGCGATATTCATCCGGCACAAAAACGGCAAATGCCTGAACCCACTGATCAAAAATCAGGCCGCGTTCCACCGAAATCGCGTAATCATTATGGACCAGGCTTTTGCGGCCTTTCAGGCATTTGCTGAGTGTATCCGCATGTAAATCAAAATGGCGCATACTGAGCTTCCTTTCTGGAAAGATGTCAATCGGTTTCAAATGCATTGTCCAGCCAGACGGTCTTGATGAGGTTGCCCTCCCCGTCCAGATAAACTTCCAGTATATCAAAACGCGGCTGCAACGGCAGCGGGTTTTGCGATAAATAAAGGGCTGCTGTATCCAACAGTTTACGGCGCTTGGCAGATGTAACAGCCTCCGCCGGAGTGGAAAGCATCTTGGGACCCCGGGTTTTGACCTCGGCGAAGATGAGATTCTCACCCTGGCGGGCAATCAGGTCGATTTCCCCATAGGGGGAGCGCCAGTTGCGGGCGATAATGGTACACCCCTGCGCTGTAAGATAATCGGCTGCCAGCTGTTCCCCCCGGGCTCCTGTCCCGGACGCCGGCGAAACGCCCTTTTTGGCATAATAGCTTTTTAAAAAAGAATGGCGGTGAACGGGCGACTCACCATATTGGTCCAGCAGCTCATAGTGGAGCTTGGTGCCATAGCCCTTATGACGAAGGAACTGGTACTGGGGATAAAGGGCATCCAGCTCCGCCATATAGTGGTCTCGGGAGACCTTGGCGACAATCGACGCCG
>CALXHB010000105.1 GCA_944387995.1 uncultured Clostridia bacterium | reverse complement strand
ACCTGCTGTTCCTCTTCTTCCAGCTGCTTTTTCAGCGCCGGCAGACGGCCGTATTTCAGTTCGGCCGCCTTGTTGAGGTCGTATTCCCGTTCGGCCCGCTCGATCTGTGCGGTGACGTCCTCGATCTGCTCCCGCAGTTTGGCGACGCCGCCGATAGTGTTCTTCTCGTTCTCCCACTTAGCCTTCATCTGGGCGAACTTATCCTGCTCTTCGGCCAGCTCCTTCTGCAATTCAGCCAGGCGCTCTTTGGCACGGGCGTCTTCCTCCTTGCCGATGGCCGCTTCCTCAATCTGCAGCTGGATGATGTGACGGGAAATCTCGTCCAGTTCGGTGGGCATCGAATCCATCTCGGTACGGATCATCGCGCAGGCCTCATCGATCAGGTCAATCGCCTTATCCGGCAGGAACCGGTCGGTGATATACCGGCTGGAAAGGGTGACCGCCGCGATAATCGCCTGGTCGGTGATCTTGACGCCGTGGAAGACCTCATACCGCTCTTTCAGGCCACGAAGGATGGCGATGGCGTCCTCCTGAGAGTGCTCCTCTACCATGACGGTCTGGAAACGACGTTCCAGCGCCGCATCCTTTTCAATGTATTTGCGGTACTCGTCCAGGGTGGTTGCACCGATGCAGTGTAGCTCGCCACGGGCCAGCATCGGCTTCAACAGGTTGCCAGCGTCCATCGAGCCTTCGGTTTTACCGGCGCCGACGATGGTGTGCAGCTCATCGATAAAGAGGATAATCCGGCCTTCGCTCTTTTTGACCTCGCCCAGAACCGCTTTCAGACGCTCCTCAAACTCGCCGCGGTATTTCGCGCCCGCAATCAGGGCGCCCATATCCAGCGAGAAGATGGTGCGGTCTTTCAGCGAGACGGGCACGTCCCCACGGACAATCCGCAGGGACAGTCCTTCGGCGATGGCGGTCTTACCGACGCCAGGTTCACCGATCAGCACCGGGTTGTTCTTGGTCTTACGGGAGAGAATCCGAATGACATTTCGGATTTCGTTGTCACGGCCGATGACCGGGTCCAGTTTGTTGGCCCGGGCCTGTTCCACCAGGTCAGTGCCGTACTTCTGGAGGGCGTTGTAGGTGTCCTCGGGGGTATCATTGGTGACCCGCTGGTTGCCGCGGACCGACGAGAGGGCCTGTAAGAATCTTTCCCGGTTGAGGTTAAAGGGCTTCCAGGCGTTCTTCAGTTCGTTGCCGGGATGGTCCAGCAGAGCCAGGAAGAGGTGTTCAACCGAGATATACTCGTCCTGCATATGCTTGGCGAGCTTTTCTGCCTCGTTGAGCACCTGGTCGCAGTCCCGGGAGACATAGACCTTGTCCGGTTCCCGGCCAGGGCCGGTGACCTTCGGAAGTTTCTCAATCTCCCCTTTGGTGACCTGCAACAGGGCCGCGGGGTCCACCTGCATCTGCCGCAGCAGCTGGGGAATCAAGCCGTTTTCGTCGGCCAGCAGCGCATAAGCCAGATGGGGGTTTTCGATCTGCATATTGTTATACTCAATCGCCATGCTCTGGGCAGCCTTGACCGCCTCCAGCGATTTCTGGGTTAATTTCTGTGCATCCATTTTGAATCCTTCCTTTCTATCTATCAGAATTAAAATGGGTTTGTGATTTTTAGCACTCTACATCTCTGAGTGCTAATTTTAATATACACCCTTTTCCCCCGTTTGTCAATAACTCTTCACAAAAAATTTTTCACAAAGCCATTGCCCTTTTAGGCTGCTTGATCTGTGAAAATTTTCAGGTTGTCCTCATCTTTCGCGGTATTTTTGCTTCCCATCCTCATTTAGGAGAAGATATATCCAAATGCTGTCATTTCTATACGAAATAAGTATAGAGAAACCGTTTACAAAACGATTTTAGTATGATATACTGAATCTATGCCAAATCTATGACTATTTTATGAAAAGAAGGAGATTACACATGAAAGAACTTGGATACCTGTTCTTGCTGTTCGCCCGCATCGGCGGACTGACCTTCGGCGGCGGCTACGCGATGCTGCCGATTTTGCAGCGGGAACTGGTGGAACGGCTGAACTGGGTCACCGAGGAGGAACTGGCCGACTATTACGCCATTGGCCAGTGCACCCCCGGCATCATCGCTGTCAACACCGCCACCTTCATCGGCACCAAACGGAAAGGGGTCATCGGCGGGATTGTGGCAACGTTAGGGGTTGTCTTCCCGTCGCTGGTGATTATCTCGATCATCGCCGCCTTCCTGGAAGGGTTTGCGGACTATCCGATTGTCATTCACGCCTTTGCTGGCATCCGAGTTTGTGTCTGTGTACTGGTGCTCAACGCCATCATCAGCCTTTGGAAAAAAGCGGTCATCGACCTGCCGACCCTGATTATCTTCCTGGTGGTAGGGATTGGCTCGGTCTTCCTGAACATTTCGGCGGTCCTTTATGTGGTTGCTGCCGGTGTCGCCGGAATTATCATCCAGCTTCTGAAGGCCAAAGGAGGTAAAAAGGCATGATTTTCTTACAGCTTTTCTATGAGTTCTTCAAGACCGGCCTTTTCGCCATCGGCGGCGGCCTGGCGACCCTCCCCTTCCTCTCCCAGATGGCAGAAAAGACCGGATGGATGACCCAGGCAGATATTGCCAACATGGTGGCGATTTCCGAATCGACCCCCGGGCCCCTCGGCGTCAACATGGCGACTTATGTTGGCTACACCACCGGCGGGCTGACCGGAATCCCCTTCGGCAACATCCTCGGCGCCGTAATCGCGACCCTGGGTCTGATTGCCCCGTCGATCATTATCATCATCATCATCTTTAAGATCCTGCAAATCTTTAAGGACAATAAGTACGTCAAAGCCGCTTTCTACGGCCTTCGTCCCGCTTCCACCGGCATGATCGCCGCTGCGGGTATCTCGGTAGTGGAGATTTCTCTGTTCCATCTGGGGCTGCTGGACAGCAACGGGTTCGCCGGAATCTTCAACTGGCCGGCCATTATCCTAGCGGTCGTCCTTTACCTGCTGATTAAGTTCCTGCCGAAAATCAACAAGAAGTTAAACTTCCACCCGGTGGTCTATCTGGCCCTTTCGGCGGTTGTTGGAATTATCCTGCAATTTGAATAAATAACCACTCTAGGGCAGCTGGAAACGGCTGCCCTTTATTTTTATCATTGGATTACGCCTAACCCATTGTTTTCAGTGGAGGCTGGAAAGAGCTGTCACTTCTGCATTGCGACCAATTTCACGCGATTTTCACATAACTTTCAATCGGAAAACAGCGAACTCCCCTATTTCCAGCCCTCAGCGTCCATTTTGTTACCAACTTGTTACCAACGCAGTGCATAAAATCCTAAAGTTAAACTTCCCATAAAACCTAAATGAAATTAAATGCCTGGAAGATGCCAGAGTAATCGGCTTAATAACCGAAGCAATACAAACTAGCGATAACAGCCGTAAAGAGTACAAAAAAGAATAAGCATAACGAAAGCCGAGGCACCCGCCCCGGCTTTTAACTTGCAGAATTGACTTTAATTGGCTTGTTCCCGTACAACGTTCCCCCGGCTGTCGGTAATGATACACGCGCCCTCCGGCACACCGTACGCCGCCTCCGGATTGCAGTAAAACACCTCGTCGCCTACCTGTATCCACCCTGTCGCCATGACGCCTCCCTTGCCGAGATAATACCAGTATTTAACGCCGCTCTCCCCGGCAATCCGCCGCCATGCATTGGTCACCGGCTTCCTGTTCTCATACCAGTACCACTTGCCGCCGATGTAGTTCCACCCATCCACTGTGGACAGTACCAGATCGTCCGCCGCCTCGTTCATGTCGACGTTCCCGCTGATCCCGTTCACCTTCCTGCTGGAGGTATACTGCCAGATGGTGTACCGTCCCTTATAGGTGCACTTATCGCCATACTGCGCCACCCATACCGTTGCCGTCTCCGGAATCTGGCTGTCGTCGATCTTGTTATCCAGCCAGTCCTGGCTCCCGTAAAGCCCGGCCTTGTACCCTGCCGCCTCTATGGCTCTGATAAACGCCACGCAGCACTGTGTCCGGATGCTGTTCCCGGCGGCCAGAATCGCCGGTTCGTATTCCTGGTCAAAAAAGACCGGCAGTGTAATCATATCCTTGTACGGCTTAATCACTGTCAGACAGACTTCCGCCTCCTGCCTCGCCTCCGCCGCCGTGTCGGCGTAACTGTACCAGTATACCCCTACGGGGATCCCGGCATTATACGCCCCTTCGATATTGTCGGTAAAGCAGGGGTCTTCTTGATAGGCATATTTACCGTACCCCGCCCGAATGATGGCGAACTGCACCCCGGCGGCCTTAACCTTCGACCAGTCGATCTCTCCCTGATGCCGCGAAACATCAATCCCTTTAAGCATCGTTTGCCCCGTCCTCCTTCGGTCGCTTATACGTCATTGCCTGCACGCTGTCCGACGTGCCAGCGGTCGTCGGGTCGTTGACAACCCCCAGAATCACCAGCACGGCGAACACCGCGTTGACCACATCAATGAGCCGGTTGCCCAGATCGCCGAGGTCAAGGGTGAACCCAAACACCGCCGCCACCACCTGCACGAGCAGCAGTACCGCCGGGATAATCGTCAGCCAAAAGGTTTTATTTTTAACTCTTACTTCCCAGTTAATCGTCATAACATCATGCCTCCTCCTAGCCACGACGCGATAAACCCCGCCAGCGCACCGGCGATGCCGGTCAGCAGGTATTTCATCAGCGCCCGCCAATTGTCCCCGTCTCTGTCTTCGAGCGTCTGTAACCGCTCCGACTGCCGCTCCTGCTCCTTGCACATCCGCTGTACCGATTCAGCCAGAGACTGCACACTGAGTGTCAGCCGGTTAATCTCCCCGATCGTCTCCTCCACTTTGCCGAGCCGGTGGTTGATGCGGCGGTGCTCGTCCTCCATCCGCCCGGCGAACACCCTCCGCATCACCCCCCCGACGAACTGTTTGACTGCGCCGGGCGGGTGTGATATAATATAGGTACAGGCATTGTGCACTGTATACCCCGTAACTCCGGATAGCGCGGGGGACTATAACGGCCGCTCACTGTATGCGGGGTATAAGCAGCAGCAAGCCCCCGGGGAATCCCCCGAGGGCTTATTTTTATGTCCGGATAACGTTCCCCCGGCTGTCGGTAATGATACACGCCCCTTCCGGCACGCCGTATGCCGCCGACGGGTTGAAGAAGAACACCTCTTCCCCGATCTTCTGCATCCCTTTCAGCATCACTCCACCGGGGCCGAGATAGTACCAGTACGGCACCCCAGATGCCCCGGTGATTTTCCTCCAGCAGTTGGTAACCGGCTTCCCATTCTCGTACCAATACCACCCGCCCGCGATCTTTTGCCACCCATCCGCTGTGGAAGTGAGCAGGTCGTCCGACGCCTGGTTGAGGTCGACCCGGCCCTTGATGCCGTCCACACTGCCGTCAGATGTATACTGCCAGATGGTGTGCCGCCCGGTGTAGGTGCAGCGGCTTGCATACTGCGCCACCCAGATGACAGCGCTTTCCGGTATGGCCTTCGCGTCGATGCGGTTGTCCAGCCAATCCTTGCTTGCGTACAGCCCGGCCCTGTACCCCGCCGCCTCTACCGCCGCGATAAAAGCGGTACAGCACCGGGTGCGGGTCGAAAAGCTCGCCGCCTTGATGGCCGGTTCATACTCCTGGTCGAAAAAGACTGGCAGGGTGATTTTATCGCGGTAAGGCTCGATCACCTGCAGGCAGACCTCCGCCTCCTGCTTTGCGCTCTCCACATCCCCCGCGTAGCTGTACCAGTACACCCCGACGGGGATATCGGCGTTATACGCCCCTTTGATGTTGTCCTCAAAGCACGGGTCTTCCTGCCAGGCGTACTTGCCATACCCGGCGCGAATGAGTGCAAAATCCGCCTTAACCTTGCCCCAGTCGATTTCCCCCTGATGGTGGCTTACGTCAATCCCCTTAAGCATCGTTTGCCCCGTCCTCCTTCGGTCGCTTATAGCTGAGTGCCTGTACGCTGTCGCTTGTCCCTGCCGTGGTAGGGTCGTTAACCACCCCCAGAATCACCAGCACCGCGAACACCGCGTTGACCACATCAATGAGCCGGTTGCCCAGATCGCCGAGGTCAAGGGTGAACCCAAACACCGCCGCCACCACCTGCACGAGCAGCAGCACCGCCGGGATGATCGTCACCCAAAAGGTTTTATTTTTAACTCTTACTTCCCAGTTAATCGTCATAACATCATGCCTCCTCCTAACCACGACGCGATAAACCCCGCCAGCGCCCCGGCAATGCCGGTCAGCAGATATTTCATCAGCGCCCGCCAATTGTCCCCATCTCTGTCTTCAAGTGTCTGTAGCCGCTCTGACTGCCGCTCCTGCTCTTTACACATCCGCTGGACGCTCTCCGCCAGCGACTGCACCGATAAGGTCAGCCGGTTAATCTCCCCGATCGTCTCCTCCACTTTGCCGAGCCGGTGGTTGATGCGGCGGTGCTCGTCCT